>CAVJSA010000008.1:0-55567 GCA_963651875.1 Lachnospiraceae bacterium | reverse complement strand
ATAGCCTTTCGCCGAAAACCTGTCGCAAGCCGCATGCAGTCGCTGCGCTCAGAATAGACTCTAGTCCATTTTTCTGTGTTGTAGCGCCACGGACGGCGCATAGACTGTGTTGACCGCAAGAAACAGCGTTTCTTGTCGCGACACGAGGTCGCACTGCTACGGCTATTTTGCATGTTTAATAAAATAACTTCGACATTTGGATATTTATAAAAACTCGAAATTGAAGGTAAATAATGAATTTTTTAACGCTCTTAAAAAAGAATCATAGATTTTTAATGATTTTTATTCTGCTTATTATTTTTGTAGTTTCTGCTTGTTTTTATGCATTTTATTTTAAAGGTTCTCGGTATTCTTTTGAATATTATGTTTCTGGTTCAAATGATGTGGTTTTTGAAACAAGAGCTGTTGCATCTTTTAAAGATGTTTCAAAAGTAAGGGCTTATGTTGAAGAATATCTTTTAGGACCGACTGTTCATCGGGCACGACCTGTTTTTCCATTGGAAACTCGTGTTCTTTTTTGTTTTGAACGGCAGGGAAGCCTCTTTTTGAATCTTTCTGAAGAAGCTATTCTTGATTTGTCGCCTGACGTAAATTTATTTGAAAATTATAAACTTCTGGAAAAAAACGTAATTGCTAATTTTCCGTATATTAAGAAAATAGAGTTGTTTATTGACGGAAAAAGCGTATTTTCGGACACTGAAAATCAACTCAAATATAATTGACAAAAGAAAACCATTATAGAATAATTATAGAATAACAAGGCTACATCAATCGAATATAAGGAGCTTCGAATGAAGAAAACTTTCGTTTTATCCGTTGCAGGAATGATGCTTTTGGGTGCATCTGTATTTGCAAAGGAATCAACACTTATCGATTTTACAACACTGGATGCTGATATTACTATCAAAGCTCAGGACAGTGATGTTGAAATCCCTGAAAACAGCCGTACAATCATGGATTATGGCGTTACAGCTGGTGCGTCATTTGACCAGGATCAGAAAGATCTTATGAAAACATCTCTGTATCTCGGTGACTGGGAAGTATTACTTAACAGTTCTGCACAGACTGTTGGTGCTCTTGCAAACTCTCAGGTAGTACCTGCACCTGTTCGCGACAGCGCAAAAGTTCCATTTGCTGGAAAAAATGTAATGGGCGTACGCATCGTATTCCCATCTGGAGCATATAATGCAAATGCAAAAATTGTTCCACCATTCGAAATTCCTGCTTATGAACCACTTTCTACAGCAGACGAAAATGGAAACCGCCAGCCACAGACTGACGAAGAAAAAGCATCTGGTCGTACATTGTTCGAAGCAGACAGCGATGATACTCCTGCTTACGGCGTTGTAAAAAACGTTGGAACAATTAAATCAATCGCAGTTACTACAATGGGTATGAATTTCCCACACGGTCTTTATGTTCTCCTTGGAGATACAGACGGTGTAACACGCCGCTACTTCATGGGTTACCTTGGATTTGACGGTTGGAAAACTCTTACTTGGAACAACCCAGACTACATTTCAGAAGTACGCACTCGCGAAATCCGCGTATATCCAATCTATCCTCGCGGACTTCCATTTGTTAAGTTTGCAGGATTCCAGATCACTCGTGATGCTTCTCACGTAGGAAATGATTTTATCGGTTATTTCAAAGACGTAAAAATCATCTACGACAAAGCTGAACTTACTTCAGAACGCGACATTGCAGACGAAGATCTTTGGGGTATCGTAACAAAGAAAGAATCTGCTCGTCAGAATCTTGAAATGAGCCGTTTTGGTAACAAACAGGTTAACCGCTACCTTGAAAAGTCTAAGATGGCTACAGAAGAATCATTCTCATCTTCACTCGATGGAAGTTCTTCTTCTGGAGATCAGTCAGCTGATGCAAAATAAGTTTTCTTATTAAGGAAACTTCTGGAAACCGTCCGAAATTGTCGGGCGGTTTTTTTTATGCTTTATACGCCTTTTTGAACAAAAACTTTGTTATCGGTAAAAATAAAATTTGTGATTTTGTGTTTTAATGATAAAATTTTATTATGAGCAAAATTACTATTTCAATCCCGCATAAAGACGAAATCAGAAAAATCTATGAATCTTACAATCCTGTTCTGCAAGAGATAATGCAGAAAATTGAAGAAAAACTAAAAAAAACTATAAAACTAGCTTCAACACCTACTTATAAATCAAGAATAAAATCATTTAATTCATATTACAGAAAAATCCTTCGACTAAAGGCTGAAGAATTTTCTATGCGCGGAAAACTCGTAGAACTTACAGACATGATGGGAATCAGAATTGTCTGTGCCTTTATCGAAGACCTTCATAATGTTGAACAGCAGATTCGCAAAAATTTTACAGTAAAGGAAGTTGAATACAAGGGTAGTGGTGATAATTTTCGTGAATTTGGATATGAGTCTATTCATGTTTTAATTTCAATTCCGCAGGATTGTCTGCCACAAGAAAATGATGTAGAAATTCCTAAGGGGCTTGTCTGTGAAATTCAAATAAGAACAATCTTGCAAGATGCCTGGGCAGAAGTAGAGCATGAACTTATTTATAAAACGGAATTTTCTCCTTTTGATATGCCATTGCGCAGAAAACTTGCTTCAATTAATGCTAGCCTTAGTTTGGCTGATACTATTTTTCAGGAAATTCGAGACTATCAGAAAAAACTTCAGCAGGAAACTTCCGAACGTAGGGAATCTTTTTATGAAAAAGTTGACGAAACTACATCTGAATTTTCGGAAGAAGAAAAATCAAAATTTAAGTCCGACACACTGGAAATTGGCAAGGCAAATAATTTTATCCACGGAACAATAGACGATCTGCTTCTCGAAGCAATTCACGCTCATAATAATGGCGAAATTCAAAAGGCAATAAAAATTTATACGCAGATTCTTGAAGCAAAACCAGTGCCAGCGGATATGGTTCTTTCTGTAGTTTTTAAACACAGAGGAATGGCTTATTTTGCTGCAAATTCTTATGAAAATGCGCTTAAAGATTTTCAGTCGAGTGTCAATTACGATCCAAATGGGTTTCGTTCTTTGTATTATATTGGAATTGTTTATACGGTTATGCATCAGTACGAAAAAGCAGTTGAGGCATTTTCTGATTCTCTCGAAATTAATGAATTTCAATCGCATGCAAGATACAGACGTGCTGTAGCTTATTCAAAATTAGGTGAAGATGGAAAAGCTCTTGAAGATTTGTCGGCTGCAGAAGCAATGGGCCTGGACTTGCCAGATGAAAAACTCCTGAAAGAAAAACTTTTTAAAAAGCTTGATATAGGAATGTAAAAAAAAATAAAAAAAATCAATTTTTTTTAAAAAATTTGAATTTAGGTGTTGACCAAGTTTTTACTATTTGTTAATATATCAAAGTCAGCTGACGAACAGCTGGTATGTCTCCTTCGTCTAGTGGTTAGGACATCGGGTTTTCATCCCGACAACAGCAGTTCAATTCTGCTAGGAGATGTAAAAACCTTGTAACGTAAAGTTGCAAGGTTTTTTTTTTGCCCTTATTAAAATTCATGGCAGAATTTGTTATAGTTTGTTCGGAGATTTTTTTGTGGAAATTAACAGACGCTTTTCGGAAAATGCCAGAAAGGAAATGAGGGAGCAGATAAAAAATGCTGGCGGAAATGAAGTTTTTTTTGCAGGTACAATAAATGAAAGGGGCGTTGTTGTTTCTGTAATTGCTGCTGCCAGAGGTTCTGTAAATACTGTTCCTGTTAATTATTCACAGGCAAGAAAAGCAAATGTTTTAATTCATAATCACCCCTCCGGAAATCTTTCTCCTTCGGATGCTGATTTGGCAGTTGCTTCTGATTGTTCTGAAAGTGCTCAGGGATTTTACATTGTAAATAATTCGGTTGCTGAAGTTTATGTTGTAATGGAACCGATTCTTCCCAAAGTTATAAAAAAGTTCAATGAAGAAGAAATTGCTTTTTATCTTTCAAAAGAGGGTCCGTTTGCAAAATCTTCTGAAAATTACGAAGAAAGATTAGTTCAGCTTGAACTCGTAAAAAAAATCACCCGGGCTTTTAATCAAAATAAAATCGGAATTTTTGAAGCTGGAACTGGAGTTGGAAAATCATTTTCTTATTTAATTCCTTCAATGTTCTGGGCTTTGGAAAATAAAGAACGCGTAATTGTTTCTACAGGGACAATAAATTTACAGCAGCAGTTGATCGAAAAAGATATTCCTCTTGCTGAAAAAATCATAAATAAAAAAGTAAAAGCAGTTTTAGTAAAAGGAAGACAGAATTTTCTTTGTTTACGTCGCCTTGACGAAACAGGCAAAGAACGCGATTTATTCAACGACGAACAGGAAACATTCGACAAAATTTTTGAATGGTCAAAGACAACACCAACTGGCAGCAGAAGTGATCTTTCATTTATGCCACCGGAAAATATCTGGCAGAAGGTAAATTCAGAAGCTGACGCCTGCATGGGAATGAAGTGCCCTCATCGTGAAAAATGTTTTGTAATGAAGGTAAGAAAAGAAGCCGCAGATGCAAATATTCTTGTTGTAAATCATCATCTTTTGTTTGCAGATATAGAATCCAGACTGGAAGGTGCAGGTTTTGAAGACACCGCAGTTCTTCCGCCGTATAAACGCATAATTTTTGACGAAGCTCACGGAATCGAAGATGCCGCAACTTCTTTTTTCAGTAATCAGATTAACAGATTCAAAATTCAAAAACAACTGAACCTTTTATATAGAACTCGGCGTGGAAGTGTTGCAGGTTTTTTATTTACACTTTTGTCTCTTGCCATGTCCGAAGAAAATTCAAATGATTTAATCGAAAACGTAAACCAGATAAAAGTAGCCTTAGAAAATCTTGAAGATGTCGGAATGCTTTTACTGGAAAATGAATACACTCTTCGCCTTTATAAGGCTTCACACACGCGTTTTGTAAATGTTTTGTATGCAATGCAGGTTTTGCAAAAACATATTGCAGATTTTGTCGCAAATGTCCGCAAACTTTTTGACTGTATTCCAGAAGACGCTAGCGACGAGCCGGTTTTGTACGAAACAAAAAGTGTTCTTCGCCGTCTCGAAGATTGTTCAGTTGTTTTAGGAAATTTTCTTTCCTGGAGTGAACATCCTGATTTTGTTTTTTGGATTCAAAAATCAAAGCTCAGTTCGTCCGCTGCAAAAAATATGGAAAATCCTTATTACGTTCAGTTTATTCAAACTCCGCTTGATATTTCTAAGACAATGAACAGTGGCGTTTTTGAACCAATGGACAGCGTTGTGTGCACTTCTGCAACCTTGAGTATTGGAAATACCTTTAACTTCTGGAAAAAACATACGGGCGTTTCTTTTGTAGAAAACGAACGGGTAATTGAACAGACTTTTCCGTCTCCGTTTCCTTATCAGCAGAATGTGCTATTTGCGGTTACAAAGGACGCGCCTTTTCCGGACAATGCTGTTGAGTTTCAGCACTATGTAGAAGACGCCGTCGTAAAGTTAATTCGCAGTTCTGGCGGAAAAACCCTTGTTTTGTTTACTTCTTATGATTCTCTGCGTCATGCCTGCGATACAGCAAGAACAGCCTTAAGGCTTTCGGGTATAAAAATTTTAAAGCAGGGGGACGACGACAGATTCCGCCTTTTGAGTCTTTTTCGGGAAGATAAAACAAGCGTTCTTTTTGCGACAGATTCATTTTGGGAAGGCGTCGATGTTCCTGGTGATAGTCTTTCTCAGGTAATAATCGTAAAACTTCCGTTCGGGGTTCCAAGTAATCCTGTTTTTGCGGCAAAGTCGGAACTTATTCAGCAGCGCGGTGGCTCTCCATTTATGGAACTTTCTGTGCCTGACGCGGTTATTAAGTTTAGACAGGGATTTGGCAGGCTTATGCGGCGCAATACAGATAAAGGTGCGGTTGTTGTCCTTGACCGGCGAATTGCAGAAAAGCAGTATGGCCGTATTTTTACTTCAAGTATTCCGCAGACAAAAAAAATGTATGATACTCTGGAAAATATCAGTGGGGCAGTTGCAGCCTTAATTGACTGATTTTTTTAGGAGCGCATTTAGTTGTCTCGTCCTGTCTTTCGCCCTTCCGCCTGCGCTTCATTGGCACTTTCGTGCCAACTAAAGGGGCTACAGCCAGGGCTAGGTTTGTTTTTTCTAAAATAAAAATCAGTTTGTCTCGATGGGCAAAAAAAAATCCCGCAGGCTGTGTACTTTAGCCTGCAGGACTTATATGGTCGTTAAAGAAAGTTATTTTCTAAAATCTTTAGGACGACGTTTTGTGAGTTTGCATTTTGAACACTCTGCAACGTTGCGGAGTCTTCCGTTTTCGTACAAAGTCTTCATTACGATTTCGCCACCACATTCAGGGCATTCAAATTTCTGTGTTGCAACTGTTGTACGAGAGTTCTTACTAGCACCAGCCATGACTATCCTCCAAAAAATATTCGAATATGTTCGAATACTATATCAATTAGGTTATCCTGTGTCAATAAAGCAAACTCCAGATATTTTGAAAAAACAGTCTAAATTTATATAATAATGCAAATTAAGAAAAATCTATCTTGACTATAAATTGCTGCTTTGTTAATATTTATAAAGTTTTTATTTGGGGGTGCCTCCTTTGGCTGGAAAAAAATCATCTGCAGAAAAAAGATATGCACAGAGCGAAGTTCGTCGCTTGCACAACAAAGCAATTAAAAGTGAAGTTCGCACTTATGCAAGACAGTTTGTAGAAGCTGTTCAGGCTAAAGATGAAAAAGTTGCTAAGGAAAAGCTTACAACTTTAGTATCTAAGCTTGACTCTGCCCGCAGCAAGGGTGTTCTTACACGCAATGCTGTTTCTCGCAAAAAGTCACGCATGATGAAGCTTTTTAACGTTTCATTTGGTGCAGTTGCTGCAAAATAACTAGTTTTAATCTCTAAAATATTTTTTTTTAGGGATAGCTGAAAAAAAAACCTGGTATCATAAAAACTTCTTGTGGTATCAGGAATTTTTTTTCTAATTTTATTTTTCGAGGTAAAAAAGAATGTCTTCTAAAAAAGTAACAAAATATGATTTAGTTGAATCTGTTTACCTTAAAACTCAATGCGAAAAAAAAATGATTCAGGATGTTGTCGAACAGCTTCTTGATGAACTTAAAGATGCCTTAAAAGACGGAAACACGATTGAACTTCGTGGTTTTGGTACTTTTGAGCCACGTCTAAGAAAAGGTCGTTCTAAGGCACGTAATCCAAAAACCGGCGAACAGCTTACAGTTGCTCCGCATTATGTTGCAGCATTTAGAGCAGGCCAGGAATTAAAAAAATCACTTTGGGATCTTCCTGTTTCAAACTAGCAGAAGGAAAAAAGCAGTTGCTGGTGGGATTTGTTTCTGTTTTTCTTTCGGTAATCCTTAAATTTTTAGCTCATCCGAATTTTATTTTTACAGAAGGTCTTGGTTTTTTAGCCTGGATTTATTACATTCCATTTCTTTTATTTATTTCAACTTTTAGTTTTAAAAAAACGGCACTTTTTGGTTTTATCTATGGCTTTTTTAGTTACGCTTTTTCGTTTTACTGGATTTTACGTTACAGTTTTTTAGCAGGTTTTGCTTCTTTTTTTCTTTTTGGACTGTATTGGACTGTTATATTTTTACTTTTAAAAGTTGTTTCAAAAACAAGAAAATTCAGTTTTATTTTTAATTGTATAATTCTTTTTATTTGTGAATATTTATTTGCACAGGGGTACTTAGGCTTTAGTTATGGAATTAGCGGTTATACTCAGTGGAAATATTCAATTCTTATTCAATCAGCCAGATATTTAAAAATCTGGGGAATTACATTTCTTATTATTTTATTTAACTGTCTTTTAGCCGGAACTTTAAAATATTATAAAAAATATAATCATTTTAATTACGTTTATCTTGGTGGAATTCTTTTTTTCTTTCTTCTGTTTGTTCAGTATATCTTTATTGGTTTTTTTGCAACAAAAGAAGATTTGCAGAAAAGTTTAAAAACAGTTTTAATTCAAAATAATTCAGATCCTGAAAAAGATGGAATAGAAGAATATATAAAAGAAGTTGAATCTCTAAAACAACTAACGGATCAGGCATTAAAAGAACATTCAGACACTCAACTTGTTGTGTGGCCGGAAAGTGCAGTGGTTGTAGATGTTGTTTCTTATTTTGTTTACAGACGCAATCCTGGTGTTGACCAACGACGCGTAAAACTTGCTTCGGACCTGTTTGATTATATAAATTCAAAAAACTGTTCGTTTTTAATCGGAACAAATTTTAAAAATTATAATAGTGCGATTTTATTTACTCCGACAAAACCTATTGTTCCGACACAAAATACGATCCTTCCAAACTGGCAGGTTTACAAAAAAAATCATCTTGTGCCGTTTTCTGAAGATTTTCCTTTTAAAGAATTTTTTTCTGAATATTATTTAAGGAAAGTTGTTCATGGAAAGTGGTATCTTGCCGGGAAGACTAAAAAACTTTTAACCTGTAATGACGTTACCTTGGGAACTCCGATTTGCTTTGAAGATACTTTTACTGATATTTCAAATGAAATGGCAGACAACGGAGCTGAACTTTTGATAAATATTTCGAATGATTCGTGGAGTTTTAGTCAGGCTTCTCAAATGCAGCATCTTGCTGTCGCGGTGTTTCGGTCTGCAGAAAACGGAATTCCTATGTTGCGCTCATCGGTAAGCGGGCAAACCTGTTATATAAGTTCATCTGGAAAAGTTTTAAAAATGCTTAAGCCCTTTACAGAAAATTACTTATATTGCGAAGTTGAATTAAATAGGGTAAGATAAAAAACATGTCGCAGATTGAAGAAGAAAAGTCAGAAAAAAAAATAGAAAATAAAAACGAAAATCAAAAAAAGAATCTTACGGTTTTTGGACAGGAAACAGAGTTCGACGGTGAACTTGAATTTACAGACGAGCTTGTAATTACTGGAAAATTCAGTGGAAAAATAAATGCGAGTGGAAACCTCGAAATTGATAAAACTGCTATCTGTGATGTAAAAGAAATTAAAGTAAATTCTCTTGTAATATCAGGAAAAGTAAAGGGCGATATAGAAGCAAAAGAACGTGTTGAAATGTGTTCCGGCAGTTGTGTGACAGGTGATATTACTACTGCAAAACTTCGTATTGCCGATGATGTAGATTTTGAAGGACAGGTTACAATGTTGCAGGAACAGCCGGATGTTGATCTATTTTCGGTTGCTTCGGAAGAATTTAGACAGGCTTTAATCGTAAAGTCAGATTTGCCACATTAAAATATAAAACGGAAGTCTTTATCGAGCTTTTTTAACTATTCTTAGAGTTGTTTGAACGGGAATTTAAAAAAAATCCTTGTTGACTTTTTTTGTGCAGATAATATAATCGAGTTATCAGTTCTTTTTTCAAAAAATCCATTTTTTGTATAATATTTTAAGGGAAACCTGATGTTCTTTTAGATTTTTCGCAGGTGTTTTTGTTTGTTGTCATAATTGAAAATATCAAAAGTTCTTGAAAATCTTATTTTGGGTAATATCAGAAATCCGTATTTTAAAATCATAAAGTTACTCTTATTTTTTATATCTTTTTTATTTTAATGGAGAAAACCAAATGGCATTGATTAAGCGCCGGTTTTTGGACAAATCAGAAGAAACTAAATCTGAAACAGAAGAATCTCAGAAACAGCTGGAGCTTGATATTCAGCCTCAGTCTTTTGAAAGTCCACAAATTACAGATGACGGACAGAGCGTAAAGGAAGAGACTTCAGATGTAACGGAAAGTCCTGCACAGACTGCAACAGAAGAAACGTCTGAAACTACAGAAAATACAGCCGAAACACAAACTTCTGAAAATACTGAAGAACATTCTGAAGGCGAAGAAGAACAAAAAACAAGAGTTGTTGTAAAGCCAAGAAGAAGAGTTGTTGTTCAAAAAGGGGATTCAGAAAAAACAGAAAGAAATGAACGCCCATATAACAACCGCCAGCACCTTAACAACAGAAAACCTTCCTATAGAGAAAGAATTGCTGCAAGAAATGCAGCAAGAGACGAAGCTACAGCAGCCGCTCAGATAATCGAAAATCCAGAAGAATATGAATCAAAACCACGTCTTTTAATCAATGACCTTACAAAAATGAGTATGCCGGAATTGCGTTCCATGGCTATTCAATATGGTTGTGCCGAAGAAGATATCCCTTCAATGAAAAAGCAGGAATTGATTTTTAATATTTTAAAAGCACACACAGAACGTGGCGGACTTATTTTTGCTTCTGGTGCACTTGAAATTTTACCAGACGGATACGGATTTTTGCGTTCTCCTCAAAACAGTTATCTGCCAGGTCCAGACGATATTTATATTAGCCCAAGCCAGATTCGCCTTTTTAATTTAAAAACTGGTGATACAGTTTACGGACAGACTCGTTCTCCAAAAGAAGGAGAAAGGTTCTTTGCACTTCTTCGTATCGAAACTGTAAACTTTGACGAGCCTCGTGTTGCACAGACCCGCGTTCCTTTTGAAAACCTTACACCTTTATATCCGAACGAAAAACTTCGTCTGGAAACTGTAAGTGACGAATATTCTGGAAGAATTGTTGATTTATTTGCTCCGATTGGTAAAGGTCAGCGTCTTTTGATTGTTGCTCCTCCTAAAGCCGGAAAAACAATCCTCATGCAGAAAATTGCAAATGCAATTATTCAGAATAATCCGGAAGTTTATTTAATCGTTCTTCTTATAGATGAACGCCCGGAAGAAGTAACTGACATGGAACGAGCCATTAAGGGAGAAGTAATTTCTTCAACATTTGATGAACAGGCAACTCGCCATGTTCAGGTTGCAGAAATGGTTCTTGAAAAAGCAAAAAGACTCGTTGAACACAAACGCGACGTTGTAATTTTGCTTGATTCAATTACACGTCTTGCCCGCGCTTACAATATTACTGTTCCAACTTCTGGAAAGGTTCTTTCGGGTGGTGTTGATTCAAATGCATTGCATAAGCCTAAGAGATTTTTTGGTGCAGCCCGCAATATTGAAGAAGGCGGTTCTTTAACAATAGTTTCTACGGCACTTATTGAAACAGGAAGTCGCATGGACGAAGTTATTTTTGAAGAATTCAAAGGAACTGGAAACTCCGAAATTAACCTTGACCGCAAACTTGCAGAACGCAGATTATTTCCTGCAATTAACATTAAAAAGTCCGGAACAAGAAAAGAGGAACTTTTGCTTACAGAAGACGAATTGCAGAAAATCTGGGTATTGCGCAAAGTTATTGCTCCAATGGAAGATGTTGAAATTACAGAACTTATTTTACAGCAGATGAAAAAGAGCAAGGATAACAAGGCTTTCTTGTCTGCAATGAATACAGGTTCGGCTGCTCAGTAATTGAGTGTTTGCTAATTGACTCGTTGCATAAAAAACTGATAATATAGGTAATCGCGCTTGTGGTGTTAACTTGCTTCCTAACAGTGATGAAATGATAGAAACGCACCGTTTGGTTTTTGCGTAAGCTAGAGATGACTGGGGTTGCTTTAATATCGGGCAAGTGTAAAGGAGATAAACATGAGAGCAGGTATTCACCCAGAATACAAAATGACAAAAATTACTTGTCAGTGTGGCAATGTAATTGAAACACGTTCAACAGTACAGAACATTCACGTTGAAATTTGTTCTGCCTGCCACCCATTCTATACAGGTAAGCAGAAACTTGTTGATACTGCAGGACGTATCGAAAGATTCAACAAACGTTTTGGTCTTACAAACAAAGAATCTAAATAAGGTTAACCTTATAAAATCCGCTCGATTTTCGGGCGGATTTTTTTTATGCAAAAAAAATGACACAATCTGTAGCTTTTGTGTCATTTTTGCTTTACTGTCAAAATTTTATGCTAATTGAATTTTCCAGCAGCGGTGTGGTTTTTTACCGCTAAAATCCTGTGGAATTGTCTGTTCTGTAATATCCTGAACTGTAAATGTTAAGCCTTCTGTCTTTTGTCTTAATTCTTCTTCGTTAAACGAAAGTCTTTTGCTGTTTGACGAAAAATATAAAACGCCTTTTGAGCGCAAAATCTTAAGACATTTTGCGCAAAGTGTACTCCAGTCTCTGTTTATATCTAAAACATTCTGGGTGTTTTTTGAATTTGAAAAGGTTGGTGGATCTAAAACTATTAAATCGTAACGGTTTGTTCCTTCTTCGTTTTCTACTTCGGCATTTTTTTGATTTAAAAAGCCGGTTACGTCCTGCCTTGTGTACAGATATTTATTTTTGTCTGTAAATCCGTTTAATGCCATGTTTTCTTTTGCCCTGGCGATGTAGGTATTGCTTAAATCAACACTTTCTACACGGCGGGCTCTGCCTTCTGCTGCATAAACAGAAAAACTTGCTGTATAACAAAAAAGGTTTAGTACGTCTTTGCCGCCTGCATTTGAGCGAACAGTATTTCTTAAAGAGCGATGGTCTAAAAAAAGACCTGTGTCTAGGTATTCGCTTAAGTTGAGCTTAAAAAGCTGACCACATTCCTGGGTTATGCCTTCGATTTTTGTTGAAGTTTCGAGCTTTTCGTACTGGCTGTCACCTTTTTGTTTTTTGCGCAGTTTTTGAATTACATGGTTTTCTGGAATCTGCAGTGTTTTTGCGGCTGCCTTTGCCATTTCGTTTAACCATAATTCTTCTTCTGTTTCGTCTTTTTCGTAAGGACGTTCATAAAGATAAAGGTGAAGAAAAGTGCGCGCTTTTGAGTCATTTATTACGTTCTGATTATTTTGAGAGATGGCATTTTCTGTTTCGCGCAAAAAAAGTGCGCATTCTGTTTTGGTAGAAATTTCGTCCGGTAAAAACTCGTAAAGGTCTGCTGCAAGTGGAACTTCCGGAATGTCTTTGTCGTAAAGGCGGTAGCAGGTAATTCTGTTTTTGCGTGCCCATTTTTTTAACTGACGGTATTTTTTTGACAGGCGGTTTGCAAAAAGCTCTGCCTGATAGTGATTTTTGTCCTGTGTGTTTTCCATTGTGCTTTTACTATACATAAAAAAAAAGGAACGTTCAATTTACGGGTAAGATAGTTGTTTTTGTATTACGCTTTTTCCTGCCATGATGATTTAACTGTGCGAAAAGTGCGCAATGGGGATTGGTATCGGGAAATTACATCCCTGTAATTTCTCGATGGTAAGAAGTGTCCATTTTTATATCTAAAAAAATTAACCATATTGAGCAGATTTAAAATAAAACGCAGTTTATACTTTTATCCTTTTGAATCAGTCACTTCTTACAGATAAAAACAGTAACTACCATACGCGCAATGGGATTGTAGGGGCGCGCGTGCGCGATGCCGAAGGTATTGTAGCCGACAGGCGGAACCCCGAAAAGCCCGGTTCTGCCACAAGGCAGAATGCGCCCACATTCTTATTTTCTAATATTTTGCGTAAAGTTGAAAAGAATGTTAAAAGACGGTATACTTTTCTAAAATTTTCTACATAAACTTGATTTTTAGTTACAGTTTGTAAATTATTTTTTTTAGTGAAAGCCATGAAATATTCAGAATTAAATTTAAATGAAAATCTTTTTAAGGGGCTCCAGGAAGCTTCTTACGAAAATTGTACTCCGGTTCAGGAGCAGGTATTAAAAGTTTCGCTTGACGGTTCAGATCTTTATGTTCAGTCTCAGACCGGAACTGGAAAAACGGCTGCCTTTCTTGTGACAATAATGCAGCAGCTTTTGTCTGGCGGTAAGGCAGAAGGTAAAAAAGCTCTCGTTATGGTTCCAACCCGCGAACTTGCAGTCCAGGTTGAACAGGAAGCTGAAAAACTTGGTAAGTTCACCGGACTTGTTTGTGCTTCTTTTTACGGTGGAGTAGGCTACGAAAAACAGATTGAAGAGCTTAAGGACGGAGTTGATATTATAATTGGAACTCCAGGCCGCGTAATAGACTTGCACGAATCTAAAAAAATGGATTTGAGCAAGGTTGCCTATCTTGCAATTGACGAAGCAGACCGCATGTTTGATATGGGTTTTTACCCGGATTTAAGAAAAATCGTAAAATTCTTGCCGGATTCAGAAATAAGACAGACAATGCTTTTTTCTGCAACGCTGAATTCTTATGTAAAAAATCTTGCATGGGAATATACCCGGGAAGCAAAGGAAATTACAATCGAGGCACAGAATATTACTGTTGACGAAATTGACCAGGAACTGATTCACGTTTCGAGCGATGATAAAATCCGCCTGCTTTTGGGAATTATTAAACGTGAACAGCCTGAAAGTCTGATTATTTTTTGCAATACAAAAAAAATGTGCGAAATTCTTTCTAAACGATTAACGATAAACGGCGTAAAGAATGAATTTATAATCGGAGATCTTCCGCAGAGCCGTCGCTTAAAAATAATGAATAATTTTAAAGACGGAAAAATAAAGTGTCTTATTGCTACAGATGTTGCAGCCCGCGGAATTGACGTAAACGATTTGGCAATGGTCGTAAACTACGATTTGCCGAACGAAGCAGAAAATTATGTTCACAGAATCGGACGCACCGCCCGAGCCGGAAAATCAGGCAAAGCATATACTTTCTGTTCTGAGCAGGATGTTTATTCTTTAATGCCGATTGAACGCTATATCGAAAAACAGATTCCAAGTCGCCTTGCCCTCGAAGAAGATTTTGAAGAAGACAAAAGCAAAAATGTTTATATAAAGCTTGAGTCAGACGAAAAACACGGCGGACGAAAGAGTTTTGACAACTCTGAAGGCAAAAGGGAAAGACGAGGAAGAAATTCAAAGAGTTCTGGAAAAACAGGAAACTTAAAAACTTCTGCAAAAACAAAACGCAATTTTGCAGAAAAAGAAAAGACTGTTCATTCAAGTGCGGAAGAACTTGCAAAGTTGAGCACAATGACTGCTGATGAAAGAATGCAGTATTATAAGGAAAAATATGCTTCTAAAAGTGTTGGTGCAAAAACGGCAGAAAAATCTGCTGGAGTTGCTGGCAAAAATAGTAAAAACAAAAATGCACAAAAGAAGCAGAATGTAAATAAAATTTACAGAAATTCAAAAAAATCTGGTAAAAAGGACGAACCTGCTAAAAAGACTGGATTTTTTGCAAGAATTAAAAAACTTTTTACTAAATAAAAAAGTGGCAACGTCTGTCTGATTTTTACAGACGTTGTGCAAATAAAATGTACTTTTTTTTTGAAAAATAAAATCTTTAATGGGAGAAAATCTGCAAAATGATTACAGTATCAGACGTAAGCCTGCATTTTAGCGAAAAACCGCTTTTTAAAGACGTAAATCTTAAATTTACTGCCGGAAACTGTTACGGCATTATTGGTGCAAACGGTGCCGGTAAGTCAACTTTCTTAAAGGTTCTTTCTGGTGAACAGGACCGCGATTCTGGAGAAATTATAATTACTCCAGGTGAGCGAATGGCAGTTTTAAAGCAGGATCACTTTGCTTTTGATGAATACAGCGTAAAAGAAACAGTTATGATGGGCTACCCAAAACTTTACGAAGTTTCTAAAGCCCGCGACGAAATTTATTCAAAGGCTGATTTTACAGAAGAAGACGGAATTAAGTCTGCCGAACTCGAAGCTCAGTTTGGTGAACTCGGCGGCTACGAAGCTGAAAATCAGATTGAACAGATGCTTTCTGGTCTTGGTCTTGAAGAAAAGTACCACGACAAAATGATGAGCGAACTCGACGAATCTCAGAAAGTCCGCGTTCTGTTGGCACAGGCTCTTTTTGGTAATCCTGATATTCTCGTACTCGACGAACCGACAAACGGTCTCGACCTTGAATCAATCAACTGGCTCGAAGACTTCCTTCTCGGTTTTGAAAATGTTGTAATCGTAGTAAGCCACGACCGCCACTTCTTGAATACGGTTTGTACAGTAATCTGCGATATTGACTACGGTAAAATTACACAGTTTGCCGGAAACTACGATTTCTGGTATCAGATGAGCCAGATTTTGCAGAAGCAGGCTAAAGATCAAAAGCGCAAGAACGAAGAAAAGGCAAAAGACCTTAAGGAATTTATCCAGAGATTCGCTTCAAACGCCGCTAAATCTCGTCAGGCAACCAGCCGCAAAAAGGTTCTCGAAAAACTCGAACTTGACGATCTTCCGGTTACAAGCCGTAAATTTCCGTTTGTTCAGTTTAAGCCGGACCGCGATATTGGCAACAATGTTCTTGAATGCCGTAAGTTGAATTCTAAAGACGAAGATAACGTTCAGCTGTTAAAAGACTTTAATCTTGTCGTTAACCGCACAGATAAAATTGCCTTTGTCGGAATTGAGCACAACACGATTTCTTCACTTTTTGATATTATTTCCGGCGAAAAAAAGGCAGACAGCGGCGAATATTTCTGGGGACAGACAACAAGTTTTTCTTATCTTGCCCGCGACAACAACCAGTATTTTAATAATGACTACAACATTACAGACTGGCTCAAGCAGTATTCAAAAGAACAGGACGACGCTTATGTTCGTGGCTTTTTAGGACGCATGCTTTTTTCTGGTGACGAATCCCTTAAAAAAGTAAAGGTTTTGTCCGGAGGCGAAAAAGTTCGTTGTATGCTTTCTAAACTTATGCTTGCCGGTTCAAATATTCTTATTATGGATGACCCGACAAACCATCTTGACCTCGAAGCAATCGAAAGTTTAAACCGTGCACTAGTAGATTTCCCTGGTGTAATCCTTTTTACAAGCCACGACCACGAATTTATTTCTACAATAGCAAACCGTATTATCGAAATTACTCCAAAAGGTGTAATTGACCGTATGATGCCGTTTGACGATTACATGAACGACGAACAGATCCGCGAACTCCGCAGTGAATATTACAAGGGAACAGACCGTAAAATAAAGTTCTAGGATTTTTAGTATTCGGGCGACTTTTTGCAAGCAGGATGCTTGCAAAAACCGGGCTTTTCGGGGTTCCGCTAGTCGCTTCATTCTGCTGGCGCAGAACGCGCTCCGCGCGCCCCTACAATCCCTGCCGCGAAGCGGCAGGTCGTGCGCTTTAGCGCACAGTAAAATAACGAGTTTGCTTGCAAACTCGTAGCATACCTAAGGTATGCAAAAATCCCTGCCGCGAAGCGGCAGGCCGTGCGCTTTAGCGCACAGTAAAATAAAAAAAAGTGAAAAAAAATTTAAAAAAATAGAAAATTGCTATTGACGAAGAATATCGATTCAGATATAGTAATATACATCAACGCCGCAGTAGCTCAGTTGGTAGAGCGCCGGACTGAAAATCCGTATGTCGTTGGTCCGATTCCAACCTGTGGCAAACCTCTGAAGTTTTTCAGAGGTTTTTTTTTGCCCCATGTAAGAATTCAACAAAATAAAAAGATTCGTTATTTGTCAGTCTTTGTTTTTTGCGTTAAAATTACGTGTGTATAATTTATAAAAGTTTGAAAATTTCTTTTTTTATAACCTTTGTGGAGGTGTTTTTATGAAAATCAGTAAAATTACCGGAATTTTAGCCGGTCTTGTTTTAATTTCGACAAATGCTTTTGCTTTTGACTGGAGCGACATTGATAGCGCTGTTGATGAATTAAATAACTCTGCTGATAAAATCAGTTCTGGATTTGACGATTTTGCAGAACAGCTTTCTATATCAGTTCCTCAGGCTGCAACCCAGCAGAATGTTTGGGCAAATGCATACATTGGTCAGCTTATTTCTGTTCCGCCAAATCTTGGTGCCGGCGTTAACGTTGGAGTTACTCATATTGATACAAGCGGATTAAAACAGGCTGTAGATGCTCTTGGTCTTAACGATATAAATATTAAAGACAATTATTATTTCCCTGTTTTTACAGCTGACCTTCGCATTGGCGGTTTGCTTCTTCCTTTTGACTTTGACATTGCTGTAATAAAAACAGGCAAAATGAGCACTTCCAGCTTTGGTGCAGATCTTGATGTTGACCTTCTTACTGTTGGTATGGATGTTCGTTATGCACTTGTAAAGGGCGGACTTATTATGCCTAAAATCAGTGTTGGAGCAGGATATTTCTATAACCAGGGAACTTTTGGTGTTTCTAGTAATTATGCTTCTGCAAATATTGACTACAAAGTTCACACAATGTACGCACAGGCACAGATTTCTAAAACATTGCTTTTTATAACTCCTTTTGTTGGTGTAAGAGGCCTTGTTTCAAAATCTAACAACACCTGGGACTGGGCATATAACCAGACTTATGCATCTAGCCTTGAAGACGCTGCATCTGTTGCAGGTAAAACTGTAAAAACAAAAGACAGTGGCGAATATAAAACTGATTCATTTGACTTTAATGCAATCCAGCCACAGATTTTTGCCGGCATTGGTTTAAGATTCCTTGTAATCGATTTTACAATGAGTATTACTGCAGATCTTAGACACATTACAGACGATGGTTTATGGTCTGGTGCTGCAAGTTTAAGACTTTCACTGTAGTTTTATAAATAAAGTTAAAGATTGAGCCGGCTTGAGCTTTAAGCCGGCTTTTTTCTTGTCTAAAGAAAAAAAGTGTGTCATAATAACACAATGAGTATAAAAATAGTTTTTGCTGGTGGCGGAACTGGTGGCCATATTTATCCAGGCCTGGCAATTGCCGACGAATTAAGGGCTCTTGCAAAAAATAATGGTACAGATATAAAGATTTACTGGTTTGGAAACAGTAAAGGAATGGACAAAACTCTTGTTCAAAAGAGTGAAAGTGCCGATTTTTTTTACGGAATTCCTTCAGGAAAGTTAAGACGATATTTTTCGATCCAGAACTTTTTTGATATTTTTAAAATCATTGCAGGTTTTTTTGTTTCGTTTTTTAGACTTTTAATAATCCGACCAAAAATAGTTTTTTCTAAGGGAGGTTTTGTTTCTGTTCCTCCTTGTCTTGCTGCAAAAATCTTAAAAATTCCTGTTTTTACTCATGAATGCGATTTTACTCCTGGTCTTGCAACAAAACTAAACAGTCGCTTTGCTTCTAAAATTCTCGTTTCCTATCCGCAAACTGTAGAATATCTTAAAAAAGACAAACAAAGCAGGGCTGTTGTTACCGGAAATCCTGTTCGCCCTGTTTTTTATAACGCAGATGCACAAAAAGGTCGGGATTTTTTATTTACCGGAAAAAATGCAGATTTATCTAAGCCTGTTCTGCTCGTTCTTGGCGGAAGTCTTGGTGCTCACCAGTTAAATGAACTTGTTGTTCAAAATCTTTCCTGGCTTACAGAGCGTTTTAATGTTGTACATCAATGCGGTGCAAAAGATGCTGATTTTGTGCCTGAGCAGACAGATTCTTATTTTCCGTATCCTTTTATTTATGAGCAGATGCCAGATGTTATTGCCTGTGCAGACGTTGTTCTTTCTCGTGCTGGGGCTAATACAATCTGGGAAAGCGCAGTTGAAGGAAAACCGGCCGTTTTAGTTCCATTGTGTGGCAGTGGTACTCGCGGAGATCAGGTTGATAATGCGCGTTTTTTTGAAAAAAATGGTGCCGCCTTTGTTCTAGCCGGAAAAGAGGCAACTTCTGACAATTTAAAAATTCAACTTGAAAAACTTTTAGTTATCGATACGCGTAATAAAATGGCAGAAAATGCTAAAAATCTTGCAGGCGGAAAAAGAGCTGCCCTTGTAATTGCTGAACTTATTTTTAATGAAATTCAAAATAAAGACTAATTAAGGCGGAAAAAATGCATTTTTCTTTTGTTGATATTGTTTTTTTTATAATAATTTTATTTTTTGGAATTATGGCTTGCGCAAAAGGTTTTATAAAAGAACTTTTTGGAAAACTTTCTATAATTGCAGGAATTTTAGTTGCCGTTCTTTTTTGCGGAAAGTTGAGTCCTTATCTTGAAAATATAATAAAAATTCAAACTGCATGCGTTGTAATTTCCTTTGTTCTGCTTTTTATTGCAACATTTCTTCTTGTAAAAATAATTCAGACAATAATTGGCAGTATTGCAAGCGGTGATATTTTAAAAAGCCTGGACAGACTTTTGGGCTTTGTTCTTGGTGTTTTAGAAGGTCTTGCAATTATCTGTTTTATTCTCGTTCTTCTAAAAGCTCAGCCGTGGTTTACTGTGGACTCTCTTACAGGCGATTCATTTTTCTGGGCTAAACTTTCAGGTTTGCTTGATAAGCCTATAAAAAATTTGAGTGCGGTGTTTGTGTAATGTTTGAAAATCTTCTCTATCAGGATTCTGCTTTTCTTTTAAGTGACGATATAAAAAAGAATACTTTGCCGTCTTCCATTTTGCTAAGCGGTCCTGCTTCTAGCGGAAAACTTACCTGTGCCCTTGAACTTGCGCGTGTTTTGTCCTGCAGTTCTGTAGAAAATAAAGGAAACTGGCTTTGCGAATGTCCTTCGTGCAAAAAACAAAAGGAACTGAACGGAACAAACGTTATTTTAACAGGCCCTCGCGACTGTTCACTTGAAATTTTAGCTGCTACAAGAACTTTATTGGACGCTGGTGCAAATAATTATTCCTACCTTAAGGCTGCAACCTATCTTTATATTCGTGCTGTAAGAAAACTTACCCTGCGCTTTAGCCTTGTTCTATGGGAAGGCGATGACAAACTTTCAAAACTTTCGCCACTTGTAGAAGAAATCAATGACCAGCTTGAAAAATTAAATCCTGCTCTGCAACTTCCTTCTAATGATGAACTTGCGGAAATTACAAAAAAAATTCTCGAATCTGCACAAAAGCTTGAAAATTCTTTTATGTATGATTCTCTCCCTATTGAACATATTAGAAAAGCGTCGTTTTGGGCAAGAATGAAGTCGAGTGAAGGAAAAAAAGTTCTTATTATTGAAAATGCTGACAGAATGAACGAAAGCGCAAGAAACGCCCTGTTAAAAATTCTTGAAGAGCCGCCGGCTGATGCAATTTTTATTTTAACAACTTCCAGTCGAGGGGCAGTTATGCCGACAATTCTTTCCCGCGTACGAACTTATAATTTTGTTCAGCGTTCGACAGCACAACACAAAGAAGTAATTGAAAGGGTTTTTCATGACGATCCGCAAAAAGGAAATTCAAATATTAACCAGTATCTTGAAACTTTTTTGCCAGTTTCTGCTTTTGAATTAAAAAACTGTGCAGAAACTTTTTATGGTGGAATAAAACAAAATCATTTAATCGAAATAAGCGAAATTATAAAAAAATGCGGAGATTTTGAGCCAAGGACGCTTTTTAGAATTTTTCTTCAAAAGCTGATAGAAGCACAAAAGAATCCTGTATCCGAAGACAACACTTGTGGCTGGAATGCCGAAGTTGAAATAAAAAATATAAGGGCGATTCGGGAATGTTTTAATAATGTTTCTGTTTATAACCAAAAACCGATTGCTGCTCTTGAAAAACTTTACAGGGATTTAGCTGCAATCAGAAAATCGCATTTTCAGAGGTGATTATGCAGGAATTTTCAAACCGTGTTTACGAAAAGCTTTCAAAACTTTCTTCCGCTCAGATTGAACTTTTTTTTAGTGAATTAAAAAATCAAAGTGAGTGCTTCAAATCAATTTTTGATTCTCTGCCGACAGGGCTTGTCTGTCTTTCAAAAGAATGGACTGTAATTCAGATAAACAAGGCAGCTGAACGCCTTTTGCCATTAAAAGCTTTGCCTGACGAAAATTCAAATCAAAAATTTTATGAACTGATAGACGATGAAGAAATTTTAAATTTTTTTAAGGATTGTGATCAAAACAATAAAACTAACATAAGCGAAGAATACACGCTTGCTACTTCTGGAGGAAGTGTCCGCTTTATTGAAATTTCTGTAACGCCGCTAGTTCAAAATAATGAAATTTCTGGAAACATTATTTTAATTGATGACGTAACAGAAAAGCGCAACCAGGAAGTTTTGCTGCATCGCATGGAAACAATGGCAGGCCTTACAAACATTGCAGCCAGCGTAGCCCACGAAATTAAAAATCCTCTCGGTGCAATAAGTATTCATATTCAGTTACTGCAAAAAGCAATAAAAAAGAAGAGAGACGGTGACGGTCTTTTGCCAGATCCTAAATTTACAGAAAACTATCTGGAAGTTGTAAATCAGGAAATTGACCGTCTGAACAAAATTGTCGTTGATTTTTTAATGGCAGTGCGCCCTGTTTCTGCCAATTTTGCACTTGTAAAAGTAAATTCACTTCTTAACAGTTTTATAGATTTTATTACTCCTGAATTTAACGAAAAAAAAGTGAAGGTTACTTCAAAACTTTGCAGCGAAGATCCAAAACTTTTAATCGACGAAAAATTATTCCGCGAAGTTCTTGTAAATATTGCTCAAAATGCTCTTGCGGCAATTGAAGAACGTTTTAAGGCAAGCTTAAAGACAAATGCTTTTGACGAAGTTTTTTTTGGGCTTGTTCAATTTGAAACTTCTGTAAAAGACGACAAATTTATTCTAAAAATTAAAGACAACGGCTGTGGAATGAGCGAAGAAGTGAAGTCAAGGATTTTTGAGCCTTACTATACGACAAAAGCAAACGGAACCGGGCTTGGTATGGCAATGGCGTATAAAATCATCAAGGAATTTTCGGGCGACATCGTTGTTGAATCAGTTTTGGGCGAAGGCAGTTGTTTTTCTCTTACAATTCCAGTTCCTCAGACGCAGAAAAAACTTTTAACGCATAAAACTATTTCTGAAGACAGTTAATGTCAGGACTTTGAGTTTAGTATTTGCTTTTTATTGGAGACAAGATGAAATTTACTATTTTAGTCATTGATGATGAAAAAAATATCCGCGAAGGTCTTGCTGCCGATTTTGAAATGGACGGCTACAATGTAAAAATTGCAGCAAATGGCGACGAGGGTCTTGAATATCTGGCAAAAGGTGACATTGACCTTGTAATTACAGATTTAAGAATGCCGGGCACTTCTGGTGAAGATGTGTTAAAAAAAGTTACAAGAGAAATGCCAGGAATTCCTGTAATTGTTTTAACTGGTCACGGTTCAATAGATGCGGCTGTTTCGGCAATGCAAAATGGCGCTTACGATTTTTTGACAAAACCGTTAAATCTTGAACATCTTGAACTTGTCGTAAAAAGAGCGCTAAAAGGCAGGGAATTAAGTTTACAGCATCAGGAACTTTTATCGGAAGTTAAGGCAAAGACCCAAGTTCCAGATATGATAGGAAAAAGTCCTGCTTTGCAAAAAGTCAACACACTTATAAAAAAGGTTGCTGATTCTAAATTAAGCGTGCTTATAACAGGCGAAAGTGGAGTTGGTAAGGAAGTTGTTGCCGATGCAATTCAAAAAACTTCTTCAAGGCACGATAAACCTTTTATAAAAGTTCATTGCGCTGCCTTGAGTGAATCCCTTTTGGAAAGTGAACTTTTTGGTCATGAAAAAGGAGCTTTTACCGGCGCCGAAACTCTCCATAAAGGAAAATTTGAACTTGCTGATGGTGGAACAATTTTTTTGGACGAAATTGGAGAAATAAATCAGAACGTTCAGGTAAAGCTTTTGCGTGTTTTGCAGGAAAAAAAGTTTGAACGAGTTGGTGGCGAAGATACAATCGAAGTTGATGTTCGTGTTATTTCTGCAACGAATAAAAAACTGGAAGATGAAGTTTCTGTAAAGCGTTTTAGGGAAGATCTGTATTTTCGTTTAAAAGGAATTGAAATTACTGTTCCGCCGCTCAGGGAAAGAAAAGACGATATTCCTCTTTTGCTGAACAATTTTCTTTTAAAATATAATAAAGAAAATAATAAAAACATTCGCGGATTTTCTAATGCTGCTAAAAATATTTTGTTCAATTATGACTGGCCTGGAAATATCCGCGAATTGCAGCATTGTGTAGAAAGCGCAGTTGTAATGGCAAGTTCAGATGAAATTCAACCGGAAGATTTAACAATTGAATTAAAAAATAAAAAAGAAGAATCTGAAATTATTGTGCCTTATGGAATAAGTTTAGATGAAGCTGAAAAGATTATTATTCTCGAAAACCTGGAAGCCAACAAAGGAAATAAAACAAAAACAGCTGACATTTTAAAAATAGGAAGAAAAACCCTGCACCGCAAACTTAACGAATATGGTTTAATTTCAACCGATGACGAAAACAATGATTAAACTTTTAAGGGGACTGCTAAAAACTATTTTTTTTGTCTTTTTTTTCATCTAGTCTTAAAAAAAATATTGTCCTGCCGGTTATTGCCGGAAACAACCTGGAATCTTATACAAATCGTCATTGCCGTGCAGTCACCTCGTCAATCTGTTGCGGAAAGAAATTTCCAGCATCGAGTTTGGACTGACATTTGGAACTTTTTAAGTCTTGTACCATTCTTCAATAATTTTCCAGGCTGCTAAAAGTTCTTCTGTTTTTTGTTTTGTAATTTTTCGCATTACTTCGTTATCTGCATTCCTGTCCGGATGAAATCTGAACAGTTTTTTTCTAAAAACTCTTTTTGCTTCTTCATAACTCATGCCCTCACTAATGCCTACTAAGGCACAGGCTTTCTGCACGTTAAAATGAGCGTATTTTATAAGTTTTTTATTTTGCACTTTTATACGATTTTTATTTGTGCTAGCTGGATGTGTAAAACTGTCTGCGCTTTTAGTGTTTTGTGCTGACTTTTCGTCTGTTGTCCTGTTATTTGCTGATTCTTTTGTATATTGGTCTTGAGATTTTTGAAAAGTTGAAGCCTGTGATTCATGATTTTGGGTAAAAAAATTGCCGGATTCAAGAGCTTTGCTGAGTAGTTCTCCCAGTTTATCGTACATTGAATCCGGCATCGTTATCAGTTTTTGTTTTTTGTCAGGGTTAGATTATTGTTCCAGAAGGAATAACGCTTCCTTTTCTGATAACTATAATTCCGTCAGCAGCATAGAACAAGCCGTGGTCTCCGTCTTCGTAGTGTTTTCCACTTACGTTTATCTGGCAGTTGTCTCCAATTGCTGCATTTTTATCGATAATTGTTCCTGCAATCTTGCAGTTTTTACCGATTCCGATATTTGGTTTTCCGTTCTGAGCATTTTCCTGTTTTGCTTCTTCTGTTTCGTAAAAGTCTGAACCCATCATGATTACACCGTCGAGTTCTGAACCATTTTCTATCGTGGAACGGACACCAATTACAGAACGCTTAAGTTTTGCTTTTGAAATTACGCAACCTTCGGAAGTAAGTGAGTTTTCGATTTCTGCACCATTGATTTTTGAAGGAGGCAGATTTCTCATATGAGTGTAAATCGGCTCTTCTACATCGTAAAGGTTGAATGCAGGAACATTTTCTGTTAAATCGAGTGTTGCATTGTAGAAACTGCGGATTGTACCAATGTCTTCCCAGTAACCGTTAAAAATGTAGGAATTTACTTTCTTTGTCTTTATCGATTTTGGAATGATTTCTTTTCCAAAGTCTGTAAAGTTGTTGTCGAGAGCTTCTTCCATGGTTTTTGCATTAAAAATGTAGATTCCCATAGAAGCAAGATATTCTTTTTCTTCTGGAAGATCTCCGCGGGAGTTTTGAGGAATTTTCCAGTCAGAAATATCTAAATCAGGAGCCGGTTTTTCCTGGAATGCTGTGATTCTGTTTTTTGAATCAATTTTCATAATTCCAAAACCAGAAGCATCGTGACGGTTTACAGCAGTTGTTGCAATTGTAATATCAGCACCACTTTGAATATGGCTGTTCATAAAGTCTTCGAGGTTCATTCTGTAAAGCTGATCGCCTGAAAGAATTATGTAGTGAGTTGGATTTGCTGATTTAAAGTGAATCATGTTTTTGCGTACAGCATCTGCAGTGCCTTCAAACCAGCCGGAATTTTCGAGCGTCTGTTCTGCAGCAAGAATTTCTACAAATCCTCCGGAAAAATTATCAAAATTGTATGTATTTGTAATGTGATGATGCAATGACGCACTGTTAAACTGAGTAAGAAGATAGATTTTTCTGTAACCTGAGTTTATACAGTTTGAAATTGGAATATCTACGATTCTGTATTTACCACCAAAAGGTACTGCTGGCTTAGAGCGTTCTTTTGTAAGCGGATAGAGACGAGTTCCCTTTCCACCACCAAGAATAATCGAAATTACTCTTGTTTTTTCTGTTTTTTTCTTTGTGCTCATAACGTTCTCCCATAAAATTTGCTTATTTAATTATAAACCCGCAATTTTTAGTTTTCAAATGAATTTAAGGCTAGCATTTTGTTTTAATTCCCGTAAAAAAGGCGTAAAACTCAAACATTAAAGTGAATTTATTTCTTTAATGAAGTATTCAGTTTTTCTGTAAAATCACTTTCTGTCATTGGTTTTGCATAAAAATAGCCCTGAACAATGTCGCAGCCCATATTTTTCAGGAGGTCTGACTGTTTCTGGTTTTCTACACCTTCGGCAACTGTTTCCATATTTAAGTTTTTTGCCATATTGATTACAGAATTTATGATTATGTGTTCTTTTTTTGTATCCTGGGAATTTAAAAATTCCTTGTCAAGTTTTATAACCGTTGCCGGAATATCTTTTAAAAGACTTAATGAAGAAAATCCAGAACCAAAATCGTCTACGGAAATAGAAAATCCTGCATTGCGGATTTCGTTCATGGCTTTTAAAAGACGTTCTTTGTTGTCGAGCATTAAACTTTCTGTAAGTTCGATTTCGATTGTTGAAGGTGCAATTTCGTATTTAGAAGCAATTTCTTTGTAGGTTTTTGCAACGTCCGGATTATAAAGTTGTACGCGCGAAAGATTGCAGCTTATCGTAAGTGGCTGTTTTTCGGCCTTGTCTGCCTGAGATTTATTCCATTTGTCGAGAAACTGACATACGTTTTCGAAAACAAGCTGGTCGATTTTTTCGATAAATCCGTTTTTTTCGAACATTGGAATAAAATATGAAGGAGATAAAAGTCCCTTTTTTTTATGATTCCAGCGGACGAGTGCTTCTGCACCGATTATTTTTTGAGAATTAAAAAGGAATTTCGGCTGGTAGTAAACGACAAATTCTTTTTCCTGAAAAGCTCTTTCCATGTCAAAGAGAATGTCTTTTTCCTGCTGTGAA
This sequence comes from Lachnospiraceae bacterium, assembly GCA_963651875.1. Lineage (GTDB taxonomy): Bacteria > Spirochaetota > Spirochaetia > Treponematales > Treponemataceae > Treponema_D. The sequence continues at coordinate 28,668 of CAVJSA010000008.1, read as the reverse complement.
TTTGTTTCCATCTGAGATGTAAAGATGCAAATTCTTTTGGGATTTAAGCTTGTTTTTCCTGCTTTGCGGGCGGTCTGAGCTTTATCCATTATTATGGCAATATCTTCTGTTGGATCTTTAATTTCGTAAACTCCGATTGAAAACTCCAGTTTATAATGTTCCGGAAGCAATTTTTTTATTTTGGGAGTTACAGTTGTCATGTTGACGATTAAATCTTCGAGAATCGGGAGAATTGTTGTTTCGAGCAGAATTGAAAAATTGTCATTGTAGTTTCTGCACATGGGAGCTCCTTTTGGAGCTGTTGCCTTAAACTGTTTTGCAAGTTCTGTAATAATCTGGTTGCCCTTGTCCTGGCCAAAAACCTGTGTTATATAACGAAACGAATTGATGTCTATTGAGACAAGTGAATATTTTGGAGAAGTTGATTTTTCAAGAAGTTTTTTTACATCAGCAATGAACTTTTTTTGTGTAGAAAGCCCGGTAAGTTCGTCTTTTAGGATTTTGTTTTTTATCCATTTGAATGAACTAAAAAGCAGGATAGAAATAACAACAAGTAAAATTAAAAGAATTAAGATAACGATATTCAAAATAAAACCATCACTCATGAAGTAAAACCCAAGCCGTATTCTAAAATTATAACACAATTTTTTGTATTTTTTATACAAATTTAAAAAAGATGTTAAAAAAACGAAGTTTTAGCCTGAAAGTCGAGAACGTGGATGTAAAAATGAGCCTTACAAACTAGCCTGGATTGTAGCCCCGCCAAAGGCGTTCTGCTGACTTGTCTTTTATTGAAAAAAAAAGAAGTTTCGTCTGTTATTTTGTGCCACGGACGGCACATAAAGAAAGTTTACCGCAACAAATGCGTAGCATTTGTTGCCTGACAGGATGTCAGCAGAATGAAGCGAATAGCGCAAGGGCGAAAAGCCAGACGAGAATGCAGATTGTGCTCCATAAAAAAACAAAAATTAAAATCTAAATAAAAAAAATGGGTTTCCGATAATTTGAATGTAAGTTTTTTTATTTGGAGAATATATGATCAGAGGCTGGTATATTGGTTCAAGCGGAATGAATGCTCAGCAGAACAGACTTGATGCTATTTCGAACAATCTTGCAAATGTTGATACTGCTGGCTATAAGCGTGACATTTCTATGAGCAAATCTTTTTCTGAGCTTCTTTTGAGAAGAACTGAAGCTGACGGAGTTTATAAAACTTCTGTTGGTTCAGCCGATGCTGCTCCAATTATTGGAAAACTTGGTCTTGGGGTTGAAACTAACGAAAATTATACATCTTTTGAGCAGGGCTCTTTTAGGGCAACTGATTCTTCGTCGGATTTTGCTTTGTCGGGTGAAGGATTTTTTTCTGTCGAAACTCCTGCCGGGGAACGTTATACAAGAAACGGAAATTTTATTCTTGGTAAAGAAGGCGTTCTTGTAACAAAGGACGGTTATCCTCTTATGGGCGAAAATGGAGAAATCCACCTGGAAGATGATAAGTTCAACGTAAACGAAGACGGAATGATTTATTCTAAAGACGGAGAATTTATTGACAGAATAAAGGTTGTCCGCTTTGACAATGAACGCTACTTAAAAAAAATGGGAAACAGCCTGTGGTCGGCTAATGATATTTCTGGTTCAGCTTATGTTGCGGAAGGCTCTGAGCGTCCAAAAATGATGCAGGGCTATGTTGAAACAAGTAACGTAAATGTTGTTGAAGAAATGGTAAAGATGATAGAAGTAAACAGAGCTTACGAAGCAAATCAAAAGACGATTCAGAGCGAAGACGCAATGATGTCAACTCTGTGGACAAAGGTTGCCTTGTCTCGTTAGGCGTTTGGGAGGAATGAATAAATGGTAAGAAGCTTGTGGACGGCTGCTACTGGAATGAACGGTCAGCAGTCAAATCTTGATGCGATTTCGAATAACCTTTCAAATGTAAACACGACAGGTTTTAAGCAGCAGAGAGTTGAATTTGAAGACCTTGTTTATCAGAACGTAAAACTCGCAGGAACTCCTGCAACTGAAGATACTGTAACTCCTGTTGGAATTCAGCAGGGAGCCGGAACGAAGGTTGCTGCAACCCAGAGGATTTTTTCTCAGGGTTCTTTGCAGAATACTGGAGTTGATACAGATGTTGCTGTTGTAGGCGACGGTTTTTTCAGGGTTCAGCAGTATGACGGAAGCTATGCTTACACCCGCGACGGCTCTTTTAAGGTTGATATGAACGGTCAGCTTGTTACATCGAACGGTTTGCGTGTTATGCCGGAAGTTGTTTTGCCGGAAGGTTTTGACATTCATTCGCTTACAATTGCCGATGACGGACGCGTAAGTGTAAAGGTTTTTGGTCAGAATGAACCGATGGATGTTGCCCAGCTTGAACTTTACCGTTTTCCTAATAATGCAGGACTCGAAGCTGCCGGAGACAATCTTTTTAAGGTTACAAATGCTTCTGGCGAAGCTATTGCCGGTCGCCCGGGTTTTGACGGCTTTGGCGTTACAAAGCACAAGTTTGTTGAAATGTCGAACGTTTCTGTCGTTAACGAAATGGTGCAGATGATTGTAGCTCAGAGGGCATACGAGTTTAATTCAAAAGCAATTCAGACGACAGACTCAATGCTCAGTACTGCTGTTAACTTAAAGCGATAGCTTGCAGGTAGATAGATAACCGTTACGGACGCGGAATTTTTTAGGAGTAAATATGACTGTTGGACTTACTAGCGGAATAAATGCAATAACAGGCGGACAGACTGCCTTACAGAGTGCTCAATTTTCCAGCGAAAAAGGAAAGTTTGAAGAGCTTGTCCGCAGTGTTTACGGCAGCGCTTGTGACGGAAAAAATCTTGCAGGTGAACAGGTTAGTAAAGACGGCCGCTTAAACGGAGACTTTAGCTCTGGTTTTGCAGGAACTTTTACTTCGCCAAAAGATAAAAACTCTCTGCCAGTTGGGGCGGCTGCTAATCAGGCGAATGCACATGTTCAGCAGCGCACAATTGACCGCACTTCTAAACTTTACGAAAAATCGCTGGAGATGGAATCTTATATCGTAAAAATGATGGTAAATCAGATGCGTAAAACAGTTGTAAAGGCTGACGGAAATTCTGATTTTGCTTCAAAAATGTACGAAGATATGCTCTTTGATGAATATTCAACAACTTTGACAAAAAATGCAGGTTTTGGTCTTGCTGACCAGATGTATTTGCAGCTTTCTGCAAATTCTTTGAATGTTGAAGCATAAAATCTTTTTCTTTTATTTTTTGACTTTTTTGCGTTAGCGATTGTAAGGGCGCGCGAAGAGCGTTGCGCAGCAATGAAGCGCAGTTGCGCGGAACCCTGAAAAGCGCGACCCGCAATTTATTGCGGGTAACGCCCGAAAAAAAAGGCGAAAACTCCCCATAATTGAACGAAAACCCTAAAAGAAGTAAAATAGGTTCAAATGAACTATTCTTATTTGCCGGAAAATCTTGCCGGATTTCATATTCACTGTGTTGGCATAAAGGGAACTGGAGTTGTTGCCCTTGTTGAAATTTTACATGCGCGTGGGGCTGTTGTTACTGGAAGTGATGTTGCCGAGCGGTTTTATACAGACGAGATTCTTGAAAAACTTGGAATAAAGGTACTTCCTTTTAGTGCAGAAAATATTACGGACAGTGTTCAGCTGGTAATTTATTCAAGCGCGTATAATCCAGAAACTAATCCAGACCTTGCCGAAGCTAAAAGAAAGGGAATTCCTTTACTGCTTTACACCCAGGCTTTGGGAGCGTTTTCTAAAAATGCATATTCGTGCGGAGTTTGCGGAGTTCACGGAAAGACTACAACGACCGGGCTTTGTGGCTCTATTTTTAAAGAATTAAAATTGCCTGGAGCTGTTCTTGCAGGAAGCATAATTTCTTCTTTTGGTGGCTGCACTTACACGAGCCCTGTACACTCAGAAAAAAATAAGCCTTTTTTTATTGCAGAAACCTGTGAATATCAGCGGCATTTTATGTCTTTTTTTCCGCAGAAAATTATTTTAACTTCCGTAGAAAGTGATCATCAGGATTATTATCCGACTTACGAAGACATTAGAAATGCCTTTGTTGACTATGTCTGTCTGCTTCCTTCTGGCGGAACTTTAATTTATTGTGCTGACGATGCAGGTGCTGTGGAAGTTGCGGGCCTTGCCTTAAAAAAACGAAGCGATTTAACTCTTATTCCTTATGGCGAAAAAGCTGAAGGAATGTATAAAGTTGAATTTGGTAAGATCCAAAACGGAAAACAATATTTTACTGTTTCTGGGCTTGGCGAATGTGCTATCTGTGTGCCTGGTCTGCACAATGTAAAAAATTCTCTTGCAGCTATTGCATTAAATGTAGAACTCTTAAAAACTGCAGGAAAAGAACCAAAAGAATATTTTGAGCAGATAAAAAAAGGTCTGCTGAGTTTTTGTGGTGGAAAACGCCGAAGCGAAATTGTCGGCAGGGCAAAAAATTCTTTTGGGCAGGAAGTAATTTTTATTGATGATTACGGCCATCATCCGACAGCAATAAAAACAACTCTTGCAGGTTTTAGGGAATTTTATAAGGGACACAAAATCCTTGTTGATTTTATGAGCCACACTTACACTCGGACTCAGGCTTTGCTCGAAGAGTTTGCAAGTAGTTTTTCGAGCGCAGACAGAGTAATAATAAATAAAATTTATGGAAGTGCCAGAGAAAACGGAGCAAATTCAAGCGTTAACGGCGAAATTTTGGCTGAGCATGCGCGTAAATATCATAAAGATGTTACTTATTGCAGGGAATTTGACAACGCCGCCGACGTTGCACTAAAAATGCTGAATGAAGATTCTGGAAGCGAATATCCGGACGGTTATCTTTTTGTAACGATGGGGGCTGGCAACAACTGGCAGGTTGGAACTAAAGTTCTCGAAGAATTAAAAAAATTGTAAAAAATTGAAAAAGAGCAGGCGGCCACGATTTTTGATTGGCGTTGTCTGCGGTTTTTTATATACGAGTGCTAAAAACTCTTGCGCTTTTAGGCTAATGAGTTTTGACACGGCTTTTTTTGTAGATTTTACTTTTAAGGAAAAAATTATGAACAGCATGACAGGCTACGGCTTTAAGGAAACGATCGTAGAGAACACACAGATTAGCGTTGAAATAAAATCCGTTAACAATCGTTTTCTGGATTTAAACGTAAATCTTCCGTCGTTTTTAAATCCTCTTGAATCAAAATTGCGAAAGATTGTTTCTTCAAAAATTGTGCGTGGTAAGGTTGACCTTACAATCCGCGTAAAAGACATGAATTCTACGGCAACTGTAAATCCGGATCCACAGGCTGCCGTTATGTATCGTAATGCAATTGCAAAAATAAGCGAAGCTTTGGGCTATGACTCAAACAACATTCCGCTATCGCTGATTGTAAGCCAGGACGGAGTGTTAAACATTACCCACGAGTTTGACGCAGAAAGTTACTGGGCAAAGATTGAAGGCGTGTTTACAGAAGTTTTTGAGCAGTTTATAAATGACCGCATCCGCGAGGGCGAAAACCTTAAGGTTGACCTGCTTAAAAAACTTGAAGTTCTCGATAACTGCGCTGCATTTTTTAAGGAATGGCAGCCAAAAATGGAAGAAAAGTTTAAGGAACAGGTTACGAGCCGTTTTAATGAACTTTTAGGCGACAGTGCAGACCAGAACCGCATTATGAGCGAAGTTGCTTCAATGCTCGTAAAATACACGATAAACGAAGAAATTATTCGTCTGCAAAGTCATCTTGCGGCTCTGCGAAAAGAGTTTTCTGAAAATCCTGTTCCGGGCAAGAGAATTGATTTTATCTGTCAGGAAGCAAACCGCGAAATAAACACAATTGGTTCAAAAAATCAGTTTACGGAAGTAGGGCAGATGGTAATAAATGCAAAAGATGCTCTGGAAAACATCCGTGAACAGAGCAAAAATGTTGAATAAATTACATGCCACCGTTGGGATGCGATTCACCTCGTTCTGTGCTTTCGCTAACGCGGTGTTTTTTAGTGTTTTAATAAGGAGAACATTATGGAATTAAAAAAAGAACTCCGAGTTGCAATCAGCGGAAAGTCTGGTTGCGGAAATACTACGGTTTCTACACTTTTGAGTCAGACACTTGGAGTTACGCTCATAAATTATACATTCCGCCAGCTGGCTAGCGAAAAAGGTCTGACCTTGGCGCAGGTTATCGAAAATGCAAAGACAGATGATTCTTATGACATTTATGTAGACACTCATCAGGTAGAACTTGCAAAAAAAGAAAGCTGTGTTCTTGGAAGCCGTCTTGCAATCTGGATGTTAAAAGAAGCCGACTTAAAGGTTTATCTTTATGCAAGCGACAAAACCAGGGCAGAGCGCGTTTTTAACAGGGAAGGTGGCGACCTGGAAGAAATTGCACGTTTTACGGCAATGCGCGACAGCGAAGACAGCAGAAGATACAAAAAACTTTACGATATAGATAACAGTAAATACGATTTTGCAGATTTGATTATTGACACAGCTCTTTATACACCAGAGCAGATTGTTGAACTTATTCTTGCAGAAATTAAAAAACGTGGGTTTATAGATTAGAATTTCTATAATACGGGCGGTCCGGCAACAGTTGTTGCCGTCGCTACGACCGCCATTGCGCGCGTTAAGCGCTCCAGTCTGCACCTTGCGGTGCAGACCGCCTTCGGCGTGGCTATCATCGCTACCGCTTACTAGTATTTTGATTCAGCGTAACCAATCCAGCCTTCATTTTCGATTAAGGCTTTTTCAAAGCCTTCAAGCTTAAACGGATAACTTTTAGAAAGTGAACCAGCAATCAGTTTTACTTTCCATGTACCGTCTTCTTTTTGTTCAATCTTGCATTCACAGTCTTTGTCTGCAAATGTGCGGAACATATCTTCAATGTCTTTTTTAGGCATATCGAGAGCCATAAGACCACAGTTGTACATATTCTGGCGGAAAATACGTGCAAAATTTGGAGCTATAACAGTGTAAATGCCGTTTACTTCGAGGGCCCATGGAGCGTGTTCACGGCTTGAGCCACAACCAAAGTTTTCGCGGGTAATGATAACTTTTTTTCCAGGAACATCTCTTTTTGCGTCAAAGCCATCAAGTTTAAGGTCTTCGAGACAATAAGGCTTTAAAGCCTGTTTTGAAATTTCTGTCAAATATTTTGCAGGAATGATTTCGTCAGTGTTAATGTCTGAACGATCCAAAAAAAGTACCGGTCCACCGAATGCTTTCATATTTTTTCCCCTTTTTATTTTATGCAGAAAATGAAGTTAATCATTTTCTGTATTTTTTGTTTTTCAGGCATTTAGCCGAAAGCCTTAGCCTTTATAAAGTTCAGAATTTGTAATAGTTCCTTTAATTGCTGTTGCTGCTGCAGAAGCCGGGCTCATTAAATGAACCATTCCGCCTTTCCCCATGCGGCCGTTAAAGTTGCGGTTTGTTGTCGATGCACAAACTTCGCCTTCTGCAAGAACACCATTTGACATTCCAAGGCAGGCACCGCAGGTCGGGTTTGTTACACAGAATCCAGCTTCAAGGAAAATGTCGATAAGTCCTTCTGCAACTGCCATCTTGTAAATTTTTGGAGTTGCCGGAGAAACAATACCACGTACTCCATCTGCAAGGTGATGTCCCTTTAATACCTGGGCTGCAATTCTAAGGTCAGAAATACGTCCGTTTGTACAAGAACCAATGTAAATCTGGTCTACATGAGTTCCTTTCATTTCCGAAATCTTTTTAATCTGATCCGGCTTGTAGTTGATTGTGCATACAGGTTCAAGATTAGATAAATCTTCTGTAATTACTTTTTCGTAAACAGCGTCTTCATCGTCGTGCCATTTTGCATAATCTGCAATTGCTTCTTCCTTTGTCTTGTATTCATCCTTAATGAATTCCCAAAGGTAATCAACTGTCTTTTCATCTGGGAAACAGATTCCGCTTGTGCCACCAGCTTCGACAGCCATATTGCACAGAGTCATTCTTTCTTCCATTCCCATGTTGTCTACAACTGGACCTGTAAATTCAACTACACAGTTTGTAGCCCCGTTAACGCCGATTTTTCCAATCAAATAAAGGATTACGTCTTTTGCATAAACTCCGTCTTTGAGTTTTCCGTTTAAAACAAATTTAATTGTTTTTGGTTCACGGAATGAACATACGCCTTTTAAAATTCCAACTTCAAGGTCTGTTGTTCCAACACCTGCTGCAAATGCACCAAATGCACCATGAGTACAAGTATGAGAGTCTCCCATGATTACTGTGTATCCAGGGCGAACAAAACCTTTTTCCGGGAAGATTGCATGGCAAACGCCGTTTGCACCAATATCAAAAAAATCTTTTACATTGTTGCGTCTTGCCCAGTCGCGCAGGATTTTTCCCTGTGTTGCTGTTTTGCTGTCTTTAGCTGGAGTAACGTGATCAATAACAGCCTTAATTTTTGTTGGATCAAAAACGCGATCCATTCCTCTTTCTGCAAGGTCATTGATTGCAACAGGAGTTGTAATTTCGTGGCAGAATACGCGGTCAAGTTTTAAAACGTATGTTCCTGCAAAAGGTGTGTCAACCAAGTGTGATTCAAAAATCTTCTGAGCTATAGTCTTTCCCATCTTTAGTACCTCTTAAGTTCTGTAGTATTTTTAAATAATCTACACTTTTTCGTAATTAAGTACAAGACTTTTATTAGTTAACAACATTTATGCTCTTGCCGGAGATAAAAGCTTTTAGATTTTCGAGAGTGATTTTAAAAAGTCTTTCTCTTGTTTCAAAAGGTGCCCAGGCAACATGTGGCGTTAAAATGCAGTTTTTTGCTCCTAAAAGAGGGCTGTCTTTGCTCATTGGTTCCTGAGAAACAGAATCTGCTGCATATCCTGCAATTTTTCCTTCGTCGAGAGCCTGTCGTAAATCTTTTTCGTTTACGAGACCACCGCGTGCAGTGTTTATTACATAAGCCGTCTTTTTCATTAAGGAAAGAGAATCTTTATTTATGAGATTTGCAGTTTCTGCGGTTAAAGGAGAGTGTAAAGTAATAAAATCGCTGTTCTTAAAAAGTTCTTCCCTGGAAACAGCTTTTTCGTTTCCTGTAAATGATTTTGGCGAATGAACATGAATCAGCACGTTCATTCCAAATGCGTGTGCAATCGAAGCTACTTTTTGGCCGATTGAACCAAATCCAAAAATTCCGAGGGTTTTGCCTGTTAATTCCGTGAGTGGACTTTTCCAATAGCAAAAATCCGGACATTTTACCCAGTCACCGTTTTGAACGGAAACTGAATGTTCCTGTACATGGTTTGTAAAATTCAAAATTAAGGCAAATGTGTGCTGTGCAACAGAATCTGTAGAGTAGGCTGGAATATTTGTTACTGTAATTCCTGCTTCGCGACAGGATTTTGTGTCTACACCATTGTATCCAGTTGCCATTACGCCGACGTATTTTAAATTCGGGCACTGTGCAATTACTTCTTTTGTAATATCGATTTTGTTGATGAATATTCCGTCTGCGTTTTCAATTCTTTCTGCAACTTTTTCCTGCGGAGTTCTGTCGTAAACTGTTAATTCAGCAACATCTTTAAAAATATCCCAGCTCAAATCTCCAGGATTTGCAGCATAACCGTCTAAAACAACAATCTTCATCATAATTTTTTAATTGAGAACTTCGACGCCAACTGAAGAAATTGCGGAATTGATTGCGCCTTCATCACTTCCTTCAAAATCAACTAAAACCTGCGATTTATCTGCGTTAGCAACACAATTTGTTACTCCGCCAACTGCTTTTACTGCCGCTTCTACTTTTGCACATGTATCAGCGTCAAACATTCCAACTACGTATATTTTTTTCTGCATAAAGATTTATCTCCTGCAAATAACCTTAAAATTCAATCGTATTATAACAGTTAGTAAAAAGGCTGTCCAATAACTAAATTGCAAAACTCTCTTAGTGTGCTGTCTTAGAAACTGCGTTTCCGTATTTTTCACTTCCTGCAAGTTTTTTGCCTTCTGTAATTTTATCAGAAAGTGTTTTTCCTAACTGGCCGCAGGCTCCTCCGATTTCTCTTCCTCGTCTTGTGCGTAAAGTTACATTTAATCCAGCTTTTTCCAGTCGTTCTACAAATCTGTGGCATTCATTGTTAGAAGGCTCTGTAAATGGCAATGTTTCAACAGGATTCCATGGAATAAGATTTATGTTTACGTCAATTCCGGTTGCAAAATCGATCATGTTTTTTGCTGATTCTTCGCTTGTGTTTGTATCATGAAGAAGGGCAGCTTCCAGAGTTACGCGCTTGCCGGTTTTTTTTGCATAATAATCGATTGCTTTTCTTAAATCTGCAAGACTGTTAGTTTTTGTAATCGGCATAATCTGTTCGCGCAGGGAACTATCCGCTGTTGTAAGAGAAACAGCAAGTCTTATTGCAGGTCCGTTGTCTGCCAGGTCGTAAATTCCTTTTATTACACCGGAAGTAGAAAGCGTTATTCTTCTTCCAGAAAGGGCTCTTCCTCTTTTGTCTGTTAAAACTGCAATTGCTTTTCGTACTGCGCTAAGGTTCATCATTGGCTCGCCCATGCCCATAAAAACAATATTGTCTAAAGCACCGGCATGTTTTTCTAAAAATAAAAACTGTTCTACGATTTCTGAAGGCGTAAGGCTCCTTGCCAGTCCTAAATTTCCTGTCTGACAGAACGCACAGTTCATTGCACAGCCAACCTGGCAGCTTACGCAGGCGGTTTTTCTTCCTTCTTTGTCGGTAAGTAGAACTGTTTCTACTGCAAGTCCGTCGTTTAATGTAATCTGGAGTTTTATTGTTCCGTCAGGATCTTTTAAAACCTTAGAAACCTGGCAGCATCTTAAAACTGCCTTTGATTCAAGTTCGTCGCGGAGCGATTTACTTAAATTTGTCATATCTTCAAACGAATCGACACCTTTTCCAATCCATTCAAAAATCTGTTTTCCTCTAAAGGCTGGAGAAATATTCAACTGCTGAGAAATTTCTTCTGGTAAAAGTCCTGAAACTGCTATTTTTTCTTGCATAATGAATAAAAAATTAACGTTTTTTTGAACTAATTTAAAGGCTTTCCGTTAACGATTTTATCGAGCATTTCGGAGATTGCAGAACTCTTTGTTCCGGTTTTAGAAAAACTCTTTAAGACTTCAATTGCCTTGTCTTTTTTGTTCATTTTTAAGTAGCAGTCGGCTAAATCGATATAAAGTCTGTAGTTTTTAGGATCATTGCTTATTAAAGTATTCAACCTGTCTACGGCTTCGTCGTATTTTCCCTGACCTTTGCAGAGAAGGGCAAGCCCTAAAGCTGCGTAAATGTCAAAATCAATTTCCATTGCCCGGTTGTAATATTCTTCTGCCGTTTTGTAGTCGCCCGTGTTTCTGTAGGCATCTCCAGCCCGTGTTAAAATTACCTTATTGTCAGGATCATTTTTTAAAATTCTGTTCCAGTATTCAATTGAACGGTACTGCTGATTCATTCCTCTGTAGCAGTCGGCAAGTCCAAAAAGAACATAAAAATTCTCAGGATCCATTTCTAATGCACGTTCAAAATATTTTATTCCCTGCTCAAAAGTCTTTAATTTGCGGTGGCAGTTTCCAATCGAAGTTAAGACACGAATATCGACTGCATTTTCGTTAATTTCGAGCATTTTTGTCCAATAATAAAGAGCGTCTTTGTATTCCTTAAAATCGTAATAAAGATGACCGATTCCAATTAAGGCATAGGCGTTGGTTTCTTCCATGTCCAAAACTTTTAAATAAAGTTCCCGCGATTTTTTAAAATCACGGATTTTTCTGCAGGCATCGGCAACGCGTGTCAAAACCGTAATATTGCGATCATCGTGAACAAGATACTGTTCCCAGATTTCAATTGCTTTTTGATATTTATTTAAGGCTTTATAGCAGTCTGCAAGACCAAAAAGGGCATAATTGTTGCCCGGATGGCAGGAAAGACATTTTGAATAGAATTCTATAGCGTCTTTAAAGTGGTTTTGTTTTCGCTGACAGTCGCCGAGTCCGACGAGTGCATAATTGTTGTTTTCTTCAAGATTTAAAATTGAATTAAAAGCATCGACAGCTTCCTGGATTTTATTTTCTTTCAGCAGCTGGTAGCCGTTTTTTGATATTTCTGCAATCTTGGCAGAAACTTCGTCTTTTTCTTCTCCAGTTTCTTCTGCTAAAATTTCGTCTGAAAGTTCTGTTTTTAATTCATCTGACATTTTGTACTCCCCATAAAACTCCGCGCGAGCGATGAGCTATTCTTTTTGCAAACGCGAAATTATCTGCGCTATTTTTTCATAAATAGATTCACATTTGTTTTTGTTTTTTGCCAGAATATAAAATTTAAGAGCTTTTAACGATTGATTTTTTTTCGAATAAACGTCTCCAACCCTGGTAAGGCCGTCAGAGTAACCGGTCGTAATAAAAATTCTTGCGGCCTCCTCTGTTCTGCCATTGTTAAAAAGTTCATTACCTTTACGGTTTAATGCAACTTTCTGCTCAGAAGTTAGAGTCTGCAATGGACTATCCGTGACTTTTATAAATCCACCGGCGTTTCTGTGAGATTCTACAGTAGAGAGAAATGAGCTTCCAGATGTGGTATTCACTTTTTTACCTTTATATTTTGACTAGAACAAATTTTAGCATGAACATTCATAAAGTCAAGAAAATTAGATGTGTGCTTTTTTGCGTTATCTGGGCGTTCCCTGCCTTGCGGCAGGTCGTGCTGTCCGCCCTTACGGCATTCGCCTCCATTGGCGCTACGCGCCAACGCCTTCGGCGGGGCTACCATCACTAACGCTTTTAGTGCCTGTGCCTAAATCTTCAATTCTCTTATAAAAATTTACAATTGACCGTCCGTAAATTCTTTTGTCCGTTAAAACAAGGTTGCCGATTTTTTCCGGCAGAGAATCTTCTTCGGGGTAGTGGATAAGAACAGTTCCGTTTGGAGTTAAAAGCGAATATTTATCGACAGCCTTTATCAGATCCTTTCTAAACTTATACGGAAACGGAGGATCAAAAAAGATAAAATCAAATTTGTCTTTACAGCGTTTTAATAAAAGTTCAACCGCCATAAAATGACAGCCGATTTTTACTCCACATTCTTTTTCCGTAACAGAAACATTGTCTAAAACCGTCTTTATTTTTATTTTATCTTTTTCACACAACTGAACCTGTGTTGCGCCCCGACTTACTGCTTCTATTGCAATTGTTCCTGAGCCGCTGAACAAGTCGAGCCAGCTTTTTCCTGTTAAATCTCCAATGACCGCAAATACTGATTCTCTCATGCGGTCCATTGCCGGTCTGATTACTCCGTCCGGGCACTTTATTATTCTTCCTTTTAGTTTTCCGCCAGTAATTCTCATTTTTTATTCTCCAGAAAGATTCAAACTCCAGTAAATTTCATCGTGAGGCAGTCTTTTGTTTTGCTTTGCAAAATCAAATGCCGTCATGCCGTTTCTGGTTTTGTATGTTTTTTTTGCTCCCCTGCTCAAAAGCCAGAAAAGTATTTTTGTGTCTTTGTTTGATTCTGCCGCATACATTAAGGCTGTTTTGCCGTCGTAGGCTGCATTCAATGGAATTCCTTTTTTGTAAAAAGCCTCTAAAATCTGAATCGAGGCCGAAGAACTTACGGCATAAATAAAGGCAGATAAAACTTCGCTGTCTGTCGACTCGTATGAGTCAAGAAGTTCTGCAACGATTGCAGATGAGTTAGAAAATCCTGCTGCAAGCTGTAAAGATGTTACTCCATAATTGTTTTTTTGCTTTACGTCGGCACCATTTTTTATAAGAAGTTTTACCATTTTTTGGCTTGCAGAAAAGCGGGAAGCAAACATTAAGGCTGTCCAGCCGTCATTATCCTTTGCGTTTATATCCGCTTTTGAATAAATTAAGTTTTCTGCCAGTTCTAGGTTTCCAGTTTTGCTCGCATTCATAAGTTTTGTGCGGCCATTTAAGTCTTTTGTGTCTGCATTTTCTATAAAAGTATGAATGTCGTCAGAAACTGCCTCGGGAACTTCGGAGCTCTGATCTTCGTCGCAGGCAAAGTCAAAAAGATAGGTCTGTGAATAAGGAGAAGGTATATCCTGTGTCTGTTCCTGCAGTTCCTGCGTAACAGAAGTAAAATCAAAAACCGGAGTCGGGTCCTGCTCGCCTAGAGAGTTTGCCTGTGCATTTGAGGAGGTTTGTTCTGCAGAAGTATTTTCTGCTACGTCTAAAGTAGGGGCAGAGGTTTGTGTGCTTTCCAAAGTTGCGGTTGCGTTTTGGTCATCTTCTTGTGTAGATGAAGTTTGAGTCTGTTCCTGTAAGACTTCTTCTTGGGTGGCTTCGTTTTGTACCTGCTCCTGGATTTGTGAAGGTTTATCTTCTTCCTTCATTTTTTCTTCTGTAGTTTTTTCTGCAGTAAACATGTTTAGAACAGAAAGCATTTGCTCTGGGGCAGGGTTTTCGCGGGCGTAATCAAAAGAAGTTTTGCCATTTATGTCTTTTTTTAAAATATTCTTTGCCCTGAAATAATTAAAAAATGAAGTCGATTTTATTATTTTTTCAAGCACTTTTGGGTCAGTAGAATATTCACAGGCATACATGATCGAATTTCTTTTTGACTTATCAACCTGCATTGGCTGTGCGTCGTATTTTAACAGGATTTTTATAACAGAAAGCGGGCGGTCTGCTTGCAGGGCAGTCATTAAAGGATTTATTTTTTCGGCCCCATCTCTAATATTTACGTATTCTGGATTTTCTTTTAAGAAAGATTTTATTTCTTTTTCTGTTCCGGATTCAACAGCAGCAAAGAGCGTGTCCTTTTTTCCACTTGCAAAACCGTTGAATGAAGTAAAAACAAAAGCTAAAACAAAAAATATTTTTATATGGCACTTCATTCTTGAAATTATATAATTCAAAAAACTTGTTATCAAGCATAGAAAGAACGCGATTTATTGTCATACTTCAGACGGGACTGGAGGAGAGATTCCCGCATCAAGTGCGGGAATGACAGTGAGAGTGTCATTGTCTCACCTTGACCCGACAATCTGTTGCGGAAAGGAGATTCCCCGGTCAAGCCGTGGAATGACATAAGAAACAAGTGCGGGAATGACTGTGAGAGTGTCATTGTCGGGCTTGACCCGACAATCTGTTGCGGAAAGGAGATTCCCGGTCAAGATGCGGGAATGACATAAGAAACAAGTGCGGGAATGACAGGTAAAATCAATGCGGAATTGCCGTGTCGGGGCACGGCAATGACAGTGGAATGACAGTTTAGAGCAAATGCTGCCTTTTACTTTGCGTTATAATCTTTGCCTGTGCTTGTCGATACTGCCGTTAAATCCTTTGTATTAAGTAAAACTGCTTTGTTTTCGCTGGAAGTTACAAGAATTCCATTTTTGGTAATTGTCAGCGGGGTTGCACTCTTTACAGAAACCGGAGATTTTAAAAGGTTTTCTGCATTTGAGTTAAATTTTGCAACAACAAAGTTTTTGCCTTCCTGGATTACGCAATAGTAAGAGTCGCCGTCCTGCACCAAAACAGAATTTTCTGCAACTGTTTCTGTGCTTTCTTTTGCAATTTCCATATTCTCTTTATCGAGAACTACAAGCTTTACAGTTCCGTTTCCTGCCGTTATGCCGGCAATGGCAATGTAGCCGTCTAGTGTTTCGTAGATTGTACGGCTCCTTATAACGGTTACCGGAGATTCTTTTATTACGTCGCCTGTATTTGCATTCATGCGGACAAGAGCCGACAAAAGTCCAAGGTCGTCAATTGCGCGCAAACCGTAAACACTTGGAGCATTTTCGTTTGCTGTCTGTTCGCGGACAAGTATCTGCTGATCCTGGGCAATCGTAGTGCGTTCACTTTGGGCTTCCGTACGTTTTGTGTCTGCCTGAGCCTGTGCCTGAGTTGCTTCCTCTTTTGCTTCCTGAGTCTTTTGTTCCTGCTCTAAAACTTTTTGTTCCTGTTCTTCGGCAGCCTGCTGTTTTTCTTCTGCAATTTCCTGTTTTTGTTCAGCTTCTTTTTGAGCCTCGCTGTCCTGTGGAGATTCTTCCGCCTTTTTCTGCGCTTCCTGGGCTTCTTTTTGTGCCTGGTCAGCTTCCTTGTTTGCTTCCTGGGCTTTCTGCTGTTCTTCCTTTAACTTTGCAGATTCTTCAACTGCTTTTTTTTGAGCTGCATTTGCCTTTTCCTGTGCGTTGTCGGCTTCTCGCTCTTTTATGTCTACCATTTGTTTTCTTGAATCAACGCCTTTGTCTTCATCTTCCTGCATTGACTGAACAACTTTTTTGTCCGAAATAACAGAAGTATCAACCGTGCTCAATCCACCTTTTAAATCTGCAAGCGGAATTACAATCTGAGTTTTGCCCGGCCACTCACGGTAGCTTAATGCAATTCCGGCTTTGTCCTGAGATAAATTGTCGGTAACGATTTTTTTGTATTTTGAAGAAAAATAAGAAAGATTTCCGCGGTAAACTGCGTTGTAAACTGTTACGAATGTTGCAATTGTGTCTGCGTCTGTCTGTGAATAACCGTATGCCTGAACCAGATATGCGCCAATAATTCTTCTTACGTTTTTAATGTGGTCAACTGTCGAAGAAGAACCAATAACAAAAATGTCTGCATCGAGCTTGCCCTGTTCAGAACTGTCAACAGCGTGAATAATCTGATAGCGAATCGAAGAACCTGCCGTTAAAAAAGATTCCGGAGATTTTGCAACTGTTGTTCCCATTTCGCTTCCGATTCCTGCAATTTGAGAAGCCGTATTTATAACAGAATGTGGACCTGTGTAGTTTTCAAAAACAATTGTCTGTGCAGAAATGCTTTCAAGTTCCTGTTTGTCTACTTCAATTGCAAAAACATTTGCGCTAAAGGCAAAAATAAAAAGCGCGGTGGTAATCAGTTTGCAAAGTTTCATAAAATTCCTCCAAAAATCAAAAAGGATTATAGCACGAAACGAATAAATGTGTAAAAAGTTAACGGAGCGCAATGAATTTCCCGCGTCGCGCTTTTCACGGTTGCGCTGGCCGCTCCATGGGGCTAAAGCCCCACGCCTTACGGCGCCGTTACAATCACGGCTAGGTTTTACAGAAAATTATTTACATTTTGTTCTTCGCGCCTTTTTAAAAGCCAGTCGACGAAAAACTGTCGAAAATTACAGTTCCATGATTTTAGAAAAAGTTTTTCGGGCGTATTCCTGGGTTTGCTGGTCAAAGCGTGAACTCATAAGGGCAGAAACAATCTGTTTTCCCTGCCGGTAAAAGGCGGGGCGTCCCATAAAAGAAACAATTCTGTAGGTTGAATCGCATATAAGCTCTGCGGTTTTTGTGTCCCGCCGCATAAGTTTTTTTGTTATAATATTTTCAAAAGCCTTTAAGATTTCTCCGTTTTTGTCGTACAGGCAGTTTCCAGCCTGGGCAATAAGAGCCTGCAGCATAATCGGAGATTTTTCGTTTTCTAGGAGAATTGCAAAATCGCCTGTAAAAATGTCTGTTTCGCTTTCGCTCATTGCCTGTAAAAAAGGCTGGGTGTAAAGAGGATTTTTCGAAAAGAAAGAATTGTCTTCATGGCTGTTTTTAGAAAGTTCATAAAGTTCTTCTTTGTAGCATAAAGAAAGTTCCTGTAATTCCTGGAGCATCTGCTGTTCTTTAGTGCCAAAGTTTTTTGAATAAAAGGCGTTTTTTATTTCTTCGATTCTTTCCTGGCTGATCGAAGAATAAATTACGCCGTCGTATTTTTGTATTTGTTTAGACGGCTCTGTGTAAGGCAGAATTTTTGTTTGTGTAAACTGAGCATTTTTTGCCTTTACAGATTGATTCATTAAATATGCGTTTAATGTCCAGTCTTTCTGGCATAATAAAAGCTGGTTAAAATCTGTGTAAGAAATGTAATTCCACTTTGCGCGCGAAGGAAGAAAAGCTTCCCAAAAAACAGTTCCGTCCTGAGAAAATTCTATTGCACGGAAACTGTCGCTTACAAAAAATCCCTGAGGCGTTGCCCTAAAAGAAGTAATGTCGTTTAAGTTAAGTGCGCTACATGAAAATGCTTTTAAAAGTTCGCCCGTTTTGTTTTTTATTATTAAGACTTTTAACAAAGTTCCTTCGTTGTACAAAAGTGCAGAAATCTGCTCTGAACTTATAATTGCCCTTATTATTGAAGAAGAAGCAGGATTTTTTAAAACCCATTTAGAAACAGCGGCGGAGTTTTCGCTCGTACAAAGTCCGAATGAACCGTCAGAAAAAGAAAGAAGCACTCCGTCTTTTGTGTTTGAAGCAAAAACGATTTTTCCGGCAAATGTAATATTTTCGAGAATCTGCCCAAAGACGCTTATTCTTATTCCCTTTGTTTTTGAATTTTCTTCATTATTTGTAAGTGCAAGAAGTGTGCCGTCTGGAAGTTCATTTATCTGATAAATCTGTGATCCTGGAATTTTTAAATTCCACTTTTGGCTTCCTTTTAAGCCGTAGCAGGCAAGGTTTTCCTGTCCATAAACAAAAACTCTTCCGTCGCGTCCGCATAAAGGAGTCTGAATAACCTTAAAGCCCAAGTCAACGCTCCAGACGGTTTTTCCGCTCGGGTTTATAAAGTTTAAAAGTGAATCATTTGTAACTGCGTAAAGAAAGTCGCCGTAAGACGTAAATGCAGAAGTTGGTCTGCCTTTAACGCTTTTTTGCCACATTACGTTGCCTGTAAAAGTGCAGGTACTTATCATGCGTCCGTCTGTCACAACGGCAAAGCCGTAAGAAGTCTGGGCAATTGGCGCAACGCTTTCGCCACCAATAACAGCCTGCCACGAGGGTTTTGTTTTAGAAATATTTACCGACCGCAGGGCAGAACTGTCCTGCGCCCAGATGGAAGAAGATGCAAAGATAAAAATAAAAAACGAAAGCAGCCCTGTTAAATTCATTTGTTAAATGTATTCAAAGCAGGCGAGGCTTTCTATATGCGCTGTCTGCGGATAAAAATCCAGTAAATACAATTTTGTAAGTTTGTAGCCTGAATCAATGAGTTTTTTTGCATCCCTTGATTGTGTAGACGGATCGCAGGAAACGCTTCTTATTTGCGGTGTCTTGTTTTTGCAAAGCCAGTCGCAGACTTCTTTTTCCATTCCAGAGCGCGGTGGATCTATTACAACTGCGTCAAAAGGTCCGTTTTTTGCAAGAATCTGCGGAGCGTTTTCTTTTACCCATTTACTTCCGCTTAAACCGTAGGTTTCGTGTAATTTACCTGCCATGTTTATTTCTGCATGAACAAGGGCGTCGCGGTTGTGTTCTACAAGGTAGGTTTTATTAAAAAGATCTGAGAGAAAAACAGAAAAAGTGCCGGCTCCGCTGTACATGTCAAGAACGTTTGTTCCGCCCATGTTAAAGCAGACAGCCTTTATTGTTTTTTCGAGAACTTCCATATTTGACTGAAAAAATCCCTGGACATCAAATTCTATATTTTTGCCAGCAAGGTTTACTGTGCACAGGTTTTTTGAATCTGCAAAGGTTCCGGCAAAACGCTGTTTTACCTTATTTTTTGCAGTTTTTTTTGCCCTGCCGACTTGTTTTTGTGCCCAAAGTTCGCGTTTCGTTTCGTCGGCAATTACAAGCTGTTCAAACTGGCTGTTAGCAGAAGAAACAATTCTTTTGTCGCCAAAAAAGTGAACTCTTCCTTCCGGGCGTTCATTTTGAGGGACTGTCGAAAGATAATTATTGATCTGGTCTGTTGCAATCGGACAAAAGTTTAATGGCAGGACATTATTTGAATTTTTTTCGTTTAATCCGCCGTCGGTTAACTGTAAGCGTGAGCGGTAATTTTTTTCGCTTCCGTAAAGAATTTCTATTGGCGGGCAGTTAATTCCTTCTCGTTCAAAACAGTCTTTTAACATTGAACTTCTTAACTGCCTCTGGTATTCAATATCGATGTGCTGCATATTACAGCCGCCACATTTGCCGTAAAGTGGACAAAAAGGCATTACTCTGTGTGGAGACGGTTCAAGCACTTTTACGATTTTTGCAAGGTCGTAGTCGCGGAACGATTTTGTTATTTGAATTTCTATTTTTTCGCCGGGAATTGCAAAAGGAATAAAAACGTTTTTACCGTTTACCTTTGCAAGACAGCTTCCGCCAAAGACAATTTTTTCGGGAATTATTGTGAAAGTTTCCATAATGCAGTGGTTTTTACTTTTAAATTTTTGAAAATATAAAGTTGCAGAATGTTTTAATTCTGTTCATAAAAGAAATTTCTATGCGCTTGCTTAAAAACCATACTTTAGGGCAGTCAACGCCACCGATTGCGTATAAAACCCAGTTGTCTCCGTCGCGGAAAATCGTAATGCAGGACTTCATTTTTTGTGGTTTTACTGCAGTAAACTTTTCGTGGTAAACGAGCTTGTCCATGTTTTTTGTTTCGTAATAGTAAAAGTCAGCGTTGTCTGTAATGTCTATCTGTGCGTTGAATTTGCCAAAGAGGGACATTTCTAAAACGCAGTCGATCGTTCTGTCTTCGCCCTGTCGGGTAATGTTTTTTATTTCGGCAGAAGAATAAAGTTCGTACCATTTTTCTGCCTGCTGTGAATAGTAAGGAATGCCGACATAGCCTTCGATATTGCAGAGAATTTTGTCGATTTCGTCTTTTAAGTTTTCGTTTTCTTTGTAAGGGCGAACCTGAATTACTTCTGCAACGTAGGCTGGATCGAGAGTTTTCATTGTTGAAATGATTTTTTGAGTTTCTGGGCTTTCGTTTATGCAGATGTCTTTAATTGAATCGATGTTGCGGATTAAAACTTCTCCACTTTCGAGTGTCTGTTTTTCCTGTGAAGAAAGTTTTGAATTGAATGGCAGAGCCGAAACCGCCAGATTTAACGCCGTAAATGCAAAAATTGTAAAAAGAGATTTTTTCATATTGTTCCTTATTGCTACAAAGTTTACTAAAAAAACTGCTTGTTCTCAATAAGTTACAAAATCGGCCGGTAGTGATATAATTTCTGCTGATTGTTATAAAAAGCGCCAGGAATGCGCAGGGCGGCCGCAAGGCCGGTGCGTAGCACCGAGGGCACCGAAGCCCGTAGCTCTCCGACCCGCTTATAAAGCGGGAGGCGCCCGTAAAAAGAGGAAAAAATGATTGCTCAAAAAATTAAGGAAGTTATGAATTCAAAAGGGTCGTCTGTAATCAGAAAAATGTTTGACGAAGGAATCCAGTTAAAAAAACAATACGGTGAAGACAATGTTTTTGATTTTTCGCTCGGAAATCCGGATTTAGACCCGCCAGAAGAAGTTGTTGAGGCAATTAGAGAAGTTGCCAGAGATACAAGCCACGGATGCCACGGCTACATGCCTAATGCCGGATATGCTGAAACCCGGGAAGCAATGGCTAAAAAAGTGGGCGGAGAACAGGGTGTAAAACTTGAAGGAAAAAATGTTGTAATGACTGTTGGTGCTGCAAGTGCCTTAAACTGTGTTTTTAAAGCAATCCTGAGCGAAGGAGATGAAGTAATTGTGCCTTCTCCTTTCTTTGCCGAATACAGACATTATGTTGCAAATTTTGGCGGAAAACTTGTTGAAGTGCCTGCAAAGGAAGATTTTTCGCTTGATGTAAATGCTATTGCTGCAAGCCTTTCTGACAAAACTGCTGCTGTTTTAATAAATACTCCAAATAATCCGACGGGCAAGGTTTATTCAAAAAAAGACATTCAGGCGCTTTCGCTTGCACTAAAAGAACATGGTAAAAAGTGGAATCGCCTGCCGTATTTGATTTGCGACGAACCGTACCGCGCAATTGTTTACGACGGTGTAAGTGTTGCTCCTGTATTTGTTGAATACGAAAACGCTGTTGTAGTTTCGAGCTTTGCAAAAGACCTGTCGCTTCCTGGAGAGCGAATCGGCTACATTGCGGTAAACCCGGAGTGTGAAGATGCTGACGAGTTTATAAGTGCGTGCACTTTCTGTCTTAGAACGCTTGGCTGTGTAAATGCTCCGGCGTTTTTTCAGAAGGTTGTTGCAAAGGCGTGGAATGCAAAGGTTGACTATTCATCTTATGCAAAACGCCGCGACCTGCTTACTGCAATTTTAGACAAGGCAGGTTTTAAATACTGCAAACCGGAAGGCGCATTCTATCTTTTTGTAAAAGTTCCTGACAGATGGAATGAAGACGACGGAGCTTTTTGCGATCATTTAAAGAAATTCTTTATTTTGAGTGCACCTGGGGCTGGTTTTGGAAAAAAAGGCTACTTCCGTCTTGCATACTGCGTAAGTGAAAAAACAATTACCGGCAGCGAAAAAGCATTTATCGAAGCTGCAAAATAGAAAATATCTGGAGGCGTGAATATGAAGATTTTAATGGTCAGTGCAGAAGCCGTTCCATTTGCAAAAACCGGCGGACTTGCCGACGCAGTTTCGGCTCTTGCCGGAAGTTTGAGTAAACTTGGTCACGAAGTAAAAATTGTAATGCCGCGTTATTACAAAATAGACAGACGGAATCTCGAAAAACTTTCCGGTCCGCTTGGCGTTCCTGTTGGAACAGGGCAGGAGTGGACGGCTGTTTATTCGACAGTGTTGCCGGGTTTTGAAAAAGTTGAAGTTTATTTTTTAGATCACGAAAATTGTTTTGGTCGCGACGGCGTTTATGGAACAAGGTCTGAGCCGGATTTTTATGACAATCCTTACAGATTTAGTCTGCTTTGCCACGGAGCCCTGCAGGTTTGCAATAAACTCGGCTGGTTTCCGGACATTGTTCATGCGCATGACTGGTCTGCGGCTCTTGCTCCTGTTCTTGTAAAACATGTTTGCCGGAGCCAGGAAGCCTTTAGAAATACTGCTTCTGTTTTTACGATTCATAACATGGGCTACCAGGGAGTTTACGGTAAAGAAAAATTCAGTGATCTTGGAATCGACTGGAATCTTTACTATGGAGCTGGTTTTGAGCGCAATGGTGCAATTAACTTTTTGCAGGCAGGAATTTCCTGCGCAGACATGGTTACGACTGTAAGTCCGACTTATGCAAAAGAAATACAAACTGCAGAAGGTGGTTTTGGGCTTGACGGTTTACTGCGGGTTAGAAGCGATGTTGTAAAGGGAATTGTAAACGGAGTTGATACAGAGATCTGGAATCCTCAAAAAGATGAATTGATTCCTGCAAAATACTCTGCAAAGAATATGGCTGGAAAGGCTGAATGTAAAAAAGCGTTGCAGGAATATTTTGGACTGCCTGTAAGGGCGGACGTTCCTGTTATTGGAATGATAGGTCGTCTTGCAAGCCAGAAGGGAATTGCAGAAGTTCTTGCTCCTGGCTACGGAAGTCTTTGGGGAATATGTACGTCAATGGACGTGCAGTTTGTCTTGCTTGGAAGCGGAGAACGCTGGGCAGAAGACGAAATTAACAGTCTGCAGTCAAAACTGCCGAACTTCCGTGCAAAAATCGGCTATAACGAAAAACTCAGCCACCTGATCGAAGCGGGTTCTGACTTTTTCTTAATGCCGAGCCAGTACGAGCCTTGCGGATTGAACCAGATGTATTCTGAACTTTATGGAACTTTGCCGATCGTTCGCCGTACCGGCGGACTTGCCGACACTGTTAAAAACTATAATCAGGAAACTGGAGAAGGAACAGGCTTTATGTTTGACAGCCTTACTCCTCAGGCAATTTATGACACTGTAGGTTGGGCTGTGTGGGCTTATTACAACAAAAAAGACCACATAAAAAAGATGCAGAAACAAGCTATGAGCCAGGACTTTACCTGGACAAAAAGCTGTCATAATTATGAAGAAG
The DNA here is from genome assembly GCA_963651875.1 of Lachnospiraceae bacterium. Classification (GTDB taxonomy): domain Bacteria; phylum Spirochaetota; class Spirochaetia; order Treponematales; family Treponemataceae; genus Treponema_D. The sequence continues at coordinate 4,941 of CAVJSA010000008.1, read as the reverse complement.
TCTACCGCGAAGCTCTTTTACGGGGCTGTTCAATAAAACTGTAAGATAAAAGTTTTTTATTGCAGATAGCCGTAAGCTAACGACCGATGTAATTGCCTACCATGAGTGGCGGAACAGACGGTTTTTAAGCGAACGGCTAGTTGTTTTTTGTATATCGACATTCAGACTTTTTTAATGTAAGTTGTGTTTTTTATATGAAGTTTTTACCACGTGATATTAAGAGGCTTTTGCTCGTAGTCCTCGGCGGTTTTTTTATGGCTGTGAACATTGTAACCTTTGTTCATGCCGGCGAGCTTTTTCCAGGCGGTTTTACCGGAATTACGCTTTTACTGCAGGTTGTTTTTGAAAAGTTTTTTGGAATCCATCTTCCGTATTCTGTTGTTGTGTATGCGTTTAACGTAATTCCTGCATGGATTGGATTTAAGTTTATCGGAAAAAAATTTACGATTTTTAGCGTCGTAATGATTTTAATTTCCGGACTTTTTACCGACCTTCTTTCTCAAGTTGAATGGCTGCACGTTACGAGCGATATTCTTTTGTGTTCTGTTTTTGGAGGAATTTTAAATGCAGTTGCTGTTGTCTGCTGTCTTTTTGCTGAAAGTTCTTCCGGCGGAACAGATTTTATTGCAATCTTTATTTCTGAAAAAACAGGGCGGTCTGCCTGGAATATAATTTTTGTCTTTAACTGTCTGGTTTTAGTTGTGGCTGGCATTTTAGTCGGCTGGGACAAGGCTCTTTATTCGATTATTTTTCAGTTTACGTCGAGCCAGGTTACTACAATCCTGTATAAAAAATATTCAAAAATTACCCTGCTTATAATTACGGACAGGAGCGAAGAGATTTACCAGAAAATCCACGAACTGACAAATCACGGAGCGACTGTATTTGAAGGCCGGGGTGAATATTCTGGAAAAACTCATAAGCTTGTTTACACCGTAGTTTCTGCAGCAGAAAGCGGGAATCTCGAAAAAGAATTAAGAAGCGTAGATCCAGCAGCTTTTATAAACGTGCTTGAATCAAAAGACATTCTCGGAAAGTTTTTTAGAAGACAGCCGGATTAGTTGAATTTGACGCCACATCGTTAAAACAGGCTTTTTACAATTTTACAATTGGAGAAAAAAATGACACAGACATTTGCAAACTGGACAGAATACGATAACTGGCTTGTAAAAAATTACGAGCAGTACGCCCTGACTTCCGTAAATGAAGAAAACGGAGCAGTTGTGGCGGAGTTCATGGAAAAAACAGAATGGGAAGCCCTGCAGCGAAAGGAAGAAGCAGAAGAGTCTTCTAAAAAAGACGAACCAACGGCAAACTAGAACTTTATTGTTGTTCGAAAGTTAAAACGCTCAGTGCGTCTGCTGTTTCGTCGTCTTTGTAGTATGCGCTCCATTTTGGTGCTTGCGTGTAGACATTTACTGTTTGAGAGACTGAGCCTTCAAGTTCAACAGTTGTGCCGTAAGTGTCTCCAAGCATATTTTTTGTTTCTGACAAGATTACGGTTTTGCTTGAAGTATTTTCGATTTTATATTCATAACATTCAAGATTTTTTATTTCGCCTTCATCAGCTCCGCCATAAAAAGCTACACGTTCGTTATTTGGAAAAATTAAAGTCGGGCTGTCATAAAGAGATAGTTCTATTGAATCTCCTGAGTTTACCGAGTAAATGTCTTCGCCATAATTTTTAACCTTAAAAGCTAAGCTGAAGGAAGAATTATTTGTAATAGTGTAATCATGCTTAAGAAAATAACTGCACGAAGAAAGATTAACGATAAAAAGTGCAGTCAAAGTTAAAAATGTGTATTTTAAGAATTTCATAGTTTTATCTTAGTTAAAATGCATTGAATTGAACAGACGATAAAACATCCGTTCTTTTTTTTGTTCGGCTGCATTCAATCTGGCGACTCTTGCATTCAATTTTATTTTTTTTGCCGTTTTTAATTTTTATTAGTATTTTGAACTTGAAAGACGAAATCTAAAAAACTGGAGGCAAAAAATGAATATAGAACAGTTTACCTTAAAGGCGCAGGACGCTTTGCAGGAAGCGAGTGCTCTTGCCCAGCAGAATGATAATGCTGAAATTTCACTTGCACATATTCTTGCCGCTCTTCTTGAACAGAAAGACGGACTTGTAAAACCTGTCGTAGAAAGAATTGGCGTAAATGTTTCAGGCCTTCTTTCAGAAACTAAAGACATAATACAAAAACAGCCAAAGGTGAGTGGAAACGTTCAGATGGCTCTTTCTGCAAAAGCTCAGAAAGTTCTAGCAAAGGCAGAAAAACACATGGCAGACTTAAAGGATCAGTTTTTGTCTGTTGAACACGTTCTCCTTGCAATGAGCGAAAGCGATGACGAAGTAGGCGACCTTTTACGCAGAAACGGAATTACAAAACAGTCAATTCTCGAAAGCTTAAAATCTGTCCGTGGAAACCAGCGTGTAGACAGCCAGGACCCGGAAAGCAAGATGCAGTCACTCGAAAAATACTGCACAGACTTAACCGCCCGCGCGCGGCAGGACAAGATTGACCCTGTAATTGGCCGTGACGAAGAAATCCGCCGTGTAATGCAGGTTCTTGTACGACGCACAAAGAATAATCCTGTTTTAATTGGTGAGCCTGGTGTCGGAAAGACAGCCATTGTCGAAGGACTTGCCCGGAGAATTGCAAGCGGAGACGTTCCAGAAAGCTTAAAGAACAAAAGACTTTTGAGCCTTGATATGGGAAGCCTCGTTGCTGGTGCAAAGTTCCGTGGAGAATTTGAAGAAAGGCTTAAGGCTGTAATTAACGAAGTTACAAAGAGCGAAGGTCAGATAATTCTCTTTATCGATGAACTTCATACGATTGTTGGAGCCGGGGCAAGTGAAGGAAGTATGGACGCTTCTAACCTTTTAAAGCCTGCTCTTTCTCGCGGAGAACTGCACGTAATCGGTGCTACAACCTTAAACGAATACCGCAAATATATAGAAAAAGACAGCGCGCTTGAGCGAAGATTTCAGCAGGTTTTGTGTGCAGAGCCGACGGTCGAAGACACAATCGCAATTTTGCGCGGACTTCGCGACAAGTACGAAATTCATCATGGCGTAAAAATCAATGACGAAGCTTTGGTAAGTGCAGCAGAACTTTCTAACCGTTATATTACAAACCGTTTTTTGCCGGATAAGGCAATTGACCTTGTTGACGAAGCAGCAAGCCGCTTAAAAATGGAAATTGAAAGTGAACCTACGGCCTTAGACCAGCTTGAACGCAAGATTCTTCAACTTCAGATTGAAAAACAGTCGCTTTCTAAAGAAACAGACAAGGCTAGTACAGAGCGTCTTGAAAAACTTGAAAAAGAACTTGCTGAGTTTACAAATAAACGCGATACAATGAAGATGGAATGGCAGAACGAAAAGGCTCAGATTGACCGGACCAGAAAACTCAAGGAACAGCTCGAAAGTGCTCGTTTTGAAGAAGAAAAATACACTCGTGAAGGCAATCTTGGTAAAGCCGCAGAATTAAAATATTCAACTATTCCAAATCTGGAAAAACAGCTTGCAGAAAGCCAGGCAGCCGACGAAAAAAGAGTTAATTCAGAAGATGCTTCTCTTTTAAGGCAGGAAGTAACGGAAGAAGACATTGCCCGCGTTGTAAGTGTCTGGACAGGAATTCCTGTAAGCAAGATGCTCACAAGCGAAAAACAAAAATATGTTCAGCTCGAAGATGTTCTTCATAAGCGTGTTATTGGACAGGATAAGGCTGTAAAGGTTGTAAGTGATGCAATTCGCCGTAACAAGGCAGGCTTAAACGATCCTAATCGGCCGCTCGGAAGTTTTATGTTTATAGGACCAACAGGCGTTGGTAAGACTGAACTTGCAAAAACCCTGGCAGACTTTCTTTTTAACGACGAAAAGGCACTTACTAGAATTGATATGTCCGAATACATGGAAAAATTCAGTGTGTCTCGTTTGATTGGAGCTCCTCCAGGATACGTAGGCTATGATGAAGGTGGTCAGCTTACAGAAGCTGTGCGCAGAAGACCGTATTCTGTAATTCTCTTTGATGAAGTTGAAAAAGCGCACCCTGATGTATTCAATGTACTTTTGCAGGTGCTTGATGACGGCCGCCTTACAGACGGACAGGGCAGGGTTGTAGACTTTAAGAATACAATCATCATTATGACGTCAAACCTCGGCAGTTCAGAAATCCTTGAAGCAAGCGAAAGCGGCAATTTTGATTCAGCAGAATTAAAGGAAAAAATTGATTATCTTTTAAAGAAATCATTTAAGCCTGAATTCTTAAACAGAATCGACGAAATCGTAATGTTTAACCGTCTCGAAAAATCTGTAATAAGCGGAATTGTACGCATTCAACTCGACAAAGTTTGTGAGCGGCTTGCAGAACGTCGCATAAAACTTACTTTTGACGACAGTGCCGTAAACTTTTTGTGCGATGCCGGCTACGACCAGAACTTTGGTGCGCGTCCTGTAAAAAGGGCAATTCAAAATTACGTCGAAAATCCACTTGCAAAAGAGATTCTTTCGGGTAAGTTTGGTGAAAACGCACAGATAAAACTTACCCTGGGCTCAGACGGTAAGCTGGAGTTTGTAAACGGTGAATAAAAAACAGAGAGCTGTCTAAAAAGTAGCTTTTTTGATGTGATTTTGCCATTGCCGTAAGGAGATTCCCCGATCAAGTCGGGGAATGACACAGTAAGTCAAGATGAGGGAATGACATATCGGTCGGTGCGGGAATGACAGTTAGTAGTGTCATTGCCGTGTCCCGACAGCCACGCAGTCATTGTCGTACTTGATACGACAATCTCCACCAAACTGTCATTGTCGTGCACCGACACGACAATCTATAGATGGGGCTGTCTTGTAAGTTTTAAAACTTTAGACAAGACAGCCATTTTTCATGTAATTCTGCATATTTTACGATTTTCTGATTCTTCTAATCAGGATTT
>CAVJSA010000007.1:0-59875 GCA_963651875.1 Lachnospiraceae bacterium | reverse complement strand
AAGTCCGTCAATGACAGTAGTCTGCCACGCCACGTAATTTTACAGTTTATCGATCAGCATTGAACATTTGCCGCTTGGAATTGGCAGAGTTTTTTTCTTTTGGTTTAAGATATTGATTGTAAAGTAATAAAGTTTTTCGCTTTCCATTTGAATTTCCCAGCCACGAACAGATTTATTACTTAAAATTGTAATAAGGTTTCGTTTGAGGGAAAGTTTTTCGATTCCCATAATTTCGAGGTTTGGAATAATCCAGTCTACGGTTTTTCTTGGCAAACTGATAGAAAGCCCGATAACGTTTTCGATCATAAGGGCAATTGTAGAAAGTCCGACTGTCTGCAGGTAACGCTGGCGAGGATAGTTTTCGTCAGACTGCATGGAAGCCGCTCCTTCTTTACAAGGTTTGTAAGCTTCGTACATATCGCCTTTTTTGCCGTCTGCCGGCTGCAAGCCTTCGAGAATAAAGTAAAGGTGACGGATTGCACATTCGCGGGCAAGGTCGTATCTCTGATACTTTTCCAGACCTTTTATAATCATAAAATTGAATGCCGGATAAACCGAACCGCGGAAACCTTCGCCGTTTTCGTTAAAATCCGGGCTGTCTGCACTGAGTGTCGGAAACGGATGATCTGTTCCAAATGTGCACGGATTTGAAAGATGGTCAATCAAAGCTTCTGCTCTGTCTGCATTTGGAATTTCTGCTAAAAGCGGCCAGAATCCTGCAATTGTTTTTTGACTAAGTTTTTGTTCGTCTTTGTCTAAGTCGTAATAAAAACCAGAATTGCTGTCCCACATAAGAGAGTTGATTCTTGTTTTTAGAGAAAAATATGCACGTTTATACTGAAAACTGATTTCCTTGTCGTTTAAAATGTCGCCGAGTGCACTCATGTGCGCACAGTTAATTGCAATTGCCGAGTTAAAATCAACTGCATAATAAGCATTTGAACGCGGAGAATTGAACATTGTGCTTGCTGCAACTGGCGCGCTGTAAAGTCCGTTTGGCTGTTTGTAAGTCTGGTCAACCCATTCCATGTATTTTTGCAGAACAGGCATAATTTCTTTTACACGGCGTTTGTTTGCTGATTTGTGGAAAAGATTGAATTCTGCCCAGGCAAAAAGTGGAAGACCGATTCCTTCCGGATTGTCTTCGGTAAAAATCGGATTGCCTGATTTTAAATCGTATCTCCAGCGGATTGCTCCGGTTGCTTCCTGTTTTTCGTAAAAATAATCCAGGTTCTGGTTTGCAGGAAAGTTACGGTTTGAATAAACAAGAAAGAATGAAGAAAAAATTGATTCAAACTGATCGATTGTTGCAGATTCTACAGGATTTGCTTTTTTGGCATCTGCCGAAGAAAGAATTACAGGTTTGCCGTCTTTATCAAAAGGGTAAACAAAATAGCCGTTTACAGAATCTTCGTTTAATTTTGAATCCAGCCAGAAGTTTGAAAGCCAGGTCCAGGTTTTATCGTAAATATCTACAAAGTCTTGATCGTAAAAGTGAATTTTTGGAAAGTCGCGCTTGTTCACGGTAGCCCCTTAAATTATTTAAATACAAGTGGCATTATAGCATAAAAAAACGCGAATTTGCGCAAAAAAAGATAAATTTTTTTATAAAATTTAGAGTTGTGGTCTTGACTAAAAAAATTAATTGCGTGGTTTGCTAAAGAAAAGACGGATTTTTTCGTTCGAAACCTTGTGTCTTGATTTTAACAAAAGCGTATGTGTATTTTCGTCATAAACATAGCCGGAAGAATTGTAAGTTTCAAAACGAGGGTCTGTATGGAACGAAAGTCCGTAAATTTCAATCTGTGCAAACGGTCGGATTCCGTTGATTATTATGTAGTGAGTGTCGCCCTGCTTAAACGAAACCGTAATTGTAGCTTCTGAACCGTTTTCGTTTTCTTCGTAAGTTATGTTAGAAGCACATGTCCATGCCCAGATTGATTCGCTGAATTTTGAATTCATTAAAAGAGAATGTGGATATGCAGGATTGTTTTTTACGAGAAGCGGATAACTTTCTGCAAGTGTGCGCAAATCTAAAGACGGATTTTTCTGGAATGCTGTATTTATTATCATGTAACCGCCGGCGCAATATTCCGGGGCAGAAAAATATTTTCCGTAGTCGATTAAGGCAACCCCAGTTTCCAGAGATTGAATAAACGAAGAAGGAGTTTCTTTGTCCTGCAAAATAAGTTCGTCCGAGTTTATTGAACATGCATTTGTAATGGCAGCGAGCGAAGCGTTTACGGCATTTTCGAGTGCAGAAGCAAGAGGACTGTCAGCCTTTTTTAAACTCATAAAAGTCTGGAGGATTCCTGTTGCCTGCGAAAGCGAAGGCTGAAAATCCTGAATAGAAGAAATAAATTCAACTAAAGCTTTTACATTTGAATTACTCTGATTTCTTAAAATGTAATCTTTAATATCTTTAACAGAAAAAACTTCGGCAGACGAATGTTCAACTGCATTTTTTATCATTGAATCAAAATTCTCGTTTGCCATAACAAGGCTTGCATTCATTGTTTTTAAGGAATTAAAGTACGGAGAAGTAAAATAAGTTCTGCGGGCACCATTCTTAAATGAATCCGGAACTGCAGAAAGAGCTTCCGTATAACGGCCAAGCGAAGACATTTCGGCAACGTAAGAAGAAACAATGCTTTCTGTTAAGGTTGAAGTGTCTGTCATTGCGCTTGTGGCAAGCGATAAAAGCGTAGTGCGGAATTTTTTTATGTTTGTTTCGTAAAGGAAAGCACTTGCGTTTTGAGAATCCGAAGGAATTGAATCAAACGTAAATGCTTTTGTCGGGTCAAATCTTGTGTACATTGCAACATTTGCATTTTTTGTCATTACGATTTGAGTTCCCTGAATCTGGTTTGCAGACATTGTGTAAGAATTGTTTTTTGAATTAAAAAGCTGTTTTGAACGGCTTTGTTCAGTAACTGAATATCCGGAAACAGGTTTGTAATACAGCGAAAGCGAAGAAGCGTCCTGCGGAAGCTGAGCCGTAATCGAAAGATTCGCCATTGCAGTTGAATCTGTTACGGCAAAAGTTATGGAAGTATCGTCTGTGAAGTTGAATTTAAAACTTTGTTCTGTCGGTTGTTCCCACGAAAGTAAAGTTAAAGCCTTGCCTTGATCTTTATCTTTTGTAAAAATGAGCGCCGGGTGAACGTCATCTGCGGTAAAAGAAATTCCTTTAAAAGTTACAGAAACCGTATTTTTGAGAAAAACATTTCCAGTTGAATCCTGAGTCTGAGAAACGGACATGCGGAGCTGACCGATGTTTTTTAAAATGACTGATTCGTTTCTAAATTGAAGGACAAAAATTCCGATAATAATAAAACTGTAAAGAAATGTTAGGCCGATTGCTTTTCTGAAAGGATGTTTAGACATTTGCTGATCAGTTTAGCTAATGACGGCAATATTTTCAATGAGAGGAAAAATGAAAAGAATTTTTAATAAAAGGGCAGTGGCTGTTTTTGTGGCTGCTGTTTTTTTGAGTATTTCGAACGTAAATGCAGCGTCTTCGCAGAGTGCAGAAGAAATTCAATTTGTACAAAAGTTGAGCAATACACTGGAAAACGGAACTTTAGACCAGGCACTCGAACTTTTTAATTCAATTCCTGCAAAGTTAAAGGACGATACTGACCTTTTGTGCTTAAAAGCAAGCCTTCTTTTGTCTGACGAAAAAACTGACGAAGCGGCACAAATTGCAAATTCTCTTTTTGAAAAAGACCCAAAAAATATTGATGTCCTTAATTTGAATTTTATGGTTGCAAAACAAAAAGGCGACAAGGTAAATAAAACAAAATTCATAAGACAGATTCTTGCGATTGAACCTTACAACGCAGAAGCAAATATTGAACTTGCCGACGAACAGGCACTCAAAAAAAACTGGCGGAATGCCCGCGATTATTACAAAAAAGCTCTAGCAAAAGATGCAGATAACGAAGACGCCCTGCTCGGTTATGGAAAGATGTGCTATTACATGGAGCAGGATGATGATGCAAAAAAAGCATTCAATAAACTTTATGAACTAGATCCAAAAAATCCACAGGTTAATTCTTATCTTGGAAAATATGCTGCAGAAAGCACTCAGTACAAAAAAGCAATTGAATATGTAAAAGCTGCAATAGAAGCAGATCCGACAAATACAGATCACTGGTTTGACCTTGGAACCTGGAGCCGCATGATTGGCGACTATAAAGGAGCAGAAACGAGCTGGATGCAGGCAATCGCGCTTGAACCAGAATACTTTTTGGGATACGCATATCTGGCCGGGCTTTACGATGAACAGTCGCGCAAAGACGAAGCCCTTGTTTATTACAGACTTACGGTAGAAAAAAATCCTCAGTATTACTATGCCTACGAAAGTCTTGGAATGTATGCGTGGGGAGCCGGAAACTGGGAAGAATCGCAGAATGCGTTTGAACAGGCACTTAAAAAGAATCCGGACAGTATTTCCTACAAACTTATGATTACAGCCTGCCTTTACAAGCAGAATAAAATTCAGCAGATGAGGACATTTACGGAAGGTTTAATGAAAAAACTTCCGGACAGGCAGGGGCTTGAATACAAACTTGTAAGAATGTTCCACGACAAAGGCGGAGATGCCGATGTTGCATTGAATATTTCTAAAGAAACAAACCGCACAAAAAAAGGCCGCTATTTATTTTATCTTGCGCTTTATTACGAATTGATAAACAAAGACAGCCTTGCTCATAAATATTATAATGAAGTTACTGCAATTCAGAGCCCGATGTTTTTTGAATATCGAATGGCGCAGTGGGCTGGTGGGGATTATAAATGAGTCAGACAGAAAAAGTTTTAAACTTTGGCGAGAGAGAAATTATATTAATCGGAACAGCGCATATCAGTCAGGAAAGTTGCAACGAAGTTTCTAAAGCAGTTGAAGAAAAACTGCCGGATTGTGTTGCAATTGAACTTGATGAAGGAAGATACCAGTCGCTGAATAATTCAGACAGCTGGCGCAACCTTGATATTGTAAAGGTTTTAAAGAAAAACCAGGGATTCCTTCTGCTGGCAAACCTTGTGCTTTCTGGGTTTCAGCGCAGAATGGGAACAAATGTCGGCGTAAAACCGGGAGATGAAATGCGGGCTGCGGACAGTTGTGCTAAAGCTCATGGAATTCCAGTCGAAATGGTTGACCGCTCGATTCAGGTAACGTTGCGCCGTGCCTGGGCTGTAAATTCTTTGTGGGGAAAATGCAAGTTGATTTCGGCCCTCCTTGCGAGTGCTTTTGACAAAGAAGAAATAAGCGGTGAACAGATTGAAAATTTAAAAAACAGTTCAGAAATGGACAGCATGATGAAAGAACTTGCCGAATACATGCCTGTCGTAAAATCTGTTTTGATTGATGAACGCGACCGCTATCTTGCAAGCAGAATCTGGGAATGTAAAGGAAACAAAACACTTGCTGTTCTTGGAGCCGGTCACCTGCCTGGAGTTGAAGCATATTTAAAAGAACTTGCCGCAGGCACAAAAACTGCAGACACAAGTGATATAGAAGTTGTGCCGCCAAAAGGAATTGCCCCGAAAGTTGTGGGCTGGTCAATTGTTGGTATTATTATTGCCCTTATTGTTGCCGGCTTTATTTATGGCGGCACTCAGACCGGCGGACATATGGTCGGAACATGGTTTTTCTGGAATGCTCTGCTTGCGGGGCTCGGCTCATTGATTGCTTTGGGACATCCTTTAACGATTCTTGTTTCTGCGGCAGGAGCGCCATTTACAAGTCTGTGCCCTTTTGTCGGGGTTGGAATGGTTGCAGGTCTCGTGCAGACTGTTGTCTGCAAACCAAAGGTAAGCGATTTAGAAAATCTGCAGGACAATATCAGCGTTAAGGGTTTTTACAAAAACAGACTTTTGCGCGTACTGCTTGTTTTTGTTTTGTCGTCTTTAGGGTCTTCTATTGGAACTTTTGCTGCCGGAACAAACCTTCTGGTAAGTTTAGCGCAATTGTTTTCAAAGCTTTTTGGTAACTAGCCCGGACTGTAGTAGCGCCGGAGGCGTTATGCTGACATTTTTTACTGAATAAAATGTCAATCTGTCTGTTATCTGTGCCTCGGACGGCACAAAACGACGGTTGTCCGCAGGAAATGCACAGCATTTGCTGCCTGACAGGATGTCAGCATAATGGAGCGCGCAAGACGCGGAACTACGAAAGGCCGGAGTGTTTTTGAATGTGCCGTAAGGCACGGCTTAAAATCGCTCCCCTCCCAAAAAAAACAAAATTTAAGAAAAGTCTTATTTTAAATTTAGGAATTTTTAAAGAATCTGTTTTAAGTTAACTTATAATGTTTTTCTGTAAGGTATGAAGCACATCAGAAAAATATTTTTAGCAGGGTTGTTTTTTTCTTTTTTTTTATTCCCCTTTAAGTCTTTTGCGGAAGATAGCAATAAAAGTGAACGTCTTAACGAACTTTTGTCTGGCTATCTTGCCGGCGATCTTGAATTAAAAAAAACTGTCCTTGACGCTCAGTCAAAAAATCTTTCGTTAAAATCAACGCAAATCAAAAACGGAATTTCTGTTTCGCTTTCTACGGGAACTGTAAGCATTACTACGGATTCTGCAGGAAAATCTGTCGTAAAAGTTACTCCTACAGTGTCGGTGGACATTCCTGAGTTTAGCGATGCAAGTGTAAGTGCGTCGATTCCTTATACAAGCAGCAGCGGTTCGTCTTATGTTTCCGGCGGTTCTGTTTCTGGAACTGTTGGAATAATTTCGAGTGCGGATAAGGAACGCAATGTAAAACTCCTGGAAGCAGAACGTTCTCTTACAGAAGCAAAACGGGCTGTCGAAAAGCGTGCCTTAAAAGCGGAAAAAGAATTTTATGAAAAACTAAAAAAGCTCTATAACTACGTAATTTCGATTCATACTGCAAAAAACGATTTGTATGACGATTCTTTGTCTCTGCGCGTGCTCGAAACTCAGGGTTACAGTAAAAATTCTGCAAAATACCGTCAGGCTTTGTTACAGGTAAAGAGCGATGAACGCGATGTTCAGGAAAAGCAGCGCCTTTTAGAAAAAGAAACTGCCGTTTTTGCCAAAAAGTGCGGAATTGAATACAGGTTAAGTTCAGAAAATGAAGATTTGTGGATTTTGCAGGAAGCCGGAGAAAATGCCTATATGGCTTCGATTTCTTTTTTGCCGGATTTTATTCCAAAGGTAGAAGCTGAGCAGATTTTTAATTATTCAAAAGAAAATTATTCGGAAGTTGAAAGCGCCGTCTGGAGTGAATATCTGGCTCAGTTAAAGAGAGAAGCTCAAAAGGATTTTTCTTTGTCGGCTACGGGTGAATATAAATTTAATTCAACCCAGTCAAATTATGACGATGCGGGCGCAAAGTTGAATTTCGGGTGGAAAGGTTTTTCTGCCAATGCGGGATTTTATGTTCCAACCGGGCAAAATCTTTTGCCGGAAAACGAAAGCCTTGCAAGTTTAAAAAATGACAGACCGTACTTTCAGTTTGGGTTTTCTGTAAGCCCGAATGAGCGTCGGTTGTGGAAAATTGAACGGGAGCAGGACAAGATTGACGAGCAGACAGAAAAAATTGCTCTAAATTCTGCCTTTGACGATTACGAAACTGACGTCTTAGACAAGGTTAGCACTCTAAACGACATAAAGTGGTCGGAGAAGTCGTATTCAGAGCAGTTTGACATGTACTCTCAGCTTGCCGAAGATATGGAAAAATGGTTCAGGGAAGGAAATGTAACCGAAAGCGATTTTAATGATGCCGTAAATAATCGCGAAAAAGCGCGCTTTAATTTAATGATAAACGCAATTGAACTTTTAATTTACAACAATGAAGTAAAACTGCTTTTTGTAAATGATGCAGATCAAAGCGTTCAAAATACACAGACAACAGTTCTAACGACAGAAAAAGATGGTGGTAATTGATGCGGAAGATAAAAATGAAAAAACTTTCAAAAAAACAAAAGATAATTATTGCGTGCGTTTGTTGTGTTGTTGTTCTTGGTGGCGGAATTTTTGCTGCTAAAAAGGCGGTTGAATCTTCAAAAAATTCTGACGTTACCCTGTACACTGTAAAAAAAGAAACCTACGAAAACGTAATAGAAATTGCAGGAACAGTCAGCGCTGCAAAAAGCCAGACATTAAAATCGCTTAACGACGGTGCTGTTATTGGAGTTTACAAGGCAGAAGGAGACCGCGTAAAAGAAGGCGATTTAATTGTTCAGCTTGACGATACAGAACAACAGTACAATCTTGCAAACCTTGATTACGAAATTTCTGTTGCAAAGCAGAATCAGACGAGCGGAAAAATCAGTTTAATGGAAAGCCACAGAAAGTCTTTAGTACAGAAAGTGCGCGATCGCAAGATTGAAGCCACCTTTGACGGAATTATTGCCGACCTGGACGTTGACCCGGGCGACTATCTTGAAGCAAAAGATTCTGTTGGAACTCTGGTTGACACGAGTTATTTAACGGCGGACGTTGAAGTTGCAGAAACCGATGTTTCTAAACTTGTAATAGGTCAGAAAGTTATGTTTACTTTTCCTGCTTACGATGGCGAAGTTGAAGGCTATCTTGTTTCGTATCCGGCAATCGGAGAAGTTACAAGCCGCGGTGCAACCGTTGTAAACGCAAAGGTCAGAATTGATAACGTTCCGGAAGGAATTCTGCCGAATTTCAGTTTTACCGGAAAAATCTACATTACAGAGCCGGAAACAAAACTCGTGGTTGAACGATATGCAATCGGACACGACGGAGGAAAAGCCTTTGTAGAAATGATTGACCGCGGCGGAAAAGTCGTAAAAAAGAATGTAGAAGTTGAACCTTACACTCCGGAATATGTTTGTATAAAGAGTGGTCTTAAGGGTGGCGAAGTTCTTAAAGCTCAAAGTTCTTCTGCTAAGAGTGGAAGAATGAAGATAACGGCAAAAGGTCAGCCATCCACAAAACAAACCACAACTACCAGACCGGGAACTCAGCAGACTAGAGGACCAATGGGCGGACCTCCGCCAATGTGATTTTGAACGCGCTTTGCTATAAGGAAAAAGAAAAATGGCGAATGTTATTTCCATGCAGAATGTTACAAAAGTTTATTCTATGGGCGAAGAGCAGGTTCATGCGTTACGGGGCATTAGTTTTGAAGTTGAACAGGGTGAATTTCTTGCAATAATGGGACCTTCCGGTTCTGGTAAATCAACCTGTATGAATATGATTGGTTGTCTTGATCGTCCGAGTGGTGGAATTGTAAAAATAGGCGGAAAAGAAACTGCCCTTATGACAGAAAAAGAACTTGCAGTTTTGCGCAATAAAACAATCGGATTTGTGTTTCAGCAGTATCATCTTTTGCCTGCAATGACGGTTTTGGAAAATACGATGATTCCTCTGCGCTATCAGGGAATCGACAAACATCTGCGCAAAGACATGGCTTTAGACGCACTCGAAAAAGTAGGGCTAAAAGATCGTGTAAATCACCTGCCGAACGAACTTTCGGGCGGACAAAAACAGCGCGTTGCAATTGCCAGGGCAACTGTTACAAAGCCTTCGATAATTCTTGCGGACGAACCGACCGGCGCCCTCGACAGCACAACCGGCGAACAGGTTCTCGAACTTTTTGGTCAGATAAATGGCGGTGGAACTACAATCGTTATTGTTACCCATGATCCGCGCATTGGAGCGGCTACAAAAAGATGTATTCACATTCTTGACGGTCAGATTCAAAGTGACGAAAAACAAATTCCTATTTCGTTTAAAGAGGCAATGAAAAAATGATAGAAGACTTTATCGACGCATTCAGGAATTTTGCCCGCAGTAAAACCAGAACATTTCTTTCTCTTTTGGGTGTAATAATTGGTGTTGCCAGCGTAATTGTAATTACGAGCATGGGCGCTTCTTCTACCAGGCAGATTGAAGACACATTCGGTTCTTCTGGGCTTGATATTGTAAGCGTTAGCGCCGGTGGCTTTATGAGACGAAACCGCGACAGTGTTGAATTAAAATTTGACGAAAGTTTTAGAACAGAACTTTTCGGAATGATACAGAACATAAAAAAAATCTGGTACAAAAATCAGGTCTCTTTTACCGTTTCTTACGGAGAAACAAGTGTTACTTCAACAGCGTATGCGATTGAACCGGGTTATCTTGAAATGTACGGCTTAAAGCTTGATTATGGTGAATTTTTTAGCGTGACGGATGAATACGCAGGCACCCAGAAAATGATAATTGGTAGCGAAGTTGCTTCTTCTCTTTTTCCGGATGGAGATGCGGTTGGTAAAAATGTTCTTGTTGTAACAAAAAAAGTTCCATTTTCGTTTAAGGTGGTGGGAGTTTTAAAGGAACAGTCAGCAGGAATGGAAAACTCTACAACCGGCATTTATATTCCGCGGGGATTTTATTCAAAAAAAATGACCCCAAACCCAGACGCCGATCAAATAATGATTCAGGCAGTGGCTCCAAAGTATTGTACGACAATGGTTACCGATGTAACGGATTTTACGAACGAAAAGGCAGGCTCAGAAGGGGCGGTTCACATTTCTTCAATGCAGACAATGATTGAACAGATGAGCAGCATTACAAACACACTTTCTATTATGCTTTCTGGCATTGCTGCGATTTCTCTCTTGGTCGGCGGAATCGGCATTATGAATATTATGATTGTAACCGTAACAGAACGCCGGCAGGAAATCGGCATAAGAAAGGCACTTGGTGCGAGTCCTCTTGCAATTTGCCGGCAGTTTCTGGTAGAAAGTGCCAGCATTACACTTCTTGGCGGAACTATTGGCGTAATCTTAGGGCTTGTACTCAGCTTTGTAATTCAATATGTAAAAGGCCAGCCTTACGCCGTGCAGTTAAACGCCTGCCTTGTTTCGTTTTTGTTTTCTGTAATGGTAGGCGTATTTTTTGGGCTGAGCCCTGCAATGCGTGCAAGTAAGCTCGACCCGGTTTTAGCTCTCGCCGGCTAGATGCTGTTTGTTCTATCTTGCAAACAGCTGCTGAATCATTTCCTTTATGCTGCTTATTTTTATGCAAGTTCCTTCCGCTTCTGGGCAGAGGACTTTTTTAAATCCTAAGTCTTCTGCCGTCTTTATTCGCTGTTTTAATCTTGAAACCGGTCTTATTTCTCCAGCAAGCGAAAGTTCACCCGTAATTACCGTGCTGTATTCGAGTGCAAGATCGGTGCGGGCAGAGTAAAGGCTTGCTGCAAGGGCTGCATCAATTGAACTTTCTGTCAGGCGCACTCCGCCGGCAACATTTATGTACAAATCCTGGTCGCTAAAGCAGATACCCGTGCGTTTTTCGAGGACGGCGGCAACCCGTGCAACGCGGGCAGAGTCAATCTTGTCGGAATAAACCCTGCTTACCGAAGATTTTGCGGGAACCGTTAAAGCCTGAATTTCGACAATAAAGGCCCGGCTTCCTTCAAAAACGGCTGTGTTTGCAATTCCTGCAGGAATTTTCCCAGCCCTCTTTGTAATAAACATTGCGCTTGGATCTCCGACACCTTCTAATCCTTTTTGTGTCATTGCAAAAATTCCAAGTTCGTCCACAGAGCCAAAGCGGTTTTTTTGAGCGCGCAAAAAACGTACTTCGTCGTCGTTGCGTTCAAACGAAATTACAGTGTCTACCATGTGCTCAAGACTTTTAGGACCTGCAATCGTTCCTTCTTTTGTAACATGGGCAGACATTAAAAGAACGCTGTCCCTGCTTTTTACCCAGCCGATAAGTTCGTTTGCGCAGAACTTTAACTGGTTTATTGTGCCTGGAACGATTCCTGCTTCGACAGAGTAAACTGTCTGTATTGAATCAATAACAACAAAGGTTGGATTTAAGGCTGTAAGTGCGTCTTTTATGTCTTCGAGGCGCATTGTGCACAGAATTTCGATTCCGTTAACGTCGAGGGTAAGTCTGTCGGCGCGGCTCTTTAATTGACCTGCGCTTTCTTCTCCAGAAACATAGAGAACTTTTCCAGAAAGTTTTGCTACAGCGCTCGCCGTCTGCATCATTAACGTAGATTTTCCGATTCCTGGTTCACCGCCGATTAAAATAGCGCTGCGCTTCATTGCGCCTCCGCCAAGTACGCGGTCAAATTCCTGAATCGAAGTAATAATTCTTGAATTTTCCTGGGCGGTTATTTTTACAAGAGGGACAGGCTTTATTTTTTCTGCTGCCACAGAACCAAAGGCCGCCGCAGTTGAATTTGGATCGGCAATACATTCTTCGAGGGTATTCCACGAAGAACATTCCGGGCAACGCCCAAGCCACGTTGGCTGGCTGTAGCCGCATTCAGTGCATTTATAAACTGTAATTGATTTTTTTTTAGCCATTATTTTTCCCTTAAAAAAACACAGATTTCATAAATATATTCTTTAATATACTTGACGCTTTTTTTTTAATAAAGTATATTAATTTCAGCTTGTAAAAAAGCTGATAAACTCTCTCCGATGTCCAGCTTGCTGGACGGCGGCGGTTTCAAAGGGCGTTGCCTTTCGAAACCGCCGTTTTTTTTGTCCAATCGATCTAAACAAACTGCTGATTTTGTCTGTAAAAAATAGCCCCGGGTGTAACGGCGCCAAAGGCGTTGTTCTGACAGAATGGCAGAACAATGGAGCGCAAGCGCAACCGTGAAACACGGGCAAGACGGAAGATGCGCTCCAGAAAATTCTCTAAAAATTAAAAAATTACTGATTTACGACAGTTCCGGCAGGCACAGATTTTACAATCCATGTGTTTCCGCCGATTACAGCGCCTTTTCCGATTACGGTTTGTCCACCGAGAATTGTTGCATTTGCGTAAATTGTTACGTCGTCTTCGATTGTCGGGTGTCTTTTTTTGTCCTGATAGTTTTTCTTTACGCTCAAGGCTCCGAGTGTTACGCCCTGATAGATTTTTACGTTTTTGCCGATTATTGTCGTTTCTCCGATTACGATTCCGGTTCCGTGGTCAATAAAAAAACTTTCGCCGATTGTTGCTCCCGGGTGAATGTCGATTCCGGTTTTGCCGTGAATGTATTCGCTCATAATTCGTGGAATTACAGGAACTCCGTTTGTGTGAATATAGTGGGCGAGTCTGTAAACTACGATTGCTTCGAGTCCCGGATAAGAAACAATTACTTCTTCGTCGCTCTTTGCTGCCGGGTCGCCTTCAAAAAGTGCAATTACGTCTAAGTGGATCATCCGTCTGATTTCTGGCAGGGCTTCGATAAGTCCGAGTGCGGTTGATTCTGCCTTTTCGTAACAGCCTGATTTTTCGAGTTCTTCCGGAGTTATGCTTTCGTTTTTTGTTGTGCGTTCGTAGATTAAAGCCTTTTGAATCTCTTTTGTAAGGATATTTACAATTCGGTTTACGCGCTGACCTGTAACGTATCTTATGTTGTGGCTGTCAATGTCTTCTGCAGTTCTGTAACCAGGAAAAACAAGGCACTGAAGGTCATTTATTACAGAAACAACATTTTCGCGATTTGGAAAACTGTTTATTCCTTCTCCGTTTATTCCGCCGACTTCTTCGTAAGATTCCAGAAGACGGTCAACAAGTTTGTGCATATCCATAAAAAAATAATCTCCGTGTTCTTTTAGGTTTGTTTATTTTGGGCGCATTTTATAATTGTGCCGGTTTTGTGCAGTTTTTATAGTCGTGCGCCACGCGTGTGGCGCGTTTTTAGAAAAAGTCATACATTTTACAGTCTTTGTAAAACCGGGCTTTTCGGGGCTACGGCGTCTAACCGCGCCTCCGGTGCTGTGCACCGCGCTGCGCGCGCCCCTACAATCCCTTGCGCAGCAAGGTCGTGCGCATATTGCGCACACGTAAAATAACGAGTTTTGCGAAGCAAAAACTCGCAGCGTAGCGGGCAAAGCCCGATACGCCAAAATCCCTTGCGCAGCAAGGTCGTGCGCATATTGCGCACACGTAAAATAAAAGAGTTTGCTTCTGACATCCTGTCAGGCAACAAATGCTGCGCATTTCTTGCGGTTAACTGTCTTTATGTGCCGTCCGTGGCACAGATAACAGACAAGCGAGTAATTGCACTCAGAAATCCTACTGTAAAAAAAATTAAAAAAATCAATTTTTAATAAAAGAAAACTAGCATAATTTTTAATAAAATACTACAATATTTCGAAATAAAACGAATTCACCCTTGACTAAAAATGGTGACTCTTGTAAAGTTCTAAAACACGTCATTGTTGACCTGCTCTTGTAGCTCAGTTGGCAGAGCACATCGTTGGTAACGATGAGGTCAGCGGTCCGATTCCGCTCAGGAGCTTAAAAACTTATAAGCGTTTTGAATATCTTTTTTAGGAGAATATAAAATGGGTAGCAAGAAAAAGACATCGATTGATATTATTGCTCTTCAGTGTACAGAATGCAAACGCAAGAATTACACAACTACAAAGAACCGCAAAAATATTACTGGCAAACTTGAAAAGAACAAGTATTGTCCATTCTGTCGTAAAGAAATTTTGCACAAAGAAACAAAAGCTAAATAAGCTTTATAAATATTATACAATGCTGTCTTAATGGCAGCTTGATATATTTAGGTCGGTAGTTCAGTTGGTAGAGCATCGGTCTCCAAAACCGAGTGTCGCGAGTTCGAGTCTTGCCCGGCCTGTTATTAAAAATTAAACGAGGAAGATTATGGCAAAACCAGTTAATTTTATCAAAGAATGTGGCGCTGAACTTAGAAAGGTTGTATGGCCAACAAAAGATGATGTAATTGCTTCTGTTAAAGTTGTTGTAGTTTCTTCAATTATCATTGCTGTAATCCTTGGTGGTTTGGATCTTTTATTCTCTGCAGGAATGGGACTTCTTTTTTCTGCTGCATAAAAAAGGGTTTAAGTCATGTCTAAAAATTGGTATATCGTTCACACTTATACAGGTTATGAAAAGAAAATTCTTCGCACAATCAATCAGATGATTGAAGCTGGCGAAATCGATTCAAATATTGTAACTGACGTAAAAGTTCCAGAAGAAGAAGTCGTAGAAATTAAAGACGGCAAAAAAAGAAACAGAAAAAACATGATCCTTCCGGGATACATTATGCTGGAAATGGATTTGCCGGATTTTGGCTGGAAAGACCTTTGCGGAAAAATCCGCCACGTTCAGGGAGTTACAGGTTTTGTTGGAACAAATCCTTCTGAACGTCCACGCCCTATTTCTACAGACGAAGCAAAAAACCTTCTTCTTAAAGCCGGCGAAATCAAAGGCGAAAAGAACATTAAAATTAAGCAGAATTATTCAATTGGCGACCAGGTTAAAATTACCGAAGGTCCATTTGCAACATTTAGTGGCGCAATTGAAGAAATTGATGCTGCAAAGGCTAAGCTTAGAGTTATGGTTCAGATTTTTGGACGCGCAACTCCAGTTGAAGTTGACCTGATGCAGGTTGAAAAACTTGTTTAGGGCGATTTCTGTTAGTTCTTCGAAAATTATTTAGTAGTATAGAATTGGCCCTGTCTTGAGATGGGGCTTTTCCTATATTTGGAAGAAATACAAGTCCGTTGGACAAAGGTATTTCGCTAGTGACTGAATTGTTTTTTAATTCAAGTCCGACACCAATTAAGGGAGCTATAAAATGGCTACAAAAAAGGTAACAGCTGTCATTAAATTACAGTGTCCAGCAGGAGCAGCAACTCCTGCCCCACCTATTGGACCAGCTCTTGGACCTCATGGTGTTTCTGCACCAGTGTTCGTTCAGCAGTTCAATGACAGAACCAAGACAATGGAAAAGGGACTTACTATCCCTGTAATCATTACAGTTTATCAGGACAGATCGTTCACATTTGAACTTAAGACTCCTCCTGCTGCTGTTCTTATCAAGAAAGCACTTGGTCTTTCTAAGGGTGCTGGTAACCCTCTCCGCGACAAAGTTGGTAAATTGACACAGGCTCAGCTTACTGAAATCGCAACTAAAAAAATGCCAGATATCAATGCAAACGATATTGAAGCTGCAAAAAAAATCATTGCTGGTACTGCACGCAGTATGGGTGTTGAAGTGGAGGCTGAATAATGAAACACGGAAAGAAATATTCTGAAGCTCTTAAAAAGTACGAACCACAGAAACATTACACAGTTGCAGAAGCTTGCAAAGTTGTAAAAGATGTTCACTTTGTAAAATTTGACGAGACAGTAGAACTCCACGTAGCTCTTCGCCTCGGAAAAAGCCAGACAATGCGCGATACATTGGTTTTCCCAAACCAGTTTACAGCAGAAAAGAAAGTTCTCGTATTCTGTTCAGAAGAACGCGCTAAAGAAGCTCTCGATGCAGGTGCTACTTACGCAGGTGCTGCAGAATACATCGACAAAGTAAAGAGCGGATGGCTCGACTTTGACGTTGCTGTTGCTACTCCAGATATGATGAAAGACGTTGGTCGTCTTGGTATGGTTCTCGGACGCAAAGGTCTTATGCCAAACCCAAAAACTGGAACAGTAACAAATGACCTCGTTCATGCAATCAGTGAACTTAAAAAGGGTCGTACAGAATTCCGTGCTGACAAAGAAGGCGTAATTCATATCGCTGTAGGTAAGGTTTCTATGGATGCAGATAAGGTTGCAGAAAACGTAACTACTCTCCTTTCAGAAATCGAACGCAAAAAGCCAGCTGATGCAAAAGCTGATTTCGTACGCTCAGTATCAGTAAGTTCTACAATGGGACCTGGTGTTTGGGTAGACATTAAGGAGGAGGCATAATCTATGGCAATCATGGCTAAAAAACTCCAGCCTGCTAAAACAGCAGCTATTGAAGAAACAAAAAAAGTTCTTTCAGACTACAATGATTTCATCTTTGCTGAATATCGTGGTCTTACAGTAGAACAGATTACAGCTCTTCGTGACAAACTTCGTGAACACGAAGCTCCATTGAAGGTTGTAAAAAATAACTTTGCACGCGTTGCTTTCGAAGAAATGAAGATTGACAACGTTTCTGACTACCTTACAGGCCCAACAGCCGTTGTAATGGCAAAAGAAGACAGCAACGAAGCAGCTAAAGTTCTTTTTGACTTTGCCAAAGATGCTCCAGCTCTCGTTGTAAAGGGCGGTTATATCCAGAATGAAATTTACGATGCTGCAAAAATGGAAGCTTATTCTAAGGTTCCAGGCAAGAAACAGCTTATCGCAATGCTCATGTCTGCTATCAACGGTCCAGTACAGAAACTTGCAGCTACATTGCAGGCTTATGTTGATAAAAAATCACAGGAAGGCGGTGCAGAAGCTCCAGCAGCTGCTGCTCCTGCAGAAGAGGCAAAAGCTGAGTAATCAGTTTGCCACACTTGTGAAGCGGGGTCAGGCTTCAAATCGCTGTCGACTGTCCCTGCAAAATATAAACTGCGGAAAAACGGTTCAGTTTGTTCCGCCCGCAGAAAACTTTTTGTCTGTTTCAAAATGATTCAGACGTGCCAATTTAGGAGAAGATAATATGGCAGCACTTACAAATGATCAGATTCTCGATGCAATCGCAGAGATGACAGTTCTCCAAGCTTCAGAACTTGTTAAAGCAATGGAAGAAAAATTTGGTGTTACAGCAGCAGTTGCAGTAGCAGCAGGTCCAGCAGCAGCTGGCCCAGCAGAAGAAGAACAGACAGAGTTCACAGTAACTCTCGACAGCTTCGATGCAGCTAAAAAGATTGCAGTTATCAAGGCAGTTAAAGAAGCTCTTGGTCTTGGTCTTGGCGAAGCAAAAACTCTCGTTGAAGGCGCACCAAAAACACTCAAAGAAGGTGTTTCTAAAGCTGAAGCTGAAGAGCTCATTAAGAAAATGGAAGCTGCTGGTGGTAAGGCTTCTAAAAAATAAGTTAATTTCGGTTAAACCGGATTACTTAATAATGGCTGCTTAGGCAGTCGTTCCCATTAAAATGCTTACGCTCAAGGTCATATTTATATGATTATTGGGTGTAAGCTTTTAGTGTCTAAAGGCTGTTTGTTAGCAGGCTTGTCTAAATCGAGCGGTACGCTCTTTTGGAGATTCCCGCATCGAGTGCGGGAATGACACTTAGGTGGTGCTAAAAGCGCACGCCCCTAACGCTGTGCATTAGGGATGTTTGCATGCAAGCACGCTGAGAGTTTGCTTTGCTCTTTTAGAGATTCCCGCATCAAGTGCGGGAATGACACTTAGGTGGTGCTAAAAGCGCACGACCCTAACGCTGTGCGTTAGGGATGTTTGCGTGCAAGCTCGCTGAGAGTTTGCTTTGCTCTTTTAGAGATTCCCGCATCAAGTGCGGGAATGACACTTAGGTGGTGCTAAATGCGCACGCCCTAACGCTGTGCGTTAGGGATGGGAAGGGCGCCGCAGGCGATGCGTAGCATTGGAGCGCACTGGCGCGGAACCCTGGACAGCCCGACCTGCGATAAGCAGGTAACGCCCAAACAAAAAAGAAAAATAAACATTGTCGCCCGATAGTGTTTTTTTTATGTCTGAAAGTATGACGCTTTACAGACAGATAACTTTTTATTTTTGTGCTGTGTTTTAATTTTTTGAATGTCATTCAGGAGTTTTAACATGTAGCAAATTTAGAAAGTAAAGTCCCTCATAGGAGAACTCGATGTTCGCCAAAAGCAGAACTATCAATCGTCAGTACTTCGGAAAAGATATCCAGAACTTTATGGAAATTCCGAACCTTATCGACATTCAGCTTTCATCTTACGAAAGTTTCCTTCAGAAAGAAAAGCTGGACAATAACGAACAGCTAGAAAACAAAGGTCTTCAGGAAGTATTTAATTCAACTTTCCCGATTGAAAGTCCAGACGGCAATATGTCGCTGGAATATGAATTCTACAAACTCGAAGAAGAAAACATTAAGTTTACAGAACTTCAGTGTAAACAGAAGGGCTTGACTTATTCAGTTCCTTTAAAGGCAAGAATCAATCTTAATTTTAAAGATACTGGAGCAATCCTTCAGAAAGATATATATATGGGCGATATTCCGCTCATGACAGACCGCGGTACATTTATTGTAAATGGTGCTGAACGCGTAGTTGTTTCTCAGATTCACCGTTCGCCTGGTGTAATTTTTAATCACGAAAAGGGTGTTTATTCTTCTCGTATTATTCCTTACCGTGGTTCATGGCTGGAATTTGAAATTGACCAGAAAAAAGATTTAATCTACGCAAAGATTGATCGCAAAAAGAAGATTCTTGGTACAATTTTCCTCCGCGCACTCGGTTTTTCTACACGCGAAGAAATTATCGATCAGTTCTATACAACAGAAGTTGTTTCTGTTGACGCTTCTAAAAAAGAAGAACTCGTTGATAAAGTTCTTGCAAGAGCCGTAAAAGTTAAGAATGATGACGGCGAAGAAAAAATTCTTCTCCGCGCTGGTTCAACTCTGCACATGCACGAAGTTGACGATCTTATTTCTCAGGGCGTAAAAGAAATTACAGTAATTGTTTTTGATGCACGCAAGAAAAAGGGAAATAAAGAAGAACACAATCCTTCTCTCGACAGCAGAATGATTATTAACTGTTTTGAAAGAGAAGACATGAAATATACAAAAGAAGGCGCTTCTGACGAAGAACCAACTCTCGAAGATGCTCTTTCGGCTGTATTCTCTATTCTTAAGCCTGGTGAACCAATGGCTGCCGAAGCTGCAAAAAACGAACTTGAAGGAATGTTCTTCAATATTCGTCATTATGACCTTGGCCGCGTTGGTCGCTACAAGTTGAATAAAAAATTTGACCTTTACTCAGAACCTGTTGAAACACACACTCTCGTAAAGAGCGATATTATCAATACAATGAAGCACCTTGTAAAAGTTTACATTGGTAACGAAGTGCTTGATGATATTGACCACCTTGGCAACCGTCGTATCCGCTCTGTTGGCGAACTTATGACAAATTCTCTCAAAACTGCATTTGCCCGCATGGAGAGAATTGCAAAAGAAAGAATGAGCCTTAAAGAAACAGAAACAATGAAGCCACAGGATTTAATTTCGATTAAACCGATTGTTGCTGCAATTAAAGAATTCTTTGGTTCTTCTCAGTTGTCTCAGTTCATGGATCAGATCAACCCTCTGTCTGAACTTACTCACAAACGTCGTCTTAACGCTCTCGGTCCTGGCGGTCTTTCTCGTGATCGTGCCGGATTCGAAGTTCGCGATGTACACTATACTCACTACGGACGCATGTGCCCTATTGAAACTCCTGAAGGTCCAAACATTGGTCTTATCGTTTCTTTGGCTATCTTTACACGCGTTAATGAATACGGATTCCTCGAAACTCCGTTCCGTAAGGTTGTAGACGGAAAAGCAACTGACCAGGTTGAATATCTTTCTGCTATGGACGAAGACCGCTATTACGTTGGTCAGGTTGCAGAAGGCATGAAGGCTGACGGTTCGTTCCCTACAGAAATGGTTTCTTGCCGCCACGTTGGTGACTACACAACCCGCAATGTTAAAGACATTCAGTACATGGATGTTTCTCCTCGTCAGGTAATTTCGGTTTCGGCTTCTCTCGTTCCATTCCTTGAACACGACGATGCTAACCGCGCTTTGATGGGTTGCAACATGCAGCGTCAGGGCGTTCCTCTCTTGTTCCCGGAACCACCTTATGTTGGAACTGGTATGGAAGGTAAGGCTGCTTACGATTCTGGTGTTCTTATTAAGGCAAAACACGATGGTGAAGTAATCTGGGTTGAAAGCGATCTTATTAAAGTAAAGGTTGATGGTTCTGACAAAATTGATGAATATCAGCTTCTTAAATATCAGAGAACAAACAACGATACCTGTAACCACCAGCGTCCAACTGTAGAAGTTGGCGAAAAGGTAAAAAAAGGTGCTGTTCTTGCCGACGGTCCTGCAACATTTAACGGAGAACTTTCTCTTGGACGCAACCTGCTCGTAGGATTCGTTCCGTGGAATGGATACAACTACGAAGACGCTGTTCTTATCAGCCGCCGCGTAGTAAAGGAAGATATGTATACTTCTATCCATATCAAGGAATTCCAGACAGAAATCCGCGAAACAAAACTCGGACCAGAAAAGATTACCCGCGATGTTCCAAACACATCTGAAAAGATGCTCAACAACCTGGATGCAGAAGGTATTATCAGAATTGGTGCAAAAGTTCGCTCTGGAGACATCCTTGTAGGAAAAGTTACTCCTAAGTCAG
The DNA here is from genome assembly GCA_963651875.1 of Lachnospiraceae bacterium. Lineage (GTDB taxonomy): Bacteria > Spirochaetota > Spirochaetia > Treponematales > Treponemataceae > Treponema_D. The sequence goes on along the minus strand of CAVJSA010000007.1, from coordinate 38,799 downwards.
AAACAGAAACAACTCCGGAATTCAAACTTTTGAATTCTATCTTTGGTGAAAAAGCTAAAGAAGTTCGCGATTCTTCTCTGCGCGTTCCACACGGAATTGAAGGCGTAATTATTGATGTTCAGCGTATGAAGAGAACTGAAGGCGACGACCTTAACCCAGGCGTTGACGAAGTTGTAAAAGTTCTTATTGCTAACAAACGTAAGCTCCGCGAAGGCGACAAGATGGCCGGACGCCACGGAAACAAGGGTGTTGTTGCTCGTATTCTTCCAGAAGAAGACATGCCATACCTGGCAGACGGTACTCCGCTCGATGTTTGTCTTAACCCTCTTGGTGTACCTTCCCGCATGAACATTGGTCAGATCATGGAATCTGAACTTGGTATTGTCGGACGTTATTTGAATCAGTACTTTGAATCTCCTGCATTCCAGACTCCTTCTCAGGAAGAAATTGGAGAAAAACTTATCGAAGCTGGTTTGAGCCCAGACTGTAAGCAGATCGTTCGCGACGGTCGTACTGGTGAACCTTTTGTTAACCCGATTTTCGTTGGTGTTATCTACTTCCTTAAACTGCATCACCTTGTTGATGACAAGATGCATGCTCGTTCAACAGGTCCTTACTCACTTGTTACTCAGCAGCCACTTGGTGGTAAAGCTCAGTTTGGTGGTCAGCGTCTTGGAGAAATGGAAGTTTGGGCACTCGAAGCTTATGGTGCAGCAAACACATTGCAGGAAATGATGACAATCAAATCCGACGATATGAACGGACGTTCAAAAGTTTACGAATCAATCGTAAAAGGTGACCCGACAGCAGCAGCTGGTGTTCCAGAATCATTCAACGTAATGGTACAGGAACTCCGTGGTCTTGCTTTGGACTTTAAAATTTATGACGCAAAGGGAAAGAGAATTGCCCTTACCGAACGCGACCAGGAATTGATTGATAAAGCTAGTTCTGGTTTCGAAAAGGAGAATGAAGATGCGTGATATTCAGGATTTTGATTCAATTAAAATAAAACTTGCCAGCCCGGACGACATCCGTAGCTGGTCTTATGGCGAAGTAAAAAAGCCGGAAACAATCAACTATCGTACTTTAAGACCAGAGAAAGACGGTCTTTTCTGTGAACGCATTTTCGGAACTACAAAGGAATGGGAATGCTACTGCGGAAAATTCAAGTCAATCCGTTATAAGGGCGTAATCTGCGATCGTTGTGGTGTTGAAGTTACTCACTTTAAAGTTCGCCGTGAACGCACTGGACATATTGAACTTGCAGCTCCAGTAAGCCACATCTGGTATTACCGCTCTGTTCCTAGCCGCATGGGTCTTTTACTCAATATGCAGGTTGCTCAGCTCCGCTCTGTTCTCTATTACGAAAAATTCATCGTAATTGATCCGGGCGACACTGAACTTAAAAAGGGCCAGCTCCTTACAGAAGACGAATACTACGAAGATGTTGAACGCTATGGTCAGGAATTTACAGCCGGAATGGGCGCAGAAGCAATTAAAACAATGCTCGAAAACCTGAACCTCGACGAACTCGCTGCAGAACTCCGCGAAAAAATGCGCGAAAAGGGAACAAAGACAGATAAACGTCTCCTTAAACGCATTCAGATTGTAGAAGACTTCCGTTCATCTGGAAACAAAGCTTCTTGGATGATTCTTGACGTAATTCCTGTAATTCCGCCTGATCTTCGTCCAATGGTTCAGCTTGATGGTGGACGCTTTGCAACTAGTGACCTTAACGACCTTTATCGCCGTGTTATTAACCGCAACAACCGTCTTAAGAGACTTATGCAGCTTTCTGCTCCGGACATTATTATCCGCAACGAAAAGCGCATGCTCCAGGAAGCTGTTGACTCATTGTTCGACAACTCAAAACGCAAGCGCGTTGTAAAGGGTGCTTCTAACAGACCTCTTAAATCAATCAGCGATATGCTTAAAGGTAAGCAGGGACGTTTCCGCCAGAACCTTCTTGGTAAGCGTGTTGACTACTCTGGACGTTCAGTAATCGTTGTTGGTCCAGAACTTAAACTCTGGCAGTGCGGTCTTCCTACAAAAATGGCTCTCGAACTGTTCAAGCCATTTATTATGAAAAAGCTTGTTGATAAAGACATCGTATTCAATATCAAAAAAGCAAAGACGCTCGTTGAACAGGAAGCTCCGGAAGTTTATGCAATCCTCGACGAAGTAGTTCGCGAACATCCTGTTATGCTTAACCGTGCGCCTACATTGCACCGTCTTGGTATTCAGGCATTTGAACCGGTTCTCGTAGAAGGAAAGGCATTAAAACTTCACCCGCTCGCTTGTAAGGCTTTCAACGCCGACTTCGATGGTGACCAGATGGCTATCCACGTTCCTCTTACACAGGCTGCACAGATGGAATGCTGGACATTGATGCTTTCTGCACGCAACCTTCTCGACCCTGCAAACGGAAACACAATCGTTTATCCGTCACAGGACATGGTTCTTGGTATTTACTACATGACTTCTGTTAAGCCGGAAGCAAAAGGAACAGGCAAACGTTTCTCTAGCGACGACGAAGTTACAATGGCTGCAGAAGACGGATACATTGAATGGAACGCAGAAATCAAGGTTCCAGCTCCAGAAGATTCATTCAATGGAGACTTTAAGAAAGGCGATGTAATTACAACAACAGCCGGACGCATTCGCTTTAACGCAGAAATGCCAGAAGGTGTTGGTTACGTAAACCAGCGCATGGGTGACAAAGACCTTCGCAAGATGATTGAAAAGGTTTATCACACAAAGGGTGCATGGCTCACAATTCAGATGCTCGATGCCGTAAAAGCCTGTGGTTATCACAACGCTACATTCTTCGGTGCAACACTTTCAATGGAAGATATTCTTATTCCAGAAGAAAAGAAGCCGATGGTTGACAAGGCAAACAAAGAAGTTGAAGAAATTGTTGGTCAGTATTCACGCGGTGTAATTACAGCAGATGAACGCTACAACAAAGTAACAGATATTTGGGCTCGTACAAACGAAAAACTTACAGAAATCATGTACGACAAATTGCAGAAAGATAAGAACGGATTCAACACAATCTACATGATGGCTGATTCCGGTGCCCGCGGTTCTAAAAAGCAGATTTCTCAGCTTGCAGCAATGCGTGGTTTGATGGCTAAACCTAACGGCGACATCATCGAACTTCCTGTAAAATCAAACTTCCGCGAAGGACTTTCCGTAATTGAATACTTTATTTCTTCAAACGGTGCCCGCAAAGGTCTTACAGATACTGCCTTAAAGACAGCTGATGCCGGTTACATGACTCGTCGTCTTGTTGATGTTGCTCAGGACGTTGTAGTTAATATTGAAGATTGTGGAACAATCAACGGTATTGATTATGCTGCAATCAAAAATGGTGACGAAATTCTAACTCCGCTTTCAAAGAGAATTGCAGGTCATTTCTCAATTGAACGCGTAATTCACCCTGTAACTGGAGAAGTTCTCTGCGAAGCAAACGAATACATTACAGAAGAACTTGCTAAAAAAATTGATGATGCTGGCGTAGAAAAAGTAAAAATCCGCACAGTTCTTACCTGCGAAGCTGAACACGGTGTTTGTGTTAAGTGTTACGGTAAAAACCTTGCCCGCAATAAGCTTGTTGAAATCGGCGAAGCTGTCGGCGTAATTGCTGCTCAGTCAATCGGTCAGCCAGGTACACAGCTTACAATGCGTACATTCCACGTCGGTGGTACAGCTTCTAAGGAAACAGAAGACAACAAAATCGTTCTTTCTTACGACGTTCTTATCGGAACAATCGCCGGAACTCACGTTGTAACAGACGAAGGCAACTGGCTCTTTACTCGTAAGGGTAGCATGATGACAACTCGTCTTATCGACTCTATTACTGTTGATAAGGGCGTTGAGTCACTCGTAGAAGACGGTATGCGCGTTCTTAAGGGAACTGTTCTTGCAAAATCAAAGAACGGCGACTTTACTGCAAAAGAAAACGGCCGCATTCTCATTAAAGACGGCGTTATCTATCTTGCAGGTAACGAACAGAAGGTAGAAATCAGCAACGGTTCTACAATCATGGTTAAGGCTGGCGACATCGTTAAGAGTGGCGACGTAATCGGAACATTCGATCCGTTCTCTGAACCAATCATTGCCGAAGTAAGCGGATATGTTCGCTTCGAAGATGTAATTCCAGGTCAGACACTCGAAGAAATCGTTGACGTTAACTCTGGTAAAACAGAACGCCGTATCAGCGACCTTCACCTTGATGTAAAACAGCCTCGTATTCTTATTACAGACGAAGATGGTAACGAACTTGGTTCTTACTACTTGCCGGCAGGTGCCGTTCTTCGTGTAGAAGACAAACAGCAGGTAGAAGCAGGTCTTACACTTGCAAGCATGCCGGTTGCAGCTGCAAAAACAAACGATATTACTGGTGGTCTTCCACGTGTATCAGAATTGTTCGAAGCAAGAAAACCAAAAGTTCCTTGCGTACTTGCACAGATTTCCGGAACAGTTCAGTTCAAGGGAATTACAAAAGGTAAGCGCGTAATTGTTGTAGAAGACGAATATGGCAAACAGCTCGAACACGTTGTTCCAATGACACGTCGCCTCCTCGTTCGCGACGGAGACCAGGTTGTAGCAGGTGAACAGCTTTGCGACGGTGCAGCAAGTGCACATGATATTCTTGCAATCCTTGGCGAAAACGCACTCATGGACTACCTTATGAACGAAATCCAGGGCGTTTACTCAGCTCAGGGCGTAACAATCGCAGACAAACATATCGGTGTAATCGTTCGTCAGATGTTGCGCAAGGTAGAAATCGTTTCTGTTGGAGATACAAGATTCATTTACGGACAGCAGGTAGATAAATACCACTTCCGCGAAGAAAATAAACGCATTATGGCAGAAGGTGGACAGCCAGCAGTTGCCCGCCCAATGTTCCAGGGTATTACAAAGGCTGCTTTGGCTACAGATTCGTTTATTTCTGCATCTTCATTCCAGGAAACAACTCGTGTTCTTACAAATGCAGCAATCAAGGGCGAAGAAGATCAGCTCCGTGGTCTAAAAGAAAACGTTATTATTGGTCACATGATTCCAGCAGGAACAGGTATCAAAAATTACAGAAACGTAAAACTTTTCGACTCATTCGATCATGATCTCGATGCCCAGATGGAAGAAGTACTCGAACGTCGTCGTCTTGAAAAAGAAACAGAAATGCAGAGTGTTCAGCCAATGATGGAAACTGCTTCAGAAGAAGACTAGTTTTTTTAGAATTTTAGTATGGGCGCCTGCAGGATAAGCCAAAGGCTTATCTTGCACCTGGCTTTTCGGGGCTACGGCGTCTTACGCGCCTTTGGTGCTGTGCACCGCGCTTACGCGCGCCCCTACAATCCCTTGCGCTTTAGCGCACACGTAAATAACGAGTTTGCGGCGCAAACTCGCAGCGTAGCAGGCAAGAGCCCGATACGCAAAAATCCTGCGAAATTTGCAATAAATTTCTGCAGAATTCAATTAAATTCGATTGACCGGTTTATTATAAATTCGGTAATATTGAATTCCCTATGCTCAACAGTATAGGATTTATCTGTTTATTTTGTCCGGGGTGCTGACCGGCATACAAATAGGAGAATTAGGCGATGCCTACAATTAATCAGTTGATTCGTAAAGGTAGACAGTCACTTGCAAACCAGACTAAAGCTCCCGCACTTGAGTCTTGCCCACAGAAACGTGGTGTTTGCACACGTGTAATGACTGTTACACCAAAAAAACCAAACTCAGCTCTCCGTAAGGTAGCTCGTGTTCGCTTGTCAAATGGAATTGAAGTTACTGCATATATTCCAGGTATTGGTCATAACTTGCAGGAACACTCAGTTGTTCTTATCCGTGGTGGTCGTGTAAAGGATCTTCCTGGTGTACGTTACCATATTATCCGCGGTACAAAAGATACTCTTGGCGTAGAAGGACGCAAACGCGGTCGTTCTAAGTACGGTGCTAAGAGACCAAAGGCATAATAGTTAAAGGAGAATTACTATGGGAAGACATAAGAAATCAGTAAATCGTCCTATTATGCCAGATGCAAAATACAACAGCCCGGTTGTTACAAAATTTGTAGCTCGCATGATGTTGGATGGAAAAAAACAGACTTGTACAAAGATTGTTTACGAAGCAATGGATAAACTCAAGGAAAAAACAAATCAGGATCCACTTGAAGTGTTTACAAAAGCCCTTGAGAATGTAAAACCATTGGTAGAAGTAAAATCTCGCCGTGTTGGTGGTGCAACATATCAGGTTCCGATGGAAATCAGAGACTCTCGCCGTGAAGCTCTTGCTATGCGCTGGATTATTGGTGCAGCACGCAGTAGAAGTGGTCATGGAATGGCAGAAACTCTTGCTTCAGAACTTTTTGATGCATTCAATAACACAGGTTCTGCATATAAAAAGAAGGAAGACGTACACAAGATGGCAGAAGCAAACAAAGCATTTGCTCACTATCGCTGGTAGTTTTACTTTTTATAAAAATCCGTCGGTTTACCGGCGGATTTTTTTTGCTCTTTTGTATTTTAGTTAAAAAAAACTAGCCCGGATTGTAAGAGCGGCAACGCCGTTCTGGCGTTTACGCCAGAATGAAGCGGATAGCGGAACTCTGAAAAGCCGGAAAAAGCTCCGTAAAAAACAACTTATTTTTTTATAAAATATCAAATTATTTTAATTTTTGGTATTGAAAACATTTTGTAAAAAAGATATAAATATAAAACAGTCTAAATGCAAAATTATGTTTTAGATATTTTCAGGTTCTTTGAATATTTTCAGACAGACTTCATTTATTAAGTCTGACCTTAACCGTAAAGTTAATTGTTGTTAGAACAATTTTCAGGTTGGGTGGCCCTGGAAACAAAGTCTAAGGGTTTCTGTAGTAAACTATCTTTGGTTTACTGAAATTCTGAAAACCAGACTGGTTGATTGGATTTTATTCTGATGGTGACGGGTGGTTTTGGAAGAGTTCTTCGAAAGTTATGAAGAACTGTTTTGTATAACGAACTTTCATTTATCAGATAAAAAATAATTTAGTGTGTATGCGAATGAACTCATTTCTGTAAGAAGGAGAATTCATTCTGGCTTAAAGTGCATCACATAAATCATCTTTTTTGAGCCGAAATAAATATCGGCAAAGGAGAAAAACATGGCAAAGGAGAAGTTCGTCAGAACTAAACCTCACATGAACGTTGGTACTATTGGTCACGTAGACCATGGTAAGACTACACTTTCTGCAGCTATCACTCAGTACTGTGCTAAAAAGTACGGTGACCATGCTCTTAAGTATGATGAAATTGATAATGCACCAGAGGAAAAAGCTCGTGGTATTACTATCAACACACGTCACCTTGAATATCAGTCAGACAAACGTCACTATGCTCATATCGACTGCCCGGGTCATGCCGACTATGTAAAGAACATGATCACTGGTGCTGCTCAGATGGACGGTGCTGTTCTCGTTATCGCTGCTACTGACGGTGTAATGGCTCAGACAAAAGAACACCTTTTGCTTGCTCGTCAGGTAGGTGTACCAAAGATTATCGTATTCCTCAACAAAGTTGACCAGCTCGACGGCGATGAAGAAATGTTGATGCTCGTAGAAGAAGACGTAAAAGATACAATCCAGAAATACGGATTCTCTGCTGACACTCCAATCGTTAAGGGATCTGCTTTCAAGGCTTTGAACGAATCAGACAACCCAGAAAACACAAAATGTATCGAAGAATTGCTCACAGCAATGGATACATGGTTCGACGATCCAGTTCGCGATGATCAGAAACCATTCTTGATGCCAATCGAAGACATCTTCACAATCTCTGGTCGTGGTACTGTAGTAACAGGACGTATCGAACGCGGTGTTGTTAATATGAGTGATCCAGTAGAAATCGTTGGTATCCGCCCAACACAGTCTACAACTGTAACTGGTATCGAAATGTTCCAGAAGACTCTTGATCAGGGTCAGGCTGGTGATAACGTTGGTATCCTCCTCCGTGGTGTTGAAAAGAAAGATGTTGTTCGTGGTCAGGTTCTCGCTGCTCCAGGAACAATTCACCCACATACAAAGTTCGAAGCTCAGATTTACGTTCTTTCTAAGGAAGAAGGTGGACGTCACTCACCATTCTTCTCTGGTTACCGCCCACAGTTCTACTTCCGTACAACAGATATCACAGGTACTGTTGAACTCGAAGCTGGAACAGACATGGTAAAACCAGGTGACAACGTAAAGATCATCGGTGAACTTATTCACCCAATTGCTATGGATGAAGGTCTTAAACTCGCTATCCGTGAAGGCGGTCGCACAATCGCTTCTGGACAGGTTACAAAAATCATCGAATAGTTAATGTGATTGATGGTGTGGTAATTTCAGCTTGCTGGTAATTGCCACACTTAATCATTGGAGTGAATAATGGCTAACGGAAAAATTCGTGTTAGACTTCGTGCTTTTGATGTAGAACTTATCGATCAGAGCGCAAAATCAATCGTGCAGACAGTGCAGAAGGCAGGAGCAAAAGTTTCTGGACCTATCCCACTTCCTACAAGAATCAATAAGGTAACAGTTCTTCGTTCACCACACGTAAACAAAAAGTCACGTGAACAGTTCGAAATGAGAACTCACAAACGCCTTATCGACATCCTGAACCCAACATCTGATGTAATGGATTCATTGATGAAGCTTGAATTGCCTGCAGGTGTAGATGTAGAAATTAAACAGTAAGAGCCAGACTGCGTCGCAGTTAGTCTTATTGCAAAAACGGTAACGGTCCCTTGGATCAGGGATGGCGGCCGATCAGAAGAGAACATGAGTTTTCTTCTATAGGAGACATATCAGAATGAAAGGTCTGATTGCAAAAAAAGTAGGAATGACACAGGTATTCGACAGTAACGGCGAACTGACACCAGTAACCGTGATCCATGTAGAACCGAATACAGTTATTGCTACAAAATCAAAGGAAGCTAATGGCTATGATGCTGTAGTTCTTGGTCTTGAAGATATTAAAGAATCAAAGATCACTAAAGCATACAAGGGTCAGTTTCCAGAAAACGTATCGCCAAAACGTCATTTGAAAGAATTCAGAGAATTCGAACAGGAAGTAAAAGTTGGTGATCAGATTGGTCTTGAGTTGTTTGAATCAACATCTTATCTCGATGTTACAGCAACTTCAAAAGGTAAAGGATTCCAGGGCGTTATGAAACGCTGGGGCTTCCATGGTGGACGTGCTACTCACGGTTCTAAATTCCATCGTGAAGCTGGTGGTACAGGAAATTGTACAACTCCTGGTCACAGCCTTAAAAATGTTAAAATGCCAGGACGTATGGGATTTGATCGTGTAACTGTTCAGAACCTTAAGATTGTTAAAATCGATCCTGAGCTCAAAGTTATTATGGTTCGTGGTGCTGTTCCTGGAGTAAAGAATTGCACTCTTATCATCAAGTCTGCAGTAAAGAAGTAATCCGGAGGAAATGAGAAATGGATAAGAAAGTTTTTTCAACCGATGGTAAAGAACTGCGCACTATTACGCTTGATGATAGCATTTTCGGACTTCCAGTAAATGAAGATGTTATTTACTATGCCATCAATAACGAATTAGCAAACAAACGTGTTGGAACAGCTTGTACAAAAACTCGCTCAGAAGTACACGGATCAAATGCTAAACCATACAAACAGAAGGGAACTGGCCATGCTCGTCGTGGTGATAAAAAGTCTCCAATCAATGTAGGTGGTGGTACAATTTTTGGACCAAAACCACGTGATTTCGGATTCGAACTCCCTAAAAAGGTAAAGCGCCTTGCTATGAAATCAATTCTGAGCCTTCAGGCACAGAGCGACAGACTTACTGTTGTTGAAGATTTCACTGTTGAAAGCGGAAAAACAAAAGACTTGGTAAAAGTTCTTAACAATTTTGCTAAGGATGAACGCACAGTCATAATTCTTAAAGATGATGATGCAAAAATTAAACAGGCTGGACGTAACCTCCACAATGTTTACTTCTTGTCATTCAATCGCCTTCGTGCACACGATCTTTTCTACGGAAGAAAAGTAATCTTGCTCGAATCAGCTGCAAAGAATCTTTCAGAATTCTATAAAGAAGGGGAGGCTAAATAATGACTGATATTCTTATTGAGCCAGTACTGTCTGAAAAAGCAACAGCTTTGCGTGAAGAAGGAAAGTACACATTCAAAGTACGTCCTGATGCTACAAAGACACAGATTAAAGAAGCAGTATCAAAACTCTTCAATGTTACAGTTGTAAAAATTACTACTGTAAATGTTCTCGGTAAAGTTAAAAGGGTTCGTGGTAAACCTGGAAAAACAGCCGACTGGAAAAAGGCAATTGTTCGTCTTGCTCCAGGAGAAACAATTAAGGTATTCGAGGGCGTTTAAGCCTTCGTTAAATTAAGGGGAACCAGATGGCTCTTAAAGTTTTTAAACCATATACTGCAGGTACTCGTACTCGCATTGATTTGGTAAGAGAAGAACTGACAACCGATAAACCCGAAAAAAGTCTGGTATCAGGTCTTAAGTCAAATGGTGGACGTGGCCAGGGTGGACGTATTTCTGTACGTCATCAGGGTGGCGGACACAAAAGAAAGTATCGCGTAATTGATTTTAAACGCAATAAGCACGGTATTCCAGGAACAGTCAAGACAATTGAATATGATCCAAACCGTTCTGCTAACATTGCATTGATTTATTATGCTGATGGCGAAAAACGCTATATTATTGCTCCTAAAGGACTTACTGTAGGACAGAAAATTATGTCTGGTGAAAATGCAGCTCCAACTGTTGGAAACGCACTTCCACTCGAAGTAATTCCAGTTGGTTTTACAGTTCACAACATTGAATTGACACTTGGTCGTGGTGGACAGCTTGCCCGCTCCGCAGGTGCTTCTGCTCTTGTTGCAGCAAAAGACGGCGAATATGTTGTTATTCGTCTTCCTTCAGGTGAAACACGCCGTGTTTTTGGTAAATGCTATGCGACAATTGGCGTAGTTGGAAACGAAGAACGTATGAACACTCAGCTTGGTAAGGCTGGTCGCAAACGCTGGCTCGGTATTCGTCCGACAGTTCGCGGTATGGCTATGAACCCAGTTGATCATCCACTTGGTGGTGGTGAAGGTGCAGGTAAAGGACACCAGCCAGTTACACCTTGGGGACAGCCATGTAGAGGTTATAAGACTCGTAATAAGAGAAAGCCTTCTAACCGTTTCATTGTTTCACGCCGTAAGAAGTAGTAGGAGTAGTTAACAATGTCAAGATCAGTTAAGAAAGGACCTTTTATTGAAAAGAGCCTTTATAAGAAAGTTATTGAAATGAACAAAGAGTCAGACAAGAAGATGATTAAAACATATTCTCGTTGCTCTACAATCATTCCAGAGATGGTTGGAAACACAATCAGTGTTTACAACGGAAAAGCATGGATTCCTGTATATGTTACTGAAAATCTCGTTGGCCATAAGCTCGGCGAATTTGCTCCAACTCGTACATTTAAGGGACATGGTGGCACTGATAAGGGTGCTAAATAAAGGTGGATACTATGGCAGAGAAAAAAGGTTATGTAGCCACTACAAAATTCCTGATTGCATCACCAACTAAGGTTCGCCCTGTTGCAAATGTAATCAAGCAGAAGAAATGCTCAGAAGCTTTGGCAGTTCTTGAAAATATGCCACAGAAAGGTGCAGAGTTGATTAAAGGTACTCTTAAGTCAGCTGTTGCAAACGCTCTGTATGCTAACAAGAATCTCGATGAAGATATGCTCTACATCAAGGAAATTCGTATCGACGAAGGTCCAAGACTTAAGAGAGTTTGGTTCCGTGCTCGCGGACGTGCTGATCAGCTCTTAAAACGTATGTGCCATATCACCGTTATTGTTGACGAGAAGGCGGGGGAATAAAGTGGGTCAGAAAGTAAATCCTATCGGTTTGCGTCTTGGAATTAACAAGACTTGGCAGTCTCGTTGGTATGCTGGTCCTCGCGACTATGCAGACTTGGTTCTTGAGGATATTAAAATCCGCAAGTTGGTAAGAGAATTACCAGAATGCCAGAACGCAGATATTGCAGAAATCGAAATCGTACGTCACCCGCAGCGTGTTACTATTGTTATTCACACAGCACGCCCAGGTGTAATTATTGGTGTTAAAGGTGCCAATATTGAAAAGATCAGTGCTGAAATTCAGGCACAGTTTGCTTCTAAGAAAGTTCAGATCAAAATCAAGGAAGTAAAACGTGCTGAAGTAAACGCTTCTTTAATTGCACAGAATGTTGGACGTCAGCTTGCAGGTCGTGGTTCATTCCGCAAGGCTCTCAAACAGGCTTCAGCAAATGCTATGAAAGGCGGAGCACAGGGTATTAAAATTCGTTTGTCAGGTCGTCTTGGTGGAGCAGAAATGAAACGCTCAGAAGAACATAAAGAGGGACGTGTTCCTCTTCATACTCTTCGTGCAGACATTGACTATGCTACATTCGAAGCTCATACAACTTACGGAAAAATTGGTGTAAAAGTATGGGTTTACAACGGCATGAACTACGGTATCGAAAAGAATGAAGATGCTGGACAGATTGTTCGCAAGCCTCATCGTGATCGCTCTCAGTCAAATGATTCAAGAGCTAAACGCCCTGCTCGCGCAGCAGATTCTTCAAAGGAGTAACATAAAATGCTTAGTCCTAAAAGAGTTATTCACCGTAAGGTACAGCGCGGTAAAGTAAAAGGAAATGCTACACGTGCTAATAATATTGACTTTGGTCAGATTGCTTTAGTTGCACTTGAACCAGTATGGCTTCAGGCTCGTCATATTGAAGCAGCTCGTGTTGCTATTAACCGTAAACTTGAACGTAAAGGAAATGTTTGGTTACGTGTTTTCCCAGATAAGCCAATTACTAAAAAACCATCGGAAGTTCGCATGGGTAAGGGTAAGGGTGCTCCAGAATTTTGGGCTGCAAACATTAAACCAGGTGTAATTTTATTTGAAGTTGGTGGAATTGATATTAAATTAGCTGAACAGGCTCTCAAGCTTGCTGCTGACAAACTGCCAATTAAAACAAAAATTGCATTCAAACCAACTATCGACTAAGGAGTAAGATATGGCAAATTCAAAGAAAAAGAATGTAAAAGAAATGTCTTACGCTGAACTGGTAGCTGAACGTAACGACTTGAAACAGAAATACATGGATCTCCGTTTCCAGATGGTAATCGGCCATGTTGATAACCCATTGCAGAAGCGTACAATGCGTCGTCAGATTGCGACTCTTAATACGCTCATCCGTGCAAAAGAAATTGCCGGACAGACTAAGTAGGAGCTAACCCGTGGCAGAACAGGAAGTTCAGACTAAAAAGGGAGCAAAACGTTCGTTCGTTGGTATCGTAACAAGCGACAAGATGGAAAAAACAATTGTTGTTTCAATCGATACAAAGAGAATGAATCCTCTCTATAAGAAATACGTTACACAGACTAAAAAGTGTAAGGCACATGATGAAAAGAACGAAGCTCACATTGGTGACACAGTTCGTATCATTGAATGCAGTCCTATCAGCAAAGATAAGTGCTGGAGACTTGCAGAAATCATCGAAAGAGCAAAATAGGCTATAAGGAGTTAAATTATGCTGCAGATGCAATCAAAATTGACTGTTGCCGATAACTCTGGAGCTAAAGTTGCTCAGGTAATCAAAGTACTTGGCGGTACACACCGCCGGTATGCTGGTATCGGTGATATCGTAGTAGTTGCAATTAAGGAAGCAATTCCTACTTCTACTATTAAAGAAGGTACAGTTGAAAAAGCTGTAATCGTTCGTGTATCAAAAGAATACCGTCGTCCAGATGGAACATACATTCGTTTTGATGATAATGCTTGCGTTATCGTTGATGGCGATGGAAATCCAAAAGGAAAACGTATTTTTGGACCTGTTGCACGTGAACTCCGTGATATGGACTTTATGAAGATCGTATCACTTGCTCCAGAAGTACTGTAAGGAGAATCAATATGGAAAAGAAATTTAAGATCCGTAAAGACGATACTGTACAGGTTATCGCTGGAAAAGATAAGGGTAAACGTGGTGCTGTTGTTCGCGTAATTGCTAAGAAAGATGCAGTAATTGTATCTGGCGTTAACATGGTTAAAAAAGCAATGAGAAAGCGCAGTCAGCAGGATCAGGGTGGAATCGCAGAAATTGAGGCTCCACTTAATATTTCAAATGTTGCGATCGTATGTAAAAAATGCGGTCCAACTAAAATTGGATTCAAAATTGACGGCGACAAGAAAACTCGTGTTTGCCGCAAGTGTGGAGAAGCACTGTAATGGATAAGTACGTACCACGGCTTAAGAAAGTCTATAAGGACACTATCGCTCCAGAGCTCTTTAAAGAACTCGGATATACATCCGTAATGCAGATTCCTGCTATTAAAAAAGTAGTAGTAAGCATGGGTGTTGGCGAAGCCCTCTCAAACAAGAAACTCCTTGATGCCGCAGTAACTGATTTAACTCAGATTACTGGACAGCATGCTGTTAAAACGAAGGCTAAAAAGAGTATTGCTAACTTTAAACTTCGTGAGGGCAATGAAGTTGGTGTAATGGTAACATTGCGCGGTAACATTATGTATGAATTTTTGGACCGCCTTATCAATGTTGCATTACCTCGCGTAAAGGATTTCCGCGGAATCAAAGCAACTGGTTTTGACGGACACGGAAATTTCTCTCTTGGTATTACAGAACAGATTATCTTCCCAGAAATCGACTTCGACAAAATCGTTAAGATTGCTGGTATGAACATCTCTATCGTAACAAGCGCTCGCACAGATGCAGAAGCTCGTGCATTGCTTACCAAGTTCAATATGCCTTTCAGAAAGTAGGTGAGAAACAATGGCTAAGAAATCAATGGTTATCAAAGCAAATCGCACACCTAAGTATAGCACTCGTCGCTATAACAGATGCCAGATTTGTGGTCGTCCACGCGGTTATTTGCGCAAATTCAAGATTTGTCGTATTTGTTTCCGCAAGTTAGCAAGTGAAGGCCTTTTGCCAGGCGTAACAAAATCAAGTTGGTAGTGGAGGAGAAGTAAAATGAGTACATCAGACCCAATAGCAGACATGCTCACTAAGGTTCGTAATGCTGTTCAGGCTCGCCACGAAAAAGTAGATGTTGCTACATCTAAACTTAAGCTTGAGATTGTTAAGATCCTTAAGACAGAAGGTTATATTAAGAATTTTAAGAAAGTACAGGATGATGATGGTCATTCTATCATTCGTATTTTCTTGAAGTATGATGAATCGAATGAACCTGTAATTCACGGAATCGAAAAGATTTCTACACCAGGTCGTCGTATTTATTCTGGTTATAAAGAATTGCCACGTGTTCTTAATGGATACGGAACATTGATCGTTTCAACTTCTTCTGGTGTAACAACTGGTAAGAAAGCAAGCGAAAAAATGGTTGGTGGCGAACTCGTTTGCAAGGTTTGGTAATAGGAGGACAATATGTCAAAAATTGGTAAGCTTCCTGTTGCTATTCCTGCAGGAGTTACAGTTACAGTTAATGCTGGTGAAGTTGTTGTAAAGGGACCAAAAGGTGAACTTAAACAGCATGTAAACGATAAAGTTAAGCTTGAAGTAAAAGACGGAGAGCTTACAGTTTCTCCAGCAGAAGAATCAAAAGCAGCTGGTGCTGCACACGGTCTTTACCGTGCTTTGATTCACAATATGGTTACTGGTGTAACACAGGGATTCTCAAAATCTCTCGTTATTACTGGTGTAGGTTACCGTGCAGAAGTTCAGGGAAAGAACCTTGTAATGAACCTTGGTTATTCTTCTGATTTTATCGCTGTAATCCCAGAAGGACTTACTGTTACAACTGATGCTAATGGTAATGTTACAATTGCTGGTATCGATAAGCAGTTGGTTGGTGAATTCGCTTCACAGATCCGCAAGCTTCGTCTCCCAGAACCTTACAAAGGAAAGGGAATTCGTTATAGCAACGAAGTTATCAGACGCAAAGTCGGAAAGACTGGCGTAAAATAAGGTGTAGCGTATGTTAAAGAAACTTAATGATAAAGCAAGAAAGCGCCTTCATCGTAAGGTTCACATCCGTAAGTCTGTTTACGGAACAGCTGCTCGCCCACGTTTAACGGTAACTCGCAGCAACTGCAACCTTTACGCTCAGGTAATTGATGATGACGAAGGTGTAACACTTGCTTCTATTTCCACATTGGAAAAAGAATTTGCTGACTTGAAGCCAAATACAGAAGGTGCAGCAAAACTTGGTGAAGCATTCGGAAAACGTCTTCAGGATAAAAAAATTACGACTGTAGTTTTTGACCGCAACGGATATCTGTATCATGGTGTTGTTAAGGCACTCGCAGATGGAACCCGCAAAGCAGGTATCATTTTCTAGGAGAGTCTAATGGAACGCCAGAACAAGTTCGAAAAAGAAAGAGAACAGAAAGAATTCGTTGAAAAACTTGTTAGACTGAATCGTACTGCTAAAACCGTAAAAGGTGGACGCCGTATGTCATTCTCAGCTCTCACAGTTGTAGGCGATGGAAAAGGTCGCGTTGGATACGGATTTGGTAAAGCTAATGATGTATCTGAAGCAATTAGAAAGAGTATTGACCGTGCAAAGAGAAACCTTATAACTGTTCCAGTTAAAAATGGTACTCTTCCACACGATATTCTTGGAAAATACAAGAGTTCTTCAATCCTTTTGAAACCAGCTTGTGCCGGTACTGGAATCATCGCAGGTGGTCCAGTTCGCGCTATCATGGAATCAATTGGTGCAACTGATGTAATTTCTAAGTCATTGGGTTCTTCAAGCCCAGTCAATGTAGTACGTGCAACTTTTGAAGCTCTTGAAGGTCTTATGGACGCAAAAGCTGTTGCATCAAACAGAGGTAAATCTCTGCAGGAAATGTGGGGTTAATCATGGCTAAAAAAATCAAGGTAACTCTCGTAAGAAGTACAATTGGACAGAAACCAGCTAAGGTTGCAACAGTTCGCAGCCTTGGTCTTAAAAAGATTAACTCTTCAAATGTTTTGGAAGCAACTCCAGCTGTTCTCGGAATGGCTGAAGCTGTATCACACCTGATTACTGTCGAGGAAGTAAAATAATGTCTGATTTCGTTTTGAGCGCACCACAGGGTGCTAACAAGAAAAAGCGCATTGTTGGCCGCGGTTCTTCTTCAGGTCGTGGAACAACTGCAGGTAAGGGAAATAAGGGACAGCAGTCTCGCTCTGGTGGAAAAACATACGTAGGTTTTGAAGGCGGTCAGATGCCTCTTTATCGTCGTATTGCTCACAGAGGTTTTTCTAATTACCCATTCAAGAAAGAATATTCAGTTGTGAATGTTGCTCTTCTTGAAGAAAAATATTCAGACGGTGAAACCGTAAATAAGGAAACACTTTTGGCAAACGGTCTTATTTCAAAGGCTGGTGCTTTAGTAAAAATCCTTGGTACTGGTGATTTAACAAAGAAACTTACAGTTGATGTAGATAAGGTTTCTGCTTCTGCAAAAGCTAAAATCGAAAAAGCTGGTGGTTCTGTTAAAGAAACTGCTGAAACAAAGTAATTACAATAAGTACCGGAGACACACATGGCAAACAATCCAATTGTAAACATGTTCAGAATTAAAGAGCTTAGAAATCGTCTGCTCTTTACGTTAGCTATTCTTGCAATATTCCGCCTTGGATGCGTGCTGACAATTCCTGGAATTAATGCTGGAGTACTCGTTGAATACTTCAACAATCTTGCTAAGAGTGGCAACAACGCATTTGCAAGTTATATGGACTTTTTTGCCGGTGGTGCATTCTCTAATTTTTCTGTGTTTATGTTGGGTGTTATGCCTTACATTTCAACACAGATTATATTGCAGCTGGCGCTGATTATTTTTCCGTCTCTTAAACGTATTGTTCAGGAAGATGGTGGTCAGCGCAAATTTGCAGCATGGACTAGAATCGGAACAGTTTTTGTTTGTTTGATTCAGTCTGCTGCTGTAACAGTTTATGCCAACAGTATTCCAGGAGCTATTGTTCTTGAAAGCACTGTTGCATTCAGACTGCTTGCAATGCTCACTGTTACTACAGGAGCTATGATTACAGTTTGGCTTGGTGATCAGATTACAGCACATGGAATTGGAAATGGAATTTCTATTCTTATTTTCGCAGGTATTGTTGCCCGTCTTCCTCATGCAGTAATTGAACTTGTTCAGAAAGTTCGTAGTAATGAAATCAATGCTGTTGCCGTGATTGTAGTTATCTTGATGTTCTTTGGAATCATCGCACTTGTAGTATATGAACAGTCCGGCGAACGTAAGATCCCTGTACACTATGCTAAACGCGTAGTTGGACGGAAAATGTACGGTGGACAAAGTACTTATATTCCATTCAAAATCAATCCGTCGGGAGTTATTCCTGTAATTTTTGCATCTTCATTTTTGACATTCCCGTTACAGATTGTTTCTAGTATTGGTGCTAGCAAAGCTTCGGCAAGTTGGGTTTCTAAACTCTCTTACATTTTGCAGCCAACTGGAATCACATATAATGTATTATTAGTGCTTTTGATTGTATTCTTTGCATACTTCTACACACAGGTAACCCTGAACCCCACAGAAATCGCAAAGAACATCAGAGAAAATGGTGGTTCTATTCCAGGAATCCGCACTGATAAAACAGAAGAATACATGCAGAAGGTTTTAAACCGTCTCGTGTTGCCTGGATCACTTTATCTTGCTGCTATCGCAGTTTTACCAACAATCATTCAGATTGCATTTAAGTTCCCACAGTCAATTGCTATGTTGATGGGTGGTACTTCTTTGTTAATCCTGGTTGGTGTTGATTTGGATACAATGAGTCAGGTTGAAGCACTTCTTAAAATGCACCACTCAGAAGGTCTTGTTAAGAAGGGTAAATTACGTTCAAGAAATTTGTAAAATTTATTAAAATTTAGAGAATTTCTATAGAACAACAATGGGATTTTGTGATACATTATCTAACCCGAATTGTAATTCATTGCGAATTGCCATGATTCGGGTTAATATCATGCTTTCCCTAGGGGGACTTTTATGAAAGTACGAACCAGCGTAAAGCCCATCTGTGATAAGTGTAAGGTTATTAAAAGAAACGGAATTATCCGCATTATTTGTGTTAACCCAAAACATAAACAGAGACAGGGTTAAGGAGTAACAGATGGCTCGAATTGCGGGAGTTGACCTCCCAAATAAACACGTCGTTGTTGCATTGACTTATATTTACGGTATCGGTCGTTCATCTGCAAAAGCGATTTGCGAAAAAACAAAGATTGATCCTACCAAGATGATGAATGATCTTGATCAGGATGAGCAGGCAAAACTTCGCACTGTAATCGATGAAGAATACAAGGTTGAAGGACATCTTCGCTCAGAAATTGGTCTTAACATTAAACGTCTTATGGACATCGGTTGCTATCGTGGCCTTCGTCATCGAAAAGGTTTGCCAGTTCGTGGTCAGCGCACACGTACTAATTCACGTACTCGCAAAGGTAAAAAGAAGACAGTTGCTAACAAGAAAAAGGCTGTCTGATAGGACGGAGGATTTAATTAATGGCTACCGTAAAGAAGCGAAAGGAAAAGAAGAGCGTATACGAAGGAAATGTTTATATCCAGGCTACGTTCAACAATACTATCGTAACAATTACAGACTTGAACGGAAATGCTCTTTCTTGGGCATCTTCTGGCGGACTTGGTTTCCGTGGAGCAAAAAAATCAACTCCATTTGCTGCTCAGACAGTTACAGAAACTGCTGTTCAGAAGGCAGTAAGCTATGGTTTGCGTGAAGTTCACGTATTCGTAAAGGGACCAGGAATGGGACGCGAAAATGCTGTTCGTGCTCTTGGTGCTTTGGGACTTAAAGTAAAATCTATTTCAGATGTTACTCCAATCCCACACAACGGATGTCGCCCACGCAAGACTCGCCGTATGTAGTATAGATGATAAGAATGGATGTTCTTTGCAATGTCCATTTTTGTTGTTTATGTTGCACTGCCGTAAGTCGGTAAAAGTTAGGTTTTGTCCGGATAAAATTTCCGGAAAAAGTATAAAGAATGGCTAGTAGAATTACTGACCGTTAAAAAGGCTCTTCTTTGAGCGAAAATTAGAAAAGGAGTTCAGATGGCACGTAAAAACCTCTTAAAAGGTTTCAAGAAACCAAAGGGTATTACATTTGAACATCTCGAAACAAATCCAAATTACGGAAAATTTACAGCATATCCATTTGAACCAGGTTTTGGTACAACAATTGGAAATACACTTCGCCGTGTACTTCTTTCTTCAATTCAGGGTTATGCGGTAACATCTGTACGGATTACTTCATTTGATGCTGAAGGTGTTCCGCGTGTTATTCAGAGTGAATTTGACACAATTGCAAATGTTTCTGAAGATACACTCGAAATTTTGAATAGCTTAAAAATGATTCGTTTTAAGCTTCCAAATGATGCTGAACAGGATACACTTCTTTTTGAATTTAAAGGACCAGGAAAAGTTACAAGCAACGACTTTGAAAAAGAGGGACAGCTTGAAGTTCTTTCAAAGGACGTTCCTGTGTTTACAATGATGGAAGGTGCAAACCTTAGCATCGAAATTCAGGTTGACCTGGGAAGAGGTTATGTTCCAGCTGAAGTTAATAGCAACTATGTTGAAGTAGTTGGTACTATTCCGATGGACGCTATTTTTTCTCCAGTACACAAAGTAAAGTATGCAATTGAACCTTGTCGTGTTGGCGAAAGAAATGACTACGATAAGTTAGTTCTTGAAATTTGGTCAGATGGTACAATTTCTCCGGAAGATGCACTCGCTGAAGCTGCAAAAATTGCAAAAGATCATTTTTCAATTTTTGTTAATTTTAACGATAATGATGTTTCTAGTTCAGATGACATGGATGAAGGCGATGAAAGAATTCGTTCATTGCTCAATACTCCTGTAGAAGAACTTGAACTTTCTGTTCGTTCTTCAAATTGTCTTAAAAATGCCAGCATCCGTACAATCGGTGAACTGACAAGAAAGACAGAAGATGACATCGCCAAAACAAGAAACTTTGGTAAGAAATCACTTACTGAAATTAAAGAAAAGCTCCTTGAATGGGGACTTACACTTGGAATGACAGATTACAGTCACCTTAAGAATGTAAATTTGGCAAATCCAAAGCAAAAGGAAGAATCCAATGAATCATAGAAATGGTTTTAACCCGCTCTCGCGTACAACAGCACATCGCCGTGCTATGTCGCGCAATATGGTAACTTCACTTTTCAGATTTGAACGCATTACAACTACTAGTGCAAAAGCTAAAGAAGTTCGTAAGGCTGCTGAAAAATTGATTACACGCAGTAAGGTTGATACAGTACACAACCGTCGTATTGCTGCAAAGTTTATTCAGGACGAAAAAATCTTGAACAAACTCTTTACAGAACTCGGACCACGCATGAAGGATCGCAAAGGTGGTTATACACGCATCCTTAAAATTGGTTTCCGTCAGGGTGATGCTGCAGACATGGTAATTCTTGAATTGGTAGATTACACTCTCCCAACTGAAGAATCTAAAGAAAAGGCAGAAAAGAAAGCAGTTGCTGCTGAAAAACCTGCTAAAAAGCCAGCTGCAAAAAAAGCACCAGCTAAAGCTAAGACTGCAAAAGCAGCTCCTGCTGCTGAAGAAGCAAAATAAGGAGTAACTTATGTCTAAAGCACATCGCGGAACTGGTATCCGTAACGAAGTAAACCATGGTCGTGGCAAATGTGCACGCTGTGGCAAAGAAAACATCAAAGTTCTTTACGAAAAAGAAATTGATGGTGCAACTGCAAAGATTTGTAAATATTGCAATGCTGCACTTAAAAACATCGCAAGAGTAGAAGCAAGAAAAGCAAAACCTGCTGAAGAAGCTTCTGCAGAGGCACAGGCATAATTTAGTAATTGTTCCTGTTTACGCCGTCCTTCGTTTGCAAGGGCGGCTTTATTTTTTTAAATTTAATAATTGATTTTCGAGACGGAAATTAGATTTTTCTTCAGGAAAAATGCGCCACGTGCCGGAGCGGTGGCAAAGCCAGTCCGAAGGACTGAGGGTTACCGAACCGCGCAGGGACGACGAGACGGACAAATGTGGCAGCCAAAAACTAAAACTAAATTTTTAACTGAAGTCCAAGTTTTGCAACTTCTGTAATTGCAGATGTTATCTGTTCGACATTTCCAGAGGCTTCTTGCAGGCGGTTTGAAATTGCTGTTGACGACTGAACCTGCTCGTTTATAGAAGTTTTAATTTTTTCCGAAAGTGTGGCAATATTTTTTACAGCCTTGTTTGTAGAGCTGATAACTTCTTCCGCCTGTTTTGTGCTCAGATTATTTTTTTGAACGAGTTCCTGGATTTTTGCGGTCGAAGAAACTGTCTGTGCGGCAAGTGCCTTTACTTCTTTTGCTACAACACTAAATCCGCGGCCTGCATCTCCAGCGTGAGCAGCTTCGATTGCGGCGTTAAGGGCAAGAACATTGGTTTTTTCGGCGATGTCGTTGATAAGTTCGACTGCGTGGGTAATCTGTTCTGTAATTTGAACGAGAGATTTTAGAGAAGAATCGGCTTCGTTTATCATCTGGTTGGCGGATTCAACTGTTGAGGCAACATTTGCAACGTTTCCGGAAATATTTTTAATGGTTTCGGCAAAATTTTCCATTGAAGAAGAAATTGTAGAAATGTTGGTGTTTACAGATTCTGACTGATTTGAAACTACATCTGCTTTTTCTGACATGGTCTGCATTGTTGTTTCGAGCAGAGTGCGGCTCTTGTTGCGTTCTTCGAGGAGAAGGGCGCTGTAAATTGAGCAGGAAATCTGATCGCGCAAGGTTGAAAAAGCTACACCGTTGTCTTTTGTTGATTCAAATACGATGTAACCGAGATAACTGTTTTGATAATGCAATGATTCAACTTCGTAAATTGCAAAATCCGCAGAGTTGTTGATTGTGTCTGGAATTATTTCGTGTGTTTTAAAGGTTAAGCCACCTTCTGGCAGACGCATTTTTTCTCCGCGACGTACGGCAAGCATTAAACGGCTTGTTTCCGGGAGATTCTGGTTTTCTTCTGTGTATGTGCAGTTATTGTAAAGTACAAGGTAACAGCCACTCATTCCGATTTTTGGCAAGGCTGATGCAATAATTTCAAAAAGTTTGTTTAAATCTGAGCAGGCAAGAATGTCCGTGCTGATCTGGCGCAAAGTTGCTTCGTGGCGGGTTTCGAACAGGTTTGTCTGTTTTTGGGTTCTGCAGTCAAATTCGTTTAAGAGAACTCGCGCCTGTTGAATCAAGTTTTCGCATTTACTTGAAATTTGTGTCTGGAAATTTAAATCTGACAGACTTTCTGCGCGCAAAACCGAAAGAATATCCTGCCAGACAGAAAATTCTTTTGAAATATTTTCGTATTTGTTGAGTCCGACATAAACTGCCTTTAAAAAGGCGTTTGAACGTTCTTCTTCCAGTGCGTCTTTTGCGAATGCCTGAACAAGTGTTTTTGAGTGGGAGTTAAAAAATTCAATAGTTTCGGCGCTTGCGTAACGTTCGTGGTTTGTAATTTCTGATATTTTTTGAATTACAAGATTTGTCCAGTCTTCGCTTAAAAGTTTTTGGGCTAAAAGTTCATTTTGTAAGGCAACAGGAATTGCCTTTGATTTTATGATTTTTTTCTTTGCGTTGAGCCCGATTTCTTTTATGTTTGTTAAATATGCGTTGTTTACGGAAACAGAAGTACAGCCACAGGATTCGCCCAATACAAGATGCGAGTTGTAGCGGAATTCCTGCTGAAAGTCTTGGTTGTTAAAAATTGCCTGCAAAGTGTTGTAAGCCTGGATTCCCTGACCGTAAAAAGGCATTTCTACAGAAGTAATCGGAGGATTTGACCAGGCTGCGTCATTTGTTCCGTTATAGCCACAGACAGCAATATCATGAGGAATTGAATAACCTTTGCGGAGTAATTCTTCCTGGGCACCGATTGCAACGTTGTCGCCAACTGCTACTATTGCCTGGATGTCCTGGCCAATTTTGAGTCCTTTATCGATGAATGCATTTACAGCCTTGATGCCGTCGTTGATTGACCAGCCACCATACGCAGAAATTAAGTCTTCGTTTATCTGAATTCCGTGTTTTTGCAAACCTTCGATATAACCTTCAAAACGTTCTTTTGCGTAAATGTGAGTTTCTGGCCCGCGAATAAATGCGATTTTTGTAAAATGGTGAACTGTTATTAAATGTTCGATAAGTTCAAGTTCACCGGCTTTGCAGTCGGTAATGATAAGAGGTTTGCCGTCGATTTTAAATGTCATGCAGACGAGAGGCGTTTTCTGGAATTTTTTATAAAAGTCGAATGTTTTCTGGTCTACGTCGGAAGAGGCCCAGGAAATAATTCCTGCAACAGAATCGTCCGTTAAAAGATGGTAAATTATAGAGCCTTGTCCTTTATTTAAAACTGGTCCACGAAAAGTAATAAGTGGAATTCTGTCTTTTTGGCAACCGGAAACAATGCCTTTCCACATTTCTCTTCCTGTTGCATCTATTAAAGAACGTGTTAAAAAAGCAATGGTATTCTTGTTCATGATAAAACCTCAAGTTGAATAAAATCTGCCCTCGTTCTTACTATTATAAGCGCAAAAAGTCTAAAAATAAATAAAATTGATGTACTGCCAGGTGTAAAAAAAATGCACCTCAATATTGAACTTTTTTGTCCAGCCTTGTGGTGCATTTTAAGATTAAAAATACATATGTTTTTTTTAATTAGAAGTTTGTGCCGTTCCAGCCCCAGTTCTTGTAGCCGGAATATGTAATGTAGATTTTGTCGCCAGGAATTCCAAGTTCTTTCTGGAAAATTTCGCATAGTTTTGCGCTCATTTTCTGGCTGTCGGCAGCGTTTACTTCTCCCAGAACTTCAACAGAAATAAAAGCCCCTTTTTCTAATTTTTTTCCGCCAAAGTAAAGGTCATAATTGTCTTCAAAACCGAGCATTAAATAAGATTCCGGCTTTCCCATAACAGAAATTGCTTTTCCGATTTCTGATTTTAAAACATCGCGTTTTTCCTGTGAGACGCTGAGTGTAATTTTTGAGTTTATCATTGGCATAATCGGCCTCCGTTTTTTGCTTAAATGAATTAATTGGAAAAATTCTCCGCAGATAATTATTAAAAATCTAAAAAAATATGCAATAAGAAAAATTCAATTATGCTAAAAAAGGATATAATTATTTTCAGGGTGTCTCCCGTGCTCTTTTACTTTGCCGCCTTGTGCGGCTCGGAACTGCTTTTAAGGCAAGAATGCCTGACGCAGAAAATCACTTGATGTGGATTTTTTAAGACATTGGGAACAGTCCCTTATGAGAGGTAAAAATGATTGATTACGCTGAAGGTTCAGGAAAACAATATCATACAGGAGTTGGCCCGGACGATATTGGAAAGTATGTAATTCTTCCTGGAGATCCAAAAAGATGTAAAAAAATTGCTGAACATTTTGACAATGCCAAACTGGTTGCTGATGTCCGGGAGTTTACAACATATACAGGCACTCTCGAAGGAGTAAAAGTGAGCGTTACTTCCACTGGAATTGGCGGACCGTCTGCTTCCATTGCAATAGAAGAACTTTCTAAATGTGGAGCGCACACGTTTTTGCGTACCGGAACCTGTGGCGGCATGCAAAAAGAAGTTTTAAGTGGGGACATTGTAATTGCCACTGGAGCTGTGCGCATGGAAGGTACAAGTCGAGAGTTTGCCCCAATCGAATATCCTGCCGTTCCTGATATTGAGTGTGTAAACGCACTTATAAAGGCTACAAAAGAGAAAAATATTTCTTATCATGCGGGCGTTGTTCAGTGCAAGGATTCGTTTTTTGGTCAGCATGAACCGGAAGTTATGCCTGTAAGCTATGAATTAGAAAACAAATGGCAGGCATGGGTAAGAATGGGCTGTCTTGCAAGCGAAATGGAATCTGCCGCACTTTTTATTGCCGGCTCTTTTTTGCGCGTAAGGGTTGGTTCGTGCTTTTTGGTTGTGGCAAACCAGGAAAGGGCAAAACTTGGTCTCGAAAATCCTCAGGTGCACGATACTGAACTTGCAATAACTGTCGCTGTCGAAGGCTTAAGAAATTTAATAAAAGATGACTTAAAAAATGGCAGAGCGAATCGATAAAATTCACATAAAAGGTTATTCGATAATTCAGGATAAAAGTGCTTTTTGTTATGGAATCGATGCCGTTCTGCTTGCGGATTTTGCATTAAAAATGCAGCAGACAAAAAATTGTACAACTTTTGTTGATCTCGGTTGCGGAAATGGAATTATTCCCATTTTGCTTTGTGCTCAAAAAAAAGAATTAAGTGGCTCTGGGCTTGAAATTCAACCAAAAATGGCAGACATGGCAAGACGATCTGTTGAACTTAATTTTCTTAGTAACAAAATAAAAATTGTTGAAGGTGACATAAAAAAAACAGAGCAGTATTTTGAAAAAGCCTGTGCTGATTTTGTTACTTCAAATCCACCGTATATGATTGTTAGTCGTGGTCGGCAGAGTGAAAATTCTGCAAAAATGATTGCCAGACAGGAACTTTTATGTAATCTGGGCGATGTTGTAAACTCTGCCCGATTTCTTTTAAAAGAAGACGGAAGTTTTTGTATGATTCACCGCGCTGAGCGAAAGGAAGAAATTTTTTCTTGTCTCAAAAAAAACGGTTTTAACGATATTTTGTGGCAGGAAGTAAGACCAAACGAAAAAAAAGCTTCTGTCTTAATTCTTATTTGCGCGCACTTAAAAAAAATTGGCATTGAGGCAGAAAAAATAAAAAAACTAAAAGAGCTGATTATTTATGACTGTGACGGAAATTACACTGCAGAAGTAAAGAAAATTTACGGCAGAAATTAGGGCGTAATTACAATTGAAAAAACTTTATATTTTGTGTAGAGTTTGGAGATTTCCGAAATCAAATTAGAAAATACAGTCAAATACTAAATATTAAAAACATAATTTTAGATGAAAAATTTCTAACTTGTTTTATACTGTTAGTTGAAAAAATGGAATGACGGTATGTTTTAATTTTTAGCAGTTCATTTGGAGAATTATTTTGATAGAAAAATTTACAGACATTTCAGTTTCTTCTCTTGAAGCTCTTGCAGATGTAATGAGCGAATGTACAGATTCTTTTTTGTTTATTTTTAATCCTCTTGAAGATTCAATCTTTGTTTCTGAACAGGCGTGCGCTTTTTTTGATTTTCCAGGAAAAAAATTTGGACATACACTGGAAACAATTTCGCGACAGGTTTTTAAAGATGACGAAAGTGTTTTTTCTAATGAAATTCGAAAAATTATTGACAGAGTAAAAGATTCTTTTAATTTAAATTTCCGCATAATGAATAAAACCCATGTTCCTGTCTGGGTTAATATGCGTGGTAATGTTGTCTGCACGGGAGAAGAAAACACAAGGATTTTACTCGGAAGAATTGCGATTAACGAAGATGTTATTCAACTTGATGAACTGACAAAGCTCCCCACGGAACGACAGCTTAGAAAAGATTTTGACCAGGCTTATAAACACGAAAAAAAAGTAAGTGGCTTTATTTTTAAAATTGATGTCGATAAAATGGGCGAAATTAACGAGCAGTTTGGAAGCAAAGCCGGAGATTTTGTTCTTTCGTTAATTTCTGATTGTGTAAAACGAAGTGTAAAAGGAATTGCAAGTGCATATAAATTAAACAGCGACGAATTTTTATGCGTGAATTTAACAGGCGGAAATGCACTTGATGCAAAAATGCTTTATGAAAAAGTAAAGCGCGCTATTTCTGATGTTGAACAAAAAATTGATTACGAAGTTGTATTTACAGTTTCTGCCGGTGTGGTTGCCTTTGCAAATGACCAGAGCCAGATTGACGAATTGTGTAAAAAGGTAAATTACACAGTAAATGTTGCAAAAGATAAAGGACGGAACAAATTTTTAACTTTTAATGCAGTTGAATATGGTCGCCATGTGCGGGATTTAAAACTGCAGGAATATTTTAGACGCTCTGTCCGCGAAGGCTGCAAAGGATTTGAATTATATTATCAGCCGGTTGTTGATGCAAAAAATATTTACCTTGATGAAGATAATACGATTACAAATGTAATTGGGGCAGAAGGGCTTTTGCGTTTTTATAGTCCTGAATGTGGCGTAATTACGCCAGACGAATTTATTCCGATTCTTGAAAAAACCGGATTGATTATTCCTGTGAGCCGCTGGATTTTGCGGACTGGTTTTGCACAGTGTTATGAATGGAATAAAGTGCAGAAAAATTTTCATATGAGTTTGAATCTTTCTTACATTCATGTAAAAAAAGGTGAAGTTTTGTCTGATGTTCAGCTTGCGTTAGGCAATACTGGCGTAAATCCTGAAAATATTACACTTGAATTGACAGAAAGCGGTTATATGGACGACACCCAGGAATTGCAGGCTTTAATAAAAAGCATTACAGATCTTGGAATAAAAGTTGATATTGATGACTTTGGAACAGGTTTTTCAAATTTGCGGTATCTTCAGTATTTGCATGCTTACACATTAAAACTCGATTATTCGTTTGTTCATAAGGCAACGAGCGGAGACCAGGGCGACAGTTCTGTAATTAAACATATTACCGAAATGGCCCATGAACTTAATATGAAAGTTTGTATGGAAGGCGTTGAAGTGGAAGGCGACATTGCAAACCTGCAGGTTTATAATCCTGATAAATTCCAGGGATTTTATTTTGGCCGCCCGTGCACAGCCGCTCAATTTAGAGAAAATTACCTGCGTTCAGACATTCGCTTTGAAAAATAAATAGGCGAAAGGCTTTTGTCTGCTGTGCCCCGCTACGATAGTCTTGTCCCAGGCTGTCATTGTCTTACCTTGAGACGATAATCTGTTTGTATTTTTGTCATTATCTCACCTTGAGACGATAAGTTGCAGATTCCCGCATCGAGTGCGGGAATGACAGTGAGAGTGTCATTGTCTCACCTTGACCCGACAATCTATTGAGGAAAGAGATTCCCCGGTCAAGCCGTGGAATGACAGGCTAAGTCAGGCTCTGGAAGGACACGAAATGTGAACCGTGGAATGACAGGTTTTTAAGAGATTCCCCGATCGCGTCGGGGAATGACCGGGAGAAAGTTTGTGGGGATAGCACTCTGCTGGGTTGGCGGTAAAGTTAAATAAAGTGTTTAACTTCGACGTGTTCAAACTGCTTGGTTTTTACTGCGACAACGTAGGTTCCAAAGACTGCAGAAACTGCATCAAATGCGGCTGCAAAGCTGCAGAAAACCGGTGCTGCCGGGCGCAAAAGAAGATAACCGGCTTCAAAACCTCTTCCGTACATTGTGCAAAGAATCGTTAAAGCAATAAAAGTTCCGCCAGAAGGAAGTGAACTTAAAACCAAAGAAATTGTAAAGGCTGCAACAAAAATCCACAAAATATCAAAAGCAGAATAGCCAAGGCTTGAATAAGAGCGCAGAATCATTACAAAACAAATTGAATTAACAAGAGCCGTTCCGCCACGTGCAAAAATGGAAAAAAGCGGAATCGAAACATCTGCTACACTTTGATGTGCTCCAAGACTTTCGCGTACATGGCGCAGATTTACAGGAATGGACAGATTTGAGTCGCCCGAAAAAAATGCTGAAATGATCGGTGTTATGCAGG
The DNA here is from genome assembly GCA_963651875.1 of Lachnospiraceae bacterium. Lineage (GTDB taxonomy): Bacteria > Spirochaetota > Spirochaetia > Treponematales > Treponemataceae > Treponema_D. The sequence goes on along the minus strand of CAVJSA010000007.1, from coordinate 9,131 downwards.
CATACATTACGTGGTGCGGATGCTGGTCGTTGCAAAGAAAGCGGATAATCAGCGGATAAATCAAGCCAAAGACAAGAATAAAATCTACAAGCAGCATTATAAAAAGCGGTGTGTATGTTCCTGCTGCAAAAATAGAACGGGCTGTAACCATCCAGTAAGCAGAAATTGCAATCATTCCTACGCAGAGCCATTCAATAAAAAATGACATAATTGAATAGCAGAGTTTTGCTGCGGATTCTAAAAATTGAATTACAGGTTTAGAAGAAGTCTGGTCGGTTGTACAGCCTGCTCCGGCAAAGCCTGCAAAAATAAAGCAAGGAAGAAGGTAAGCTCCGTGCAAAACGGCTTCGAATCCTGAATAAGGAAAAAACTGCATTACCAGAGATTTTAAGTCTAATACCGGCAGATTTGACATTTTTTCGCCAGTAATTGGAATGCGTGGAAGTTTTACGATTAAAATTGAAAGCAGGGCAAGAACTGTTAAGATTAAGGTTGAACCCAGAATCGTAACGAGCGTCCAGACTGCTGTTTTTGCAAGCATTTTAGAACTTCGCAACTTAAAAACGGCTGTTGAAATTCCAAAAAACAAAAGTGGAAGAAGCGTATATCGGCCAAAGCGGACTGCAAATTCACTTACAGATGAAAGAATTGAACTTACGAGCGGGCTTTGTGAAGGAAGAATGAATGCTGTCGCAATTCCCAGAATTATTGCAATTAAATATTTTATCCAAAGTTTCATACAAAAAATTATAGTAAAAAAAGGCTCCCTTTGCCATATATACCGGCAATTGATATAATCTAAAGTCTATGGACAAAACAATTCTTATTGCAGGTAAAGATTTTCCTGCTGGAAAAGACCTCGCTTCTGCGGCAGTTTTACATGGAAGAACTGCCATAATTACTGCGGAACAGACAACTACAGAAAAACTTTCTCAGGACGGTTCAGTTCAGGTGGTGTGGAATAAAGGCTCAGCTTTATCTTCGCGCTCTCTTGTAATTTCTGCATTGAACCAGAACGGACATTTGGACGAAGTTGTTTTTGTTTTTGATGAAGAATTTTTTGCTCCAAAATATGGAAGTCTTGGCCCGGCAGAAACAAACCGTGCCTGCGACGAACTGATTCTTTCGTATGAATATCTTGCAGTCGAAGTTTTGCATCGTTTTACTGAACGCAAGGCGAACGGTCTTGAAAAAGCTCCTGGAAAAATCGTTTTTGTTTATAAGCCGAATAAGAGCCAGGCAGATGTTGTAAAAAATCCAAATTTGCAGGCAGAAACAAAAACTGTTTCAAAAATTCTGGTGGCAGTTGCTTCTAGTGCTTTTAAGGCTTTTGCAGAAAACTTTGCAGCTTCGGTTTGTGACAGCGAAGATGTAATTCCTTTTTTGGTTGAATGCGACCCTTCTAACGAAACTGCTAAAAAAGACAGTTCTCTTATGGGCTGGCTTTGTGAATATTTAGATCAGTTTGACGCATTAAAAAGAACACCTGCGACAAAACAGAAAATGGCCTGGATAAAAGCCGGAGCAAAAGCCGGCGGATTTAACCTGTTTAAGAAATAGAGGCTGGTTAAAAGTTCAAAATCTCATTGCTGTAATTGATTTTTTTTTCTGTAATTCCACGTTTTGATAAGGCTCGTTCTTTGTGTAATGGATTATCTGGTCAAGATGAGATAATGAAGGACAGAGATTAGATTGCTGCGACCTCGTGTCGTGACAAGAAACGTTGTTTCTTGCGGTCAGCACAGTTTATGCGCCGTCCGTGGCGCCATAGCACAGAAAAAATGGTCGTAACTCTTAGTCTGAAAGTAGCGACAGCATGCACATTTTAGATTAAATATAAAAAATCGTTTTTCGCTCTTACAAAAAACTGATGTACAATTAATGAATCCTTAAACAAAGAGAGTATTGTATGAATGAGTTTTTTGTTTCCTGTGTTTTTAAACTTGCTCTTGCTTATATTGCAGGCTTTGCTTTAGGTTTTGAACGAAAGTTGAGGCAGCAGGTCGTTGGCATGCGAACCTTGATTTTAATCTGCGGTTCAACGGCAATGCTTTCGATTTTGTCGCAGTGGATTGGAATAAATGCAGAACGTGCCGATTCTGCGAGAATTGCAGCTGGCGTTGTAAGCGGAATCGGTTTTTTGGGTGCCGGCGTAATAATTAAGAACGGGCTCAATATTAAAGGCTTGACTTCGGCGGCAGTAATCTGGGCTGATGCTACAATCGGGCTTTGCATTGGCGAAGGCTTGTATCTGCCGGCTTTTGCTATGCTGGTGCTTTTTATTGTTTCTTTGCTTTCGCTGGAAAAAATTGAAGAAAGATGGTTTCCGGCAGGAAGAACAAAATCGCTGAATTTAATTTTTAATACCTGCGAATTTGAAATGGAAAAACTGCGCAATGTTATTTATAAAAACGGATTTGTCATTACAGATGTTAATATTACGCAAACTTTGCATCCTCAGCAGACTGTAATTCATTATTCGGTGCGTGCCCCAAAAATAAACGATTACTCAAAATTTGTTGATGCCCTGAATGCCGTTGCTCCTCTGGCTGAATTTTCTATAAGCAGCTAAAAAAAACTAGCCCGGATTGTAGCCCCGCCGAAGGCGTTGTGCTGACACTGCTTGTGTTTACTGTGTAATTGTTCGTTTGGCTGTTGACTGTGTCCCGGACGGCACAAAACGACGGTTGACCGCAGGAAATGCGCAGCATTTGCTGCCTGACAGGGTGGCAGCACAATGGAGCGCGAAGACGCGGAAGGGCGAAAAGCCGGCCAAGACGGAAAATTGTAAGCTTTTCAGGAAGAAAGTGCCACAAACTGCTTAGCCTGAAAAAAGGACGGTGGCTCCACTTCTTCTTTTTTTGATTTATTGAACAAAATTTTTTAATCGCCTAGAATAATCTGTTATGCAATTTGATAATCCTTTAATCGTTCAAAGTGACAGAACTCTGCTTCTTGATGTACATGCTCCGCGCGCTGGTGAATGCCGTAATGCGCTTATTCCTTTTGCTGAACTTGAACGTTCTCCTGAGCACCTGCATACATATCGTTTAACTGCCCTTTCTTTGTGGAATGCTTCGGGGGCTGGTTTTTCTGCTGAACAGGCTATTGAAACTCTGCGGGATTTTGCCCGTTATGACGTTCCGCAGTCGGTTGAATTGTGGATTAAGGAAACTGCCGGACGTTTTGGAAAATTGAGACTTGTTCAGGGCCCGAAAGTGAATGTTCCTTTGACGGCTGACGCTCTTGAAGGCAAAAAAGAAGTAAAACAGATTGAAGAAGAATATTTGTATCTTGTAACAGAAAGTTCGCTTGTTTACAGGGAAATCGGGGCTAGTTCCGTTGGTAAAAAACTTTTAGTTCCGTGTTCGTACGAAGAGCCTGCCAATGTTGCTGCAAAAGACAAGGTTGAACTGTCGGAAAACGAAAAGCAGCATTGTTTTATGCTTCATTTGACTGACCGGGGAACTGTAAAACAGGATTTGTTAAAGCTCGGCTGGCCTGTAAAAGATGATGTGCCTTTGGCAGAAGGCGATCCGTTAAATGTAAACCTGAGGCAGACGACAAAATCCGGTCGGCCTTTTAATCTGCGTACTTACCAGAAAGAATCAGCGGCTGCCCTTGTTGGAAATAAAGGCCCTGGAACTGGTTTTGGTACGATTGTGCTTCCTTGCGGGGCTGGTAAAACTGTTGTTGGAATGACTGTCATGGACATTCTAAAGACAAATACTTTGATTATTACGACAAATATTTCGGCTGTTCACCAGTGGATAGACGAACTTTTAGATAAAACTGATCTAGATCCGGAATTGATTGCCGAATACACTGGCGAAAACAAAACTATAAAGCCGGTTACTGTGGCAACTTACCAGATTTTAACCTGGAGACCTGAAAAAGACGGTCCGTATCCGCATTTTACGCTTTTTAAGGAACGCAACTGGGGACTGATTATTTATGATGAAGTTCATATGTTGCCGGCGCCGGTTTTTCGCGTAACTGCAGAGATTCAGGCGATTCGTCGTGTTGGTCTGACTGCCACCCTGGTGCGCGAAGACGGCTGCGAAGGAAACGTTTTTAGTCTGGTCGGTCCAAAACGCTATGACGTTCCGTGGAAAGACCTGGAAGCTAGCGGCTGGATTGCGTCGGCTGAATGTATTGAACTCAGGCTTGATTTAAGTACGGAAAAAGAACTTGAATACGCGGTTGCTCCTTTGCGCAAAAAACACAGGATTGCAAGCGAAAATCCAGAAAAGTTAAAGGTTGTAGAAAATCTTGTAAAGCAGAATACGGAAGACAAAATTTTAGTAATCGGGCAGTATTTAGAACAGCTGGCCGAAATTTCTAAACTGTTGAATGCTCCGATTATTACCGGAAAAACTCCGAACGAAGAGCGCGATCAGATTTATGCAAAATTCCGCTCGGGAGAAATCCGCGTTCTGGTTGTCAGCAAGGTTGCAAATTTTGCGATTGATTTGCCGGATGCGAGTATGGCGATTCAGGTGAGCGGAACTTTTGGCAGTCGTCAGGAAGAAGCTCAGCGCCTTGGCCGGATTTTGCGCCCAAAAGAAAGAAAAAGCCGCTTTTTTACGCTTATTACGCGCAATACGGTTGAAGAAGATTTTGGTTCTAACAGGCAGAAGTTTCTTGCAGAGCAGGGATATGCATATAAGGTTGTGAGGGTTTCTAATTCTAACGAACTGGCTCTTACAGATGAATGTGTTTAATGTTAGTTTGAGCATTTTGGGCTGTTGCTGCTGTTGCTAACGTGGCGGGTTTAAGTGCTTTATTCGGGAGGAAAGAATGATAAATGTAGATCCGAAGGTTCAGAGAATAATTGACTGGCGCGAAAGTTTTATTACGTTGCCGGATAATCACTTTTTTGAATTGATTAGAATGTATTTGGGTGAAATTCATTCTCCGTTTAATAAGCAGAAATTGATTGAACAGCTTGGTGCTTTTTTGAGAAAGGAAGAAAACAGGCGTACAATCGTAAATCTTTTATCGGAAAGCGACATTTTAATTCTTGCGACGGTTTATTATATTCCGAACGCTACAACCGAAAAACTTTCTAATTTTTTTGCAGGAACAATCAATTTTGCAAAACTTTATGAACGTCTTTTAAATCTTGAAGAACGTCTTTTAATCTATCGCCACGGTGACAAAAATACACGCAAAACTTTAATTTCGTTGAATCCAATGCTCGAAGACGAAATTCTGCCCCTTTTGAGTAAAAAAATCCTTCTTCCGCTGCCGGTTCTCGAAAGCCGTAATGAAGAAATCCCTTCTTCCCTTAGTCCAGAAAAGCTTGCAGCCTTTGTAAATTATATTGAAACAAACCCGGGACTTTGCAAGGCGGATGGAACTTTAAAAAAGAAAGATATAGAAAAGCTTGAAGAAATTTTTGGAAAGAATAACCAGACTTTTTTTGAATATTTAATTTCTGCCTTTATAAATCTTTCGCTTGTAAAAGAATGTCTTAATGGTTTTGAAATTGATTTTGGAAGATTAACTGCTTTTAGCGAACTTGAAGAAAAACTGCAGTATGCGTATTTATGCGTTGCAAGTAACGGGCGTTTTAGCAGAACAAGCCTTGTAAGCCAGGCAAAACTTTTGCTGGAAACTGCTTCTGCTCTGCCTGCAACCGGGTTTACCCGCGAATGTGTTTTGCGCACCGCTTTCCTGATTTTTGAAAAAAATGACGGTGACGACAGTGCTCAACGCGCTTTAGGGGGCGGACGATTTAATTCAATCTTAGCCCGCGCTAACGAAGAAGAAAATAAGACCAGGGAAGCCGAAAATCCTTATTCTTTAATGGACAGATTGTGCGACTGTGCATGCGCTTTTGGAATTTTGCAGGATTATGGAAAAGACGAAAGCGGTGCGACAGTTTATGTAAAGGGCAGGGTAATGCTCAAAAAGGCAGAAAAAGCAGTTGCCGCTTCGTCTGAACAGGAACTTCCAAAGGTTTTGAATATTGATGCAGGTTTTAATGTAACTGTTTTTCCGGGGCTTTCGTTAAATTCTTTAATTCCGCTTATGCAGATTATGGATTTAAAACAGTTTGACACGGCTGCTGTTTTTGAAATTACAAGAAAGTCAATTATGCGCGCTTTTGACAGCGGGCTTAGCGTTAAAGATATTTGTGCAATAATTAAAAAATTCTGTGCATACGATTTGCCAGAAAATCTGCTTGTTAGTATTGAAGACTGGAGCAATTCCTATTCGTCGGCAAGTCTGTATCGCGGTTATGTTTTAAAGGTTGACGAAAAAAGTTCGGTTCTGGTTCAGCACAATCCTGCAATTGCCCCAAAAATTTCTAAAATGATTGCGCCGGGAACATTTTTACTGAACGTTGAATCTGACGAAGAAGCTCAGGCTTTAATAAAAGACAGCGGTCTGGACTTTATCGGAAGCATTCAGACTCCAAAAAACGAAATTTCCGGGGCGGTTTTTCCTGTGTTCGAAGTAAATACTTTTGCCGGAAGTGCTCTTTTAGGCGGAGGAACAGCTCAACTTAGAAGCGGAGCAATAAATTCCGACGGAACTGTAAATAACGAAACTTACGGAGTTACGACGACGGACGAAGAACGCAAGGAACATTTTGATATGCTCCGCGGACTTTTGGATAAAATGGCGATTACTCCGGAACAGCGCGAAGGTCTTTTACTTAGAATCAACCGAAAAATCATTCTTACGCCTCAGCAGCTCAATGCGGACAGCGTAAAGCTTGAACAGATTGAAGCCAACGGAATGGACTATCAGGGCAAGGTTCACGTTGCAGAAAGTGCAATTACTCAGAATATGATGCTCGAACTTGAATTTGACGACAAAAAAATGCCGGATGGAGTTGCGATCATTGTAGGAACTCCTGTTTCCGTAGAAAAAAATCCGGTTGACAGTGTTGTTCATATGATTGTTGAACCTGAACACGAAGAAAGAACATTTTCGCTTGGTCAGGCAAAAAATGTAAAAAGAATTCGTGGAGCTGTTTTAAGATAGAAGTTTCTGTTTAGTTCTGGAAAAATAGCGACAAATATTTGTTTTTACGTTACTATCAATAAGAACAAAATGTAACGGACGTAATTATGATTTCTGGAATTTTAATCGAAGGTTTTATTTATGCGATTATGGTACTCGGAGTGTTTATGACATTCCGAGTGCTCAATTTTTGCGACATGACAGTTGACGGATCTTTTCCGTTGGGAGCGTGTATTCTTGCAGCCTGCATTACTCATGGCGTGCCACCAGCATGTGCTCTTTTGATTGCTTTTTTGGGCGGGGGAATCGCAGGCTTTTTTACAAATTTGATTTTCAGCAAATTAAAAATTCCGGATTTGCTTTCTGGTATTTTGATGATGACGATGCTGTATTCGGTAAACTTGCGGATTATGTCGAACCATGCAAATGTTTCTCTTTTGCGCGTAAATACAGTTTTTAAATCGCTCGAAAAAACTTTTCCTGTTCTTGGCGACTGGTCAATCGTTATTTTTATGGCGCTTTTTATTGGCGTTTTAACAATTCTTTTGAATACTTTTTTTTCAACTGATTTTGGAAAAACAATGGGCGCTCTTGGTTCTAACGTACAGATGGTTATTAGTCAGGGCGTAGACCCGCGTTATGTGCGTGCCGTTGGAATTTGTTTTGGCGACGGTCTGGCTGCTCTTTCCGGGGCAATGTTTGCAATGTACCAGGGATTTGCTGACGTTGGCAGTGGAAGCGGTGTTGTAGTTTCGGGACTTGCTTCGTTAATGCTTGGAGAATTCCTTTTGCGCTCTGCAAGAATAGAACTGCAGACCTTGCGCGTTATCCTGGGTTCAATTTTGTATCGCGCTTTGATGTATTTTGCCCGCCGTTATGGAAGTGTAATCGGGCTTGGTCCAAACGATTTAAAACTGATTACGGGGCTTTTGATTATTGTGTGCCTGATAATTTCGAACAAAAGCATAATAAATTATTTTAAGGAACACTTAAAACGTCCACAAAACGTTTAGCCTGGGGGAATTATGCTTGAATTACAGAATATTGGAATTACTTTTAACAGTGGAACTCCAGACGAAAACCGTGTTTTGGATGGAATCGACTTAAAAATCAACAAGGGCGATTTTATTACGGTGATTGGTTCAAACGGAGCCGGAAAATCAACTCTTTATAATATTATTGCAGGAACCCTAAAACCAACCACTGGCAGACTTTTACTTGACCGGGACGAAGGCGGAAACGTCCGCGACATTACAAACGATCCTGAATATAAAAGAGCCTGCTACATTGGAAGAATTTTTCAGAATCCGCTTTTGGGCACTGCTGGAAAAATGAGCCTCGAAGACAACCTTGTTATTGCCAGAAAAAAAGGTCCAAAACCACTTAGAATATCGCTCAACGCACATCTGCGCGAAACTTTCCGTACTCAATTAAAAGAACTTAACATGGGGCTCGAAAACCGCCTTAGAGATAATGTTGAACAGTTTTCCGGTGGCCAGAGACAGGCACTTACACTTTTAATGGCAGTAATGAGTCGCCCGGATCTGCTTTTGCTCGACGAACACACCGCAGCCTTAGACCCAGCCAACGCAGAACTTGTAATGCAGCTTACTTTAAAGTTTACAAAAGAATTCAACCTTACTACGATGATGGTAACTCATAATATGCAGCACGCTCTTGATTATGGAAACCGTCTTATTATGATGCACAACAAAAAAATAATTTTTGACGTAAGCGGACAGGAAAAACAAAAACTTACAAAGGCCGATTTAATTGATAAGTTCAGGCAGCTGAACGTCAACAACGATAATTTGATTTTACAATAAAACTTTATCCTGTCATTCCCGTATTTGAATTATCTTGTCATTTCCGCGCTTGACGCGGGAATCTTTTCTACAACAGATTGCCAGGTCAAGTACTGCAATGACAAGGCCTTATTGTCATTCCCGCATCTTGACTTACCATGTCATTCCCCGGCTTGACCGGGGAATCTGCTTTATGGGGATAGATTGCCGTGTCGTGGCACGGCAATGACACAGCGGGGATTGTCGGGGCAAGGTGAGACAATGACATGGGGCGCCCGACAATGACACACCCACTGTCATTCCCGTATTTGAATTATCTTGTCATTTCCGCGCTTGACGCGGGAATCT
>CAVJSA010000006.1:53666-62287 GCA_963651875.1 Lachnospiraceae bacterium | reverse complement strand
CCGTGGGTTATAAATCTGCCGCTTTTTTTGTCAAAGAGCATAATTTCGTTCCCTGTAAAATTGAATTTTATCTGGCTTCCGATTTTAAAGGTTACACCGCCAAACACAACACTTGTTAACAAAAAGTCACCAGTGCTCACTTTTACGGTAGATTCCATACCAGTCGGCATGGCACCGCAAACTTCTCCACTAAACATTCCTTCCTGTCCAAGTTGTATAAACTCTGGACGAACTGCAAGAACAAAGTCTCCGTTCTTTACTGCGTCTTCTTTTTTTGCAGCAAAACCTTCTTCTTCGTTTATTTTTGCAATGTGATACTTAAAAACTTCGTCCTTGTTCTGTTTTTCGACATAACCTTTTTGTTTAGAAGCTTCTTCCAGTTCCCGGGCAATCTGCGCTTCGTGTTCGTCTCTTTTTTTGTACCATTCTTCAATATTAAATTGGGAATCAGTCTTAAACTTAACCTGCTTTCCGTCAAAAATCTTAAGTGAAAGACCTTCGCCTGTCTGTTCGCCTTTTGCTTCAATAAAGTTAACAGAAGGGTTTCCGACAAAGTCGGCAACAAACAGATTGTTCGGTCTGTTATAAACATCGAGAGGAGCGTCGTACTGCTGCAAAACACCGTTGTTTATAAGACAGATTTTTGTAGCAAGAGTCATGGCTTCCATCTGGTCGTGGGTTACATAAACAAAGGTGCTGCCAGTTTCTATGTGCAGACGCTGAAGTTCGTAACGCATTTCGAGCCTGAGTTTTGCGTCAAGGTTAGAAAGAGGTTCGTCCATAAACAAAACACTTGGCTGAGGCGCAAGAGTTCTTGCAATTGCAACACGCTGCTGCTGTCCACCAGAAAGTTCTGCCGGATAGCGGTCCATAAACATTCCAATCTTTACAACCCGGCTTACACGGCGCACCGCAAGATCGATTTCTTCTGCACTAAGATTGCGGACTTTTGTAATAACTTTTCCGTTTTGAACAAGTGCACAGTCGTCGTTTAATTCAATTCCTTTTTGTTCATAATTTTTCTGGATTGATTGAATTTTTGCTTCGTATTCCTTACAAAGTGCATCTGCCTTTTCTGACGGAAATTCCTCGTTCTGCAGCTTCATCGCATACACTTTTTTTGCCGTGTACATAGAAACCGTAAAAGTATCGATTATTTTTAAAAGAACTTTTTCTTCATCAATTTTTCCGTCTTTTCCCTTGCAACCGTTAATCAGTTCAACAAGTTCAACTGCACCGCGCAGGATTTCTGTAATCTGGTCGGCAGTTTTTGCTTCAAAATCGTAAACAGGAAGTTCTTCCTTAATATTCGTTAAACCAAAGGCAATGTTTTTATAAACCGTCATATTTGGCCAGAGCGCATAATTCTGGAACAAAAATCCGACTTTTCTTTTGTTTGCCGGAATGTTTATGCCCTTTTCGCTGTCAAAAACAACAGTGTCACCAATTTCAATTTTTCCGCTTGTAGGAGTTTCAAGCCCCGCAATCATACGCAGGGTTGTTGTTTTTCCACAGCCGGAAGGTCCAAGCAAGGTAACAAAAGCGTTATCTTCAATTACGAGATTTAAATTATCAACACCGAAAAATTTTCCCCAGCGTTTTGTAACATTAGTAAGTTTAATCTGTGGCATTAGTTACCTCCTACACCTTTATCGATGCTAGCGCCAGTAAGACGATTTACGATGGCATTAAAAATCAAGATTGTAATAATAAGAATTAAGTTCATTCCGCTCGAAAAAGCATAAAGTCCCATTTCGTCAAAATAATCCATGGCGGTTGTCATAAGTTTGAACTGATCGCACAAAAGCATAAAAAGCGTAAGTTCGCGCAGACAGGTCATAAACGGAAGCAAAAATCCTGACAAAATTGAACTTTTTTGAATAGGAATAATAATTCCAAACATTCTCTTTATCCACGGAATATTTTGAATTATCGCTGCTTCTTCAATTTCGCCGGAAAGCTGAAGCATGGAATTTAATGAACTTCGGCTTGCAAAAGGAATATATTTTACAGTTCCTACAAGAATTAAAATTAAAAAACTTCCACCAATCGAAAGAGCTTTTCCAAAAATAAGGTAGGCAACACCAACAGAAAGCGACGGCATAAGATACGGCAGGAACGCAACAGAATTTACGTAGGCTGCACTCTTGCTTCTTCTGTTTTTGCTGACTGCATAACCGACGAGTGTTCCAATCGTACCAGCGCACAAAGCACAGCAGACAGAAACAAAAAGCTGACCCAAAAACGACTTCCAGATCTGAACGTTGTGGAGCATTCCGAGCTGACCAAAAAGTCCGTATTCACCAAGTGTATCCGACGTCGTCCACCATTTTGTCGTAAGCATATTAATGTCGCCCGTCTTTAAGAAACTGTAATCTCCAGGATTTGGAAGGAATGTTTCTACCGCAAAGGAAATAATCGGATAAATGCTTGTAAAAAGTGTAAGCACAACAAAAACCAGGGCAACGGCATATTTACCAGCCTTTCCAAGATTTGTCTTTGTAATCTGACCAGATTTTCCTGTTACGGTTGTAAAGTTTTGACGACTTGAAGTACTGCGCTGATTCAACAAAAGAATTGCAATACCAAAAACCATCATTATTACGGCAATAACGCTGGCTTCGCCTGCACGCGCAGAACTCAAACCAACATACTTTGTAGAAAGCGTTTCTAACCGCAGATAATGTGGAACCGGGTAGCTTCCCATTGAACTTCCAAAAACGAGCAGAATCGTAGAAAGAATTGCAGGTTTTACAAGAGGAATTGTTACATGCAAAAAAATCTTCCAGCGAGGAGTATCGAGGATTGTTGCAGCTTCTTCTAAGTTTGCGTCCATGTTGCGGAAAATTCCGCCAATAAGAATGTAGGCAAAGGCTGCATAATGCAAACCAAGAACAATTGCCGACGGAAAAAGTCCCTGGCACCACCACAAAGGCATTCTTATTCCAAACAAGGCCGCCAAAAGTCCGTCTGAACCACCGGTAACTGCATTGCTGTTAAAGGCATTTCGCCAGACCATGGCAAGTGTCCACTGTGGCATAATATACGGAAAAATGAATATTGCGCTTAAATACTTCTTAAATTTAAGGTTTGTTCTTGTAACAAGATAGGCAAAAAGTCCGCCGTAAAAAATTGCAATCAGACAGGCAAAAACAGAAAGCAGAACCGTATTTAAAAGCGGCTTCCACAAATTTGCTTTTGCAAGGCGGCCTGTAAAAAGGTCAACCCAGTTATAAAAAGTCATCTGCCCTTCTTTCAGGCCAGTTTTTAGAGAGTCAACCGTTCCGGCATGAACTGCAACCGTATCCTGAATTAAGTAAAGAATCGGCGCAATCGTTGTTATAGACAAAACAATTCCGCACAAAAGCAGAATTACATTTTGAGGTTTATAAAAAAATGTCTTGATTTTGTTTAGCTTCAGCTGGGTCTGAAGATTGTTGTCCGCCATAGAAAGTACCTCCAGCTTTAAGATGTTAAAAAACGCGGGTGGCACACAAAGCCGGCACCACCCGCAGACTGTAAGAAAACTAAATTCTATTTGCGGTTAGCACGCGTAATATCAATCCAGTCGCCAAGGTCAACAGAAACCTGAGCGCAGTATTTTGGATCTTCAATTACGAGTTCTCCACCATTTTCTGCAGACCACCATTCAATTCCACGGTCGTTCTTTGCAGGGAATTCTGTACCGCCGGCAGTACTGTGATGGAATTTAGCCTCATTTTCCGCAACAATTTTTGGATTTGCAGAATATCCGCCCATATCTTTGCCCCAGGCTGTAAATCCGTCTTCTTTTGTTACCATGTAAGAAATAAATGCACATGCTGTCCAAGGATATGGAGAAGAATCCATAACTTCCAGGTAATGGCAGTAACCAAATCCACCGATTCCTTTGTAGCCGTCTTCGTAAGCTGCAACAGAAACATTTTTTGCAGAAACATCGGCTGTTTCAGCAACAGAACGAAGTTTTGAATAAACGATTAAAGCAAATTCGCCGGCAGCAGATTTTTTTACAATACTGTTACAGATTGGACCGTCGTCAGTTTCTTCGTTGTAGTTTTCTACCCAAAGTTTTGCAAATGCCAGACCATATTTTGCGTTCTTTGATTCAAGGCCAAAGTTTTCTGCTAGTTTTTCGCATTCTGCAATTGTTGGGGCAAACTGTGCCTGTTTTTCTGCAGAAAGCTTTTCGTAAGCATTTTTAAGCCAGGTTGCATATTTGTCGGCTGTGAGCATATAAAGGAAGTTCTTTCCTACTAATTCTGAGTTTACGCCCATAAAAAGACCGTGAGTTCCAGGCGCAACAAAATCCCAGCAGTTTTCAAACTTTACGCCATTTAAATTGTTGTACATAAAAATTTTATTTAAAGTCTGCAGAGGAAGAAGTTCCGGATAGTCTTTTTTAGCAAGTTTGTTTGCTTCTGCCCATTCTTTTGGAATAAACGTGCGCAAAACTCCAGTATCCATCATCTTGCTTTGAATCTGGTTACCGTCCTGAATCAGTGTCATAAAATATTCAGGATTTGCACTTTTGTAGTCAACATTTAAGGTTGTAAAGATTGAATTGTTTTTTGGCTGAGACCATTCAATCTTGCCGGCATAAGAAGGATCGATAGACTGAAGATACTGAATAAACGAAGCTCCGGCAGTTTTTCCACGACTGGAGTTGCCAATGCCTTTTAATGTAGCATTTTTTGATTCTTCGATGGCTTTTTTACAAAGTTCTTCAAAGCTCATGTTTTCTGCCTGTTCAATTACTTCTTGAACTGCAGATTTTTTTGCTTCTGTTTTATTGCAGGAAGCAAAACCAAACAACATTAACGATGCTGCAGAAAGAATAACAAGAGATTTTTTCATAAATTGACCTCCAGGACGCATATTTGTTAATTTTTCGTTAATTTTTTTTAATCAACTAAACAATTATGTGCGAACTTTTTTTGGCGGTCAAACTTTTAGACATTTACGATGTCAGAATATACAAAAAATTATTTTGAAAAAATAAAAAGACGCGAAAAACTATTGATAATCTTTACTGTCCCAAATAGCCGGGATAGGAACGGCGCCGCCAGGCGTTTGGCTGACTAAAAAAATGTATATCTGTCTGTTATCTGTGCCACTGATGGCACGAAAAGAATGTTAATTGCAAGAAATGCATAGCACCTGTTGCGTGACAGAAAGTCAGACAAATGAAGCCGAAAGGCGGAACCGTGGATAGCCCGACGCGAGAAGTAATTGCGCTCCAAAATAAAAATTTAAGGAAGATATTCCGGGTGGATATTTTTTAAAGCGTTAAAAAGATGCTCTTTTTTTCGTCTGTCGCCGTCTGTTAAAAGTTCGAGCCGGCGTCGTGCATCTTTTCGGGTACTGTTGTCCTGATAATCGCAGGTGCATGTCCAGCCACGATAGCCATTAGACTGTGCGTGTTCAATAATTGTGCCTTCGCTAGCATAACAAAGCGGCCGAATAATCTGCAGCGGATAATTTTCGTATTTGAGCGAAGGTGTCATTGTACTCAGTTCTGCTTTGGACAAGGCATTCATTAAAAGTGTTTCTAAAATGTCGTCGAGATGATGTCCGAGTGCAATTTTGTTGTAACCATTTTTTAGCGCGTAATCGATAAGTTCTTTGCGGCGTTGCGTTGAACACCAGTAGCAGCTCATTTTTTTGCCCTGCTTTAAGCGTCCGTTTACGTCTACAAAAATTGACTCAAAAGGAACCTGCCATTCTGTAAAAAGATTGCGGATTTTTTGTGGAATTTCGCCACCAAAGTCTGTGCGTATGTTTAATGCAAAAAAGGTGAATTGCGCGTCCGGGCGTTTGTGGCGCTTTGAAAAATATTCAATCAGTGCGGTGGAATCTTTGCCTCCAGACGCACCGATTAAAATTCTGTCGCCTTTTTTTATTAAATCGTAGTCAAAAACTGCCTTATCAATCAAATTAAACAAAAAAGGCTGTGGCATTTTATTTTACCAGAACCGGACCTTCGTAAAAGTAAACTGCCGAAAGTCCATTTTTTAAATTAGTTACAGCAAGGGTTTCTTTTCCGTCTTTTACAAATGGAATTATCGTAAAGTTTCCGTTAAAAAGCTGAATGTAAAGATCTTCAAATTCTACATCTTCTTTTGGTCCCATCATCTTTGTCATTGCAAAGCCACCGAGATCCGATGCAAGGTTTGCGTTAAGGCTGATTGTTCCGTTAAAAACATTTACTCCGCCTTCGCCGTAAACATAAAGGCCTTCGCTGCTTTTCTGCAAGCCTAATTCAACTGCACAGATTTTTTGAGAATCTCCGTTTTTTGTAAAATCGGTTAAACGCCAGCTTCCTTCGATTTTGCCTTCCGCGTAGATTTTTCCATTTTTTACAAGAATCTGATATTCGCGCTGTTCGATTGTTGAATTTTCTTCAAAAGAACGACGGTTAACGAATGTTAATTTTGTCTGGCCGTCTTTTAGTGCTTTTACGGTATATTCAAAAAGGGACGGAGCGCCAACGATTCCTTCTTCGCCAAGGTAAGTTGAATTTTCTTTTACACTTACAATTCCTTCCTGTTCCAAAGAATATTCCCAGGAATAGCCGGTTGTTGGATTTGCAACAAGTTCAATTTTTAATTCTTTTAATGTGCTTTCTCCTGCTTTTGCTTTTGCAGAAGCACAGGAAAATGTTGTAAGGGCAGCGAATGCGCCCAAGGCAAAAACTGTTAAATTACGGATTTTCATTAAAATAAGTTCTCCCATTTTTGGCATAAAAAATGCCGCTTTTTTTGTGATTTTTAACGAATCTTAACAAATAGAACAAAAACAAAAAACAAAGGTTTTTAGAAAAAACTGTTAGTTTAATTTATTTTCTGTTCCGCGCAGGACAAAAAAGCGTCCGATCAGTTTTGTAACAACCAGCATAAAAATGATTTTTTCTTTTGGGAACGTGGTTGCCGGCCTGTAAATGTCATAACAAATTAAGCCTTTACGGGTGCCTTTTTCGTCAAAGCAGAGAACTTCGAGAGTGGTTGCAATACTATTTTTTCTGTAGATTGAATATTTTTTTTGTTCAACAGAAGCTAAGACATTTGTGTTATCAAGATGCAAATAACCAAACTTGTTAAAAAAATCAAAATAGTCTGCATTTTGTAAGGCTTCTTTTCTAAAATCGTCATTGTCTTTACCTGCCGAACATGCGTATTTTAATTCTGAATTGTAAACCGTTATTTTGCTTATCGCTAAATAATCTACGAGCATTTTTAAAATCGGTTTTATGTCGTCTTCGCTTTTTTTGTTCCGGATTGCTTTTAAAATTTTATATTCTTTTTCTGCATCTTCTGAATAAAGCTGACCGCTTAAAATTTTATTTGAATTGCGTTTTAGCTCCACAAACATTCTTTCGTGGAGCTCTGGACGGTAAATAACGTAACAGTTGCGTCCTCTGTCTTTTGCAATGTACAGGCATTTGTCTGCAAGCTTAAATAAATTTGCGTAATTTTTAGCATTGAACGGATAGCGGGCAATTCCCATTGAACAGGTTACAAGGCTTGTCGGTTCAATAGAAGTTATATTCCATTGAATTTCGATGCGGATATTTCTTGCTACGTTGCGAACGTCGTCTTCTTCTACACTGTCGAGAAGAACTAAAAATTCGTCGCCACCGATTCTTCCTGCAATTCCTTTTGAGCCAATCGTTTCTTTTATGCAAGTGCCTGCAAAAGCTAAAACTTTGTCGCCAAAAGTATGACCATAGGTGTCGTTACATTCCTTAAACTTATCAATATCGATAATAAATATTGTGCAGGGCGCTTTTTCCTGGTTGATTTTCTTTTTAGCAAGTTCTGTAATTGCGGCTTTGTTGTAAAGGCCTGTTAAACCGTCGTGGCTTTCTGCATAAAAATTTTCGACAGGAGTGCTTCTGGTGCTGGAATTTATACTTCCGACAACAATTGATTTTGAACGTGTGCTCGTTCTTAAAATATGCACAGTGATTCTCTTTTTGTCTGTGCGCAAAAAATCATAATATTTGCCGGACTCAAACTTTTTTATATTCTCGAGCATAGAAGTAAGCTGACCTCTGCAGTCGCCGACTTCTGTATTAAGCTTAAAAAGAGAAATAAATGCCTTATAAAACTCTTCCTCGTTTCCTGAAAAAACTGTGTTAAGGTCTTTTGTATTTTTTATAAAAAATGTTTCGTCTTCAAAAATAAAATAATAGGCATCGAAATTCTGTAAAAGTGACGAATATTCTCTGCTTTCGAGCAGAGCCTTGTCTAAAAGCTGCCGTGAATATGAAAGTTCTTCAACCGAAACATCAAAAATATCTTTGTTCTTTTTTATTGTAAAAACGCAGCTTATAAGTTTTTCGTTTATTTTTAGTTTAGCGGTAAAAATCCAAGGTTCGCTAGTTTCGATATCTTTGTAAGATTGCAGAAAAAACCTTAAATTTTTGGCGTCAGGTTCATAGAGTATTGAATCTAAATTTGTGTCAGAAACTTCTGTCTTCTGTAGAAAAAATAAAAAACTTCGGTTTCCTGATTTTACATTTAAATCAAGATCTATCGAAAAGGATAAATCGGTTAAACGTCGGGTATTGATAACTCCATTCAAGATACCCCCCCCCATTTTTGTATAGTACCCTTCATAGT
>CAVJSA010000006.1:42581-53337 GCA_963651875.1 Lachnospiraceae bacterium | reverse complement strand
CGCTGTGAGCACCGACACTCCAAATCTGCACTTAAAATTTTGTTAAAATAATACAATCCTTTTTATTTTGTTTATGCAAGCATTATAATCGTTAGCATGAGTAATATTAGCATTAAAGAAAAGAGATTATCTCTTTGGTCACAAGTAACTGAGTGGTTAATGCTCGCTGGAATTATCGTATTTTTCATTTTTGATATGGTTGCCTGCATTAAGTCTGATTTTCTTGCAATAAGACAAAAAGCTGTAATGAGCATTTCGATTGAAATTATGTCTATTGCAATCTGTGGTTTTATTTATTTTTCTGCCTTTATCGACGACCGTAAAAATAAATTCCGTTCTTTGTTCTTAAAACTAGTTTTTTTTGAAAGTTTTGCCTTCTTTTTAGACACAATCTACTGGTTTACTGCAAAAATGCCACAATACAACACACTTCTTATTGTTGCCAACTGCCTTATGTATTTGTGCACAGCCGTTGTATTTATTTCTTTCTGGGGCTGCGAAATTCAGATTATGGGCCTAAAAGGAAAAATCGATAAATGGGCAATCAATCTTATTAGAATTCTTACAGTTGCCTATATTATTGCAATTCTCCTTAACTTAAAATTTGGATTTTTCTATACAATCAAAGACGGAATTTTTACACGTAGCCGCTACACAGGAATTCTGGAATTCAGTTATCCGATTTTTGTTTGCGAAATCGTACTTTTTTCTGCACTTGGCGTAAAAATAGATCCAAAAATTAAGTCAACATTTGTTGCAATGGCAATAATTCCAATCGTTGCAATGGTTTTACAGCACATAAAATTCTATTCCTGGTTTATTTACATTGCAGTTTTAATTGATACACTAATTCTCCATGTAAATATTCAGGTTAAGCTTGGTTACAAGATTGAAGAATTAAAAAATAAGGCAATGATTAGTCAGATTCAGCCTCATTTTATGTACAACACTCTTACAACAATCAAAGCTCTCTGCCACGAAGATCCGGAACTTGCAGCAAAAACAACTACAAATTTTGCAGATTACCTGCGCGGAAACCTTGATTTTTCTAATACAGAGACGACAATTCCGCTCGAAAAAGAAATCAAGCACACAAAAATCTATACCGAAATTGAATCTTTGCGTTTTGACAACATTAAGTTTGAATTTAAAATCGAAGACAAAAATTTTGAACTTCCGGCTTTAACAATTCAGCCAATGGTCGAAAATGCAGTCCGCCACGGAGTTCGTGGAAAAGCAGACGGGCACATTCTTGTTCATACATTTGAAGAAGAACAGTTCCACGTTGTTCAGATAAAAGACAACGGCAAAGGTTTTGATACAAAACAGTTTAACGGAAGCCGAACCCACATCGGGCTTTTAAACACAAGACTTAGAATCGAACACATTGTTAGCGGCAAGTTTGAAATCGAAAGCATTCCAAACCAGGGCGTTACAATTACAATGCGGATTCCAAAAAAAGCTTAATTTAACAAACGATGGCGACCATTTTGATTAACTTAAAATGGTCGTTTTTTTATTGGGCGTTTCCGCCACGCTACGCGTGACGGTCGGGCTTTGCAGGGTTCCGCGACTTACGCGCTCCAATGTTTTGCATCAGCCACTTGGCCTCGCCCTGCTCGACCGACGCGTCTGCTGCAAAACATCGCCTTCGGCGCCCTTCCAATCCCTAACGCGACAAAAAAAGCGGTGGCCTGAGCTTTCAAAACTTCTGGCTTTGAAAACCTTGCCACCGCTTCACTTTTTAGCAGTTAATTTTTTTTATTCAACCAGTCCAGGACCTTCGACTTCTACAATTTCTGCATTGTTTGTCTTAACCTTTCCAAGGCTATATTCGATTCCTGTGATTGTTGCTAAAGGCCAATCCCAGTCTTTTCTAAAGCCAACTACACTTGCATGAGCCCTTGCATCTGCTATCAGAGAAGCAAAGATTTCTGCCTGAAGTTCACTCTTAACATTTATATCCCAACTGTCGTTTAACGGCGTTCCAGAAATTGCAATCTTTGAAGTCAACGGGAACGATGCCAAAAGTTTTACACCTAAAGTAATGTCACCTTTTGCAAGACCAACATCTTTTCCAAAACCAATTCCAGGACGAATATCAATAACCGGTGCAATCATTCCGTCAAGAGCTCCACCAATTCTTATGTTTTCAACCGATTTGGTCTTAAGCCCTGCGTAGAATGCTCCTTCATGGATAACACTGAATGAACCAAATTTGTCCCACTCAATCCAATAAGGAATTCCAAGGAAGCGTTTTACATTCCAGGTAATACCTGTATTAAGTCTAATGCCTGCAATATAAAGACCTCCAATATATCCGTCACTAAAATCAATCGTTACAGTCATTTTTGCAAGAACATCGAACGACGCATCAAAGGTAAATACGATTGGATACGGTGGGCAAAGTTCCTTGCTAAAATGGTCAGAACGAATTGCATTTGCTGTTGGTGCAAGAACATCGCCAATTTCGCGGCTCTGCTTAAATCCGAGGAACCAGTGGTCAAGTCCAAGACCTTTTTCAAGTTCCTTATCTTTTTCTGCAATCTTTTTTTCAATGTCCTTGTCAGACATTCCGTAAGACTTCATATCTTCTTCAGAAACCCCGATTCCATCGCTTGTATCGATATAGAATGGTTCTTTTTCTGTAAAGATTGAATCAGCAAATGTATAACTGATCTTGTCTGTAATTTCAAACTGAGCAAGCGCATAAAGTTTTACTGTTACAGTAAACTTACCGGATACAATTTCAATATCTCCACCAATACCAACCTTTGCCGAAATATTTGCATTTTCAAGAACTGACTTAAAAATTTCACTCTTAATAAGAGATTTTGCAATGTTTACCATGTCATAAGAAAATTTAAGTGTGTTAAACTCTGCTAAAATCTCATCCTTCTTTTTACAATATTCTGCATACTGCGGGTTTAAATCAGAATCTTCTTCTGTTGTTGCAGCAGATTCTTCAGCCTGTTTTTTAAGTGTTTCGTAATACTTGTTTATATACTCCTGAAGGTTTGGAAGACCTTCATACATATTGTCTGCTGCTGGTAAACCAGTCTTTCCAGCTAACACTTTATTTTTTAAAGCTGTTGAACTGTTTGCAAGTTCTGACGGAAGATCTCCAAGATATAAACTGAATGTTGGAAGAATTTCCGCAAATGTATTACCAAACTCACTGAATGCCGGACAGTTTTCGCTAAAAACTTTTGCAAGTACGATACGGTTAATAACAACTGTCTGTAATGTGTCAGAGAAAGGAACGTCTGCAACATTTGCACGAACCTCATCCGCAGCATCAGAAGTTTTTCCGTCTGTTACAATCTCCCACAAATCAGTTCTAACAAGTATCCTGTTCAATTCTGTACAAAGATCGCTTACATTCATTGACTCATAATCTACAGTTACGAGAGAAGCCGGGAGTTCTTCAAACAATTTGTAAATTGAATAAGAAACGCCAAATTCTTCCGGCTGAAAGTAGAATGTTTCCGGATTATCTGTATCCGTAACTTCCATGGTTTTAAGTTCAGTATCAGAAACTGCGCGGGCATTTGCAAAATTTGAACTTCCTACATATACCTGGAAAGTATTGCTTTCGTTATCAATTACATAGTCACCATAAGAAATGCTCTTTACGGCAGCACGGCTAGAAGTATTTACATTGTATTTATTTACAACATAACGACCGTTATCGTTGATTGTAACCAAACCACCTGGATAAGCTTTGTCAGCATACTGATCTGGCAGAATTGCAAAAGAAAAAGATTTTTCAGTTGTTTCCGGGTCATTTACAACAGAAAGCCACATTGCTTTTTCTGCACCTGCACGTTTTGTTTTTGGTGCTTCGTAAATAAGGTCTGGAGAACCGCTTCCAGTAAGGTCAACACTCTGTCCAGCTGCAAGAATGTAAGAACCCTGTTTTAAAGGTTTTTCTTCATCATATTCCCAACCGTCGCTTACATAGTAATCAAAACTTACAGATTCGCTATCGATGTCGGTAATTTCGATGTAACCAAAGCTTGCTGAATAAATCGGGTCAACACAGGCAGTGTGTCCGTTACCAAGATCTTTCTTAAAAAGTTTTCCGGCACGGGTTGCAACGATAACACCGTTTGCAAGCTGGCTGTTTTTTATGTCTGCCGGATTAAAAAGCATTGAACCACCAGTGTAAGCAAGCGTTTTTAATACAGAACGATTTTTTACACCGTCAACACTGTTAAGTTTTGTACTAGAAGTTCCTTCTTCCAACATAAGACCGTTTACACAACCAATAACAAGTGATGTTAATGCGATAGAAAAAAACGCAAGAACTTTTAAGACTCTTTTCATAGAATCCTCCTCAGAAAACACCGCGTTAGCGGTAACACAGAAAGTGCTAAATAACACTTCCTGTAAAAAGTTATAACTCCAAAACTGTTTATCTAGTTTATGCAAAGAGTATATATTTATGTTGTTGCCAGATGTGACCAATTTGAAGAGCCCACAAGGCAGGCACAGAATCCCCCGCACCCCTTGCACACGGTGGCTTAAAAATTATAAACTCATGTTATGACTAATTCTGATTTGATTTGTGACTTTGTTGAACCTGAAATTATCGAGGCTGTTAAAAAAATTCAGAGTGCAACAGATGTTAACGAAATAAATACACTTGCTGTAAAAATTGCAACCCTTTTTAATGCACAGGACGTTTTTGCAGATATTCTTTCTAGCAAAGATGATACAAAAATCATTTCTTCCTTTAAAAAGAATCTTACACTCTTAATTCAAAAAACCTGGGTAGAAAAAGACGACGAAACTGTAAAAGAGCAGGTTCTCTACAATCTTGAACAGTTCTGCGTTTATGTAGAAGACGGAAAATACGCAGAAGAATATTCTCGTTTTTCTCATATTCTTACCGATGTTGTTTATTTAATGTTTGGTCCAACTTCTAAAGAACCAATCTTTGAAGAATATTCACTTCGCATTGACCCTGAGTTTGGAGTTTTTTGGTGGTATATTTCTAATCTGCCAGAAGTTGCAGATTTTTCTAACGAAAAAAGTCGCGCCCTTCTCCTTCTTGGAATGTACTTTTTAGCAAATTACTAGGCAGATGCCACATTTTTGTCATCTGCACAGATGGAACAAAAAATGGATATTGAAAAACTCTCACTTTCTTTAAAAAACGCATCTAGTGAACTTGCATTGCAAACCGCTGAACAAAAAAACGAAGCCTTGAAATGCGTTGCCTCTGCAATTCAAAAAAATCGTTCTGCAATTCTTCTAGCAAATTCAACTGACGTACAAAATGCCCGCGCAAAGGGAATGTCAGAAAGTCTTGTAGAACGCCTTGCCTTAGACGACAAAAAAATCGATTCAATCTTAGATTCTTTTAAGCAGATAATCGGACAAACCGACCCTATCGGCGAAGAAACTGCCGGCTGGAAAACTCCAAAAGGCATGACAATCCGCCAGGTGCGGGTTCCGCTCGGTGTTGTCGCAATAATCTACGAAAGCCGCCCGAACGTAACTGCCGACGCCTTTGCCCTTGCCTACAAAAGCGGAAACTCAATTCTGCTGCGAGGGTCGTCGTCTGCAATCAATTCAAATACAGCACTGGTTAATGCAATAAAGGAAGGACTTTCTCTTTCTAAAAACGGAATTGCCGATTCTATTGAACTTGCTCCATGCAAAAGCCACAACGAAGTTGAACAGATTTTAACTGCAACCGGAAAAATCGACGTTGCTTTGCCACGAGGTGGCGCAAAATTAATAAATACGGTTGTTCAGACTGCAAAAATTCCGGTTATCCAGACTGGAGCCGGAGTATGTCATCTTTACGTTGACGAAAGTGCAGATTTACAAATGGCTGTAGACATTGCCTGGAACGCAAAAACACAGCGCCCGGGAGCCTGCAACGCAATAGAAACAATTGTCGTAAACGAAAAAATTGCTCCGGACTTTATTCCGCTGCTTGTAAAAAAGTTTGCACAAAAAGTTGAACTTCGGTTGGACGACGCTTCTTTTTTAATTGCTCAAAAATCGCAGGATTCTTCTCTTAAAAATTCAATAAAAAAAGCAAACGAAGACGATTTTGGTTTTGAATTTCTTGATTTAATCTGTGCAGTAAAAACCGTAAAAAACTTAAACGAAGCAATTGAATTTATAAATTCTCACAACACAAAACATTCAGAATGTATAATTACAAACGACCGCGCAAATGCAAGAATTTTTCAGTCAAAAATTGATGCAGCCTGCGTTTATGTAAATGCAAGCACAAGATTTACCGACGGCGGAGAATTTGGCTTTGGCGCAGAACTAGGAATCAGCACCCAAAAACTGCACGCCCGCGGACCAATGGGAATAAAAGCCCTGACAACAACCAAATACTTAATCGACGGCGACGGCCAGGTAAGGTAAACTTATTTTTATGAAAATCTATCCTGCAAAAAGTTTTGATATTCCTGATATTATGAAAATTGAACACTCGGCGTTTATTCCGGAAATTCAAGAAAAGCAAAAAACTTTTGAAGAACGCCTGTCTGTTTTTCCGGAAGGTTTTTTTGTTCTTGCGGACAATTCTCCGGAAGTTGTTCTGCAAAATGGCAGACAACTGATTGCAGGCTATTTTACAAGCGAAATCTGGCCGACTCTGCCACAAAACGACATTTTTTTTACGCTCGGACACTCGGCACTAAAATGCCATGACAAAAACGGCTCGGTTCTTTATTTTTCTTCGTTTGCAATTCTTCCATCTTACCAGGGCAAAAAGCTTGCAGAAGGCTTTTTAAAAGAATGTCTTGACGGCGTGTGCGGAGCTTTTCCTGAAATTAAAAAAATTGCACTTTTAGT
Source organism: Lachnospiraceae bacterium (assembly GCA_963651875.1). Classification (GTDB taxonomy): domain Bacteria; phylum Spirochaetota; class Spirochaetia; order Treponematales; family Treponemataceae; genus Treponema_D. The sequence continues at coordinate 46,509 of CAVJSA010000006.1, read as the reverse complement.
AAATGAAGAATGGCAGGGCGCAAAACACATTTACGAAAAACTCGGCTTTGTTGAAATAAGAAAAATTAAAGGATTTTTTCCGTCGCTCAAGGCAGACTCTGCCGACGGAATTATAATGACAAAAGACTTAAATTAAGACGTCTAAGTGGGAACACTACGACAAAAAAAGATTGTCGTGTCGAGGCACGGCAATGATAAGTTTTAACGGATTCCCGCATCAAGTGCGGGAATGACAGGAAAGATAGCGTGCAGGAATGACAATATGTGTGTCATTCCCCGGCTTGACCGGGGAATCTTTTTTAATAATGACTTGCATGCCGATGCACACAATTCATTATTAAGAGAACTTTTTAGACAGCCCCATGACATTTTGGATTACGGGAATTCCGGTTTGAATTACAAAAATGACAGTTTGAGTTACAGAAACTACAGTTTTAGGCTACGGAAATGTCAATGCGTCGAGTCGCTCAGCACATTTCCGCCCCTTTTTTTACATTGTTTTTACAATTGTATAAATGTAGTCGCCGGCTTTTTCGATTTTGCGGACAAGGTCAATAAAGGCAAGTTCGCTCTTAACGTCGCTACCGGCTTCGATTCGTTTGCGACTTTCGTATTTTAATTCTTTCTTTGTCTTATCGATTGTGTTTTCAAGATTTTCGTATTCATCTTTTTGAACATCGCTCATTCCAAGAGTAAATTTTACGCAGACACGTTCAAAGAAAAATCTTACAGAATCAAGATAACCAGAAATCTTTTTTGTCTGCTCAGAATCTGCATCAAAACTATCGCCTTCAATATACTTTTTAAGCGTATACATAATTGAATAGTTTTCGTCGCTTAAACTTTCGAGAGAATCTGTAACAATCATTAAACGCGAAAAATAAACTCTGTCGTCGTGGTTGGCATTTGGCAGGCGCGAAACGTGCTGCAAAAAGTGCGTAATCGACTCGTTCATTTCGTCAATGTAATCTTCTGTATTGTGAATTGAATCTATCGAAGCAGTAAGGTCATCCGAAGTAAGACCTTTGCCGGCAGATGTAAGGATTGAACAGAGAGTGTCCATCATTTCCATAACACGGGCTGACATTTTTGAAATTTCGCGCTGAATCTGGAAAAGATAAACATCGGCAGAAACGTGGCTGTTTGGAAGAATTGCAGGAAGTTTGTAATGAGTATTTTCGTCAGTACCGTTAGATTTAATGATTTTTGTTGCAAGGAATGCAATCTGATCTACAAATGGAAGGAATATCAATGTTGCACAAATATTAAAAATTGTGTGAAGCATTGCAATATGAGTTGTAATGTCCTGGTCCGGAGTTCCTGGAACAATTAAATCAACAAGACAAAGGAAAGGTCTAAAGAAGCACAATGCAATTACAGTTCCGGTTACGTTGAACATTACGTGTACAAGCGCCGTACGTTTTGCATTTGTCGAAGCTCCAATTGCCGACATAACAGCATCAATCGTAGAACCAATATTGCTACCAAGAACCAGGGCAGCCGAAAGTTCCCACGAAATAAATTTGTTTGCCGCAAGAATAAGGACAATCGAAGTCGTTGCAGATGATGAATGAATTATTGCCGTTATAAATGCGCCAAGCAGAACGCCAGCCAAAAGTCCGAGCATTCCATAATCGGTTAACCGCTGGATTACAGCTGCACTTTCCGGGCTTAATGTAAGAGTTGCCTGCAAAAGGTCGAGCCCCATAAACAAAAGGGCAAAACCCATAAAACAATCTGCAAAATTATGAATCTTTAATTTTTTAAAGCGTTTTAAGACAAAACCAACGCCAAAAAGAGGGATTGCTGCTTTAGAAATTGAAAAACTAAATCCAAAAAGCGAAACAATCCAGGCCGTAACTGTTGTACCAATGTTGGCACCAAAAATTACACCGATTGCCTGCTTAAGTGTAAGCATTTCTGCGTTAACGAAACTTACAACCATTACAGTTGTTGCGCCCGACGACTGAATAATTGCCGTAACGCCGATACCAGTTAAAACAGCAGTAAAGCGATTTCCCGCGATTTTTCCAAGCAGTTTCTGTAAATTACTTCCCGCACCCTTTTGAATACCGTCGGAAAGCATGTTCATTCCAAAAAGAAGGAGACATAAAGCTCCAACAAACCCAAAAACCTGACCAATAATTCCTAAAAACATAATTCTTTTAAAAACATAACTTATAAAACCAAAACTAAACGCTAGTATTTTAATCAAAAATTAACAAAAATATATAGGATTTTTAATTTTTTTTATTTTTTTTTAGTTTGGGCGCATCGTTGTGTTCCACAACGACCGGGCTTTTCGTGGTTCCGCTGTCGCTTCATTCGGCTGACCTCCTGGCAGGCAACAAATGCTACGCATTTTTTGCGGTCAGCAGTCTTTGTGTGCCCTCCCTGGCACAGCAGACAGACAACGAGCATTACACACAGTAAATTTAACTGTCAGCCGAACGGCTTCGCCGCCACTACAATCCCATTGCGCATTGATATAAAAAACAATGTATAATACAAAAATGACTGACACACAATTTGAACTTTTCTGCAATTTTCGCGACGAGTTTCGCGCTTACTGTAAAAAACTTTCTGACGACTTTGGAAACGTTTTAATTCCTCTGCAAAAACAAGCATGCCAGAGCGACACTCCTGCCTACAACCTGGAAAATCCGGTCGTTTACAACACGGCACTCGACGATTTTACAAAAGACAGCCAAATCCGCTTAATCGTTATTGGCGACAACCCAGGCAAAGACGAACAACTTTTTAAAAACTGCAAATATCTTGTCGGCCAGAGCGGAAAAATTGCCACAAGCTTTTTTAAAAACCACCCAGAGTTTAATGTGGACTTTAGACAAAATGTAATTATTTTAAACAAAACCCCGGTTCATACGGCAAAGACAAAGCACATAAAATACTTAATGCAAAACGGCAATGAACAATTAAGACAAATGCTAAAAGAAAGCCAGATTTACATGGCACAAAAAACAGCTGAACTGCACACAAATTTATGCAAATCTGCCGGCACGGATAGCGAACGTCCGGACATTTTTTTAGTCGGCTACAGCGAATTAAAAAAGAACGGCATTTTTACGGACTACAAAGAAACCCTTAAAAGTTTTTACGAACAAAATGGACAGACAACAGCAGAATGGGAAAAAGTTTATGTTTTTCAGCATTTTTCGATGAACCGTTTTTCGATCGACTTAAGAGACTTTATGCAAAAAAACGGTTCAACGGATATCGAAAACTCTGCCCATATACTTGGCACACAGCACAAACAAGAAATTTTTTAATAGTCGGGGTGGGCATTGCAGCATAAATTACTTCCAGGTCCGACGTTTTATTACTCGCAAAGACAAAACATTGACAATTTTTGTTTCAAATTGCATACGCCGGATTGGAAGGCGCCGCAGGCGTTCGGCTGACTTTCTGTCAGCCGAATGAAGCGACAGCGGAACCTGCAAAGCCGGACTGTGTCCATTCCGTCCTAAAAAAACAAAAGCTATTTTAAAATCGTAATTTCTACACGACGGTTCTGCGCTCTGCCTTTGTCAGTATCGTTCGAAGCTACAGGCTTTGTTCCGCCCCAGCCACGACAAATAAAGACCGCATTTACACCACGCACTTTTAACTCTTCAGCAATCTGATGCGCACGCTGTTCAGAAAGTGTCTGTTCGCCACCAGGTTTTCCAACGCTCGCTGTGTGACCTTCCACCAAAAGCTGGGAATCTGGAGCAAGTTTTAACACCTTTGCAATTTCGTCAAGACGTTCCTTTTCGCCCGGCAGAACCTGAGCACTATCCGGCACAAATTTTATATCGCGGATACTCAGGCGGATTCCTGCAGGAACTTCTTCTGCAACTATGTTGTTTTTTGGCGGTTCTGAGTCTTCGCCGCTAAGTTTTTCTGCCATTACGGCTGCTTTTATGCC
>CAVJSA010000006.1:27536-42457 GCA_963651875.1 Lachnospiraceae bacterium | reverse complement strand
TTGCCGGCTGGGTCTGGCTTGTCCGTCAAATCTGCCTTTGCGAGAACGTCGTCAAATTTCTGTAAATCCGTCACTTTTTCGTATTCGCTTTGTTTGTCTGTCTTGTCCACACGCGCACTCGAGCCGGCTGTGTTTTGCGGATTTGTCAGAGAGCCAGTCTTCGTTTGAGCGTCATCTTTTGCCGTTGTCTTTACGCTTGCAACACGGTTAAGCGCGTGCATAATTTTTTGAGAGTCGAGCGCCGGCGGAAACTCCGTAAACAGCGTAATCGTTCCTTTAAAGTTTACCTGTGTTCCGTCTGTCCAAAAAAAAGTTTCGTCTACATTATCAATCACCAGAACAGGAACTCCAGTTTGCTTTAATACAATAATGTCTGCTTTGTGTCCGCCACGAGCCTTGTCGAGAGTCGAGTCTCCGGCAAAATCGCGGTTACCAGCTCCGTAATACGTCTGCCACTGAGCTTTAATTCTGTAAACCTTTTGTTCTTTGTACGTTTCTTCTCCCGCAAAAGAATAAGAAACAATCATTGGAATTTTTGTAAAAACGCCTTTATTTAATGGATCAACTGCCCGTTCTGCCTGAGCCTTCCAGCTGTCGCCAACATTAACCTTGTCCTGACTATAAGCCGGAAAACTTCTGAACGACGGATAACCGTTGTCTTTGTACATTGTCAGCTGACCAGTTTGCGAAATATGAAAAACCGACTGCACCGCCTCGTGAATCTGTGCACCCGCCGCCTGATTATTTCTTAAAGTTTCTTCCATAACATAAAAACTGCCGTCGTACCACTGGTCATTTTCAAAAGTCGAACCTTTAGCCTTAAAACGTTTTAGAGGAGGTTCACTCATGGCAACAAAAGAACGAACTTCTCTGCTTGTAAGCCCAACGTATTTGCCGTTAACGTAGCGCCTTAAATTTGTGCGTTCAACCAAAGAATAACCGCCGTCACCTTTATACTGCAAATTTACGGCAGTCCCCTGAGCGTGCACAAAAAAAGACGAAAAAGCCAAAAGCGTAAAAAAAGTCAGCAATTTTTTTTGTTTCATATCGTAATTATCGGTCAAAAGGAATATATTTTTTAAAAGTTCATTTTTATAATTTGGGCGTTCCGGCGCAAAGCGCCGTCAGGCCTTGCGGGGTTCCGCGACTTACGCGCTCCAGTGCTTTGCACCGCGCTTCGCGCGCCCCTCCAGTCCTTAACGCTCGATACCGGGAGAACAAAATGTACAAAGTTTTTATTGATGGTAAAGAAGGAACAACTGGTCTTAAAATTTACGAACGCTTTGCAAACCGCTCTGATATAGAAATTCTTCTAATAGACGAAGAAAAACGCAAGGATCCTCAAGAACGCGCAAAAATGATTAACGCGTCAGACTTTACATTCCTTTGTCTTCCAGATGCAGCCGCCATCGAAGCCGTAAAACTCTGCACAAATCCAAAAACACGCATCTTAGACGCTTCTACCGCCCACAGAACAAATCCACAATGGGCGTATGGCTTTCCAGAACTTTCGGCAGAGCACCGCGCAAAGATTGCTTCTTCCAATCGGGTTGCAGTTCCAGGCTGCTATGCTTCTGGTTTTGCTTCGCTTGTTTATCCGCTTATAAAAAACGGAATTATTGCTCCGGATTATCCGGTTGTCTGCCATGCAGTTTCCGGCTACTCAGGCGCAGGCAAAAAAGCAATCGCCCAGTACGAGTCGCCAGAGCGCAACCCGGAATTAAAATCGCCACGCCTGTACGCATTAACCCAGGAACACAAACACCTGCCGGAAATGCAGCAGATCAGCGGACTTGCATACAAGCCGATTTTTAATCCTTACGTCTGCGACTACTTTCAGGGCATGACAGTAACTGTAAGCCTTTTTACACGCTTAATGCAAAAAAAACTTACCGGCAAAGAAGTGACCGAAGTTTATAAAGAACAATATAATGGTTCGCGCTTTGTAAAATGTGCAGAGTTTTTGGGCGAAGGAACTTTAACCGAAAACTTTATTCCGGCAAACACACTCGCAGGAACAAACAATATGCAGATTTTTGTCTGTGGCAACGAAGAACGTTTAGTTTTAACAAGCCGTTTTGACAACCTCGGCAAAGGCGCAAGCGGAGCTGCCGTTCAGTGCATGAACATTATGATGGGCATAGACGAAGGCACAGGTCTGTAACTTTTTAGCAAAAGTTTGGATTCAAATCCAAACTTTTGCTAAAATCCTAAAGACTTTGGATTAAAAGCAAAACTTTTGTTGATTTTTCAAAACTATTGTTCTACAATCCAAAGTATGGACGACATATTCAGAAAAGAATTTTTTGACCGCCTCAAAGGTTTTAAAGACAAACATTTAATAAAAGTAATTACAGGAATCCGCCGTTGCGGAAAGTCAACTTTAATGACAATGTTCCGCGATTACTTACTCACGACAGGAATTTCTTCTGAACAGATCATCTATTTAAATTTTGAAGATTTTGACAACCTGGAACTTTTGGACATACGTAAACTTTACGCCTGGATAAAACCCAAAATTCAAAAAGAAAAAATGACTTATGTCTTTTTTGACGAAATTCAAAATGTTCCGGAGTTTCAGAGAGTTGTAGACAGCCTTTTTTTAAATCCCAAAATCGACATCTATCTTACAGGAAGCAATGCCAGTCTCCTTTCTGGAGAACTTGCGACTTTACTTTCCGGGCGTTACGTTACAATTGAAATGCTTCCTCTTTCGTTTAAGGAATTTTGTTCTGTGCAGAATTCGCAGCTTTCGAAGGCAGAAAAATATCGTCTTTATGTAGAAAATTCATCTTTTCCGTATGTAATAAATCTGCTTTCGAATAAAACAGAAGTTTTAGACTATTTGCAGGGAGTTTATAGTTCAATTGTTTTAAAAGACGTAATGGATCGTGGAAATATTACTGACACAAAAATGCTCGAAAGCCTTGTTCGTTTTTTGTTTGACAGCATTGGAAGTCCGATTTCTGCAAAAAAAATTGCCGACACAATGACAAGCGCAGGTCGCAAAACTGATTCAAAAACAATAGAAAAATATATTTCGGCATTAGAAAACAGCTACATAGTTTACGAAGCAAAACGCTACGATATAAAGGGCAAACAATATTTAAAACTTCTCGAAAAATACTACGCCGCAGATATTGGTTTACGCTACCTGCTTTTGGGTTCAAAAGCAAACGACGTTGGTCATATTCTCGAAAATATTATTTATCTTGAACTAAAAAGACGCGGTTACAAGGTTTTTGTCGGAAAAGTTGATAGTATGGAAGTTGATTTTGTTGCACAAACACAATCGGGCAATACTTATTTTCAAGTGGCGGCATCCGTTCGTGACCAAAACACTTTAGAACGGGAACTGCGCCCATTACAGGCAATAAAAGACAATTATCCTAAATTTCTTATTACCCTGGATGACGATCCAGACTGCGATTTTGAAGGAATTCAAAAAATTAATGCAATCGACTGGCTTTTAAAAGAATAAGCACAGAAACTGCGAGACGGTTATTTTTTATTTTTGTCAAAAAAAGCTACGCCGGCGTGTAGTGGTTGCTCGCAAGAGCAAGTCCGAAAGGACCGCGCGATAGCAAGCCACGGAAGGCCGGACGAGACTGTAACTGTCGTCCAAAAAATTCCCGTTTTATTAATAGAATGATTATTGATTTTGATTGTTATTAAATGCTAATATAATGAAAGTAATTTTATTTATTACTACTAAGAGGATTAAATGGCTAAGATTGAACTTAAAGGTATTACAAAAATCTACGACGGCAACGTTCTTGCTGTAGAAAGATCAAATGTAACTATTGAAGACCGCGAATTCTGTGTTTTCGTAGGTCCATCTGGTTGTGGTAAATCTACAACTCTTCGTATGATTGCTGGTCTTGAAGACATTACAGCTGGTGAACTCTTAATTGATGGCGAAGTTATGAACGATGTTCCATCAAGAGACCGCAACATTGCCATGGTTTTCCAGGATTACGCTCTTTATCCACACATGACAGTTTATGACAACATGGCTTATGGTCTTAAAATCCGCAAAATTGACAAAGAAGAAATCGATCGTCGCGTTCATGAAGCTTCTAAAATTCTTGACCTTGATACATATCTTGACCGCAAACCAAAGGCTCTTTCTGGTGGTCAGCGCCAGCGCGTTGCTGTAGGTCGTGCAATCGTTCGTTCTCCAAAAGTATTCCTTTTTGACGAACCACTTTCTAACCTTGACGCTAAACTTCGTGTTCAGATGCGTGCAGAAATTTCTGCCCTCCACAGCCGTCTTCAGGCTACAATGATCTACGTTACACACGACCAGATCGAAGCTATGACAATGGGTACAAAAATCGTTGTAATGTCAGAAAAACGCATTCAGCAGATTGGTGCTCCACTTTATCTTTACAATCACCCGATCAACAAATTTGTTGCCGGCTTTATTGGAACACCTCCAATGAACTTCTTTAAAGTAAAGATCGAAGCTAACGGTGACGGTGTTGTTGCAAACGAAGGCAACTTTAAGCTTGTTCCAACTGCAGATCAGCAGAAACATCTTAAGGCTTCTGTTGGCAAAGAAGTTTGGTTCGGTGTTCGTCCAGAAGACCTTGTTTACCAGGACACTCCAGCTGCAGAAAACAACATTTCTTTGAAAGTTACAAACAAAGAACCACTTGGTGCAGAAACTCATGTTTTTGTACAGATTCAGAATTCAAAGGTTGTTGCAAAATGTCATCCTTCTGTAAACCCAAAACTTGGCGATACAGTAAACTTTGTTCCAAAAATGGAAAAATGTAAGTTCTTTGACCTTACAACAGAAGTAAACATCTGCGAACCAGAAATCGAAAAAACATGGTAATTTAATTACTATAAAAAAGGCCGGCATAAAAAGTGCCGGTTTTTTTGTTTTAAAAGGAAAAAAAATGGTCTGCGACGGGCGGTGTTGTGTGTGGTGGCAGTTCTGGTGTCGGCTGTTTGTCATTGTCGGGCTTGACCCGACAATCTGTTGCAAGAGGAGATTCCCCCGTCAAGATGAGGGGGATGCCCTTTTGAACTTATTAGACAATCTTTCCCAAAAATCTATAATTATTTCTGGGCAATTTTTGAATTTACTTCTACGGTAATATATTCTTCCTTATCGCTTGATTTAATCATCAGCAACAACTGAACATGATCCTGCGCCATTGGCCTCATGCACCATCCTCCATATGCTCCAGACACAAACTCTGGCTGAGCTGATGAAAAAACTTTTTTACTTAAAGTTCCTTTTTTTGCTATTGCTGTTGGTGACATAGGTTCTTGAGCATTAATATATTTTTGACCGTCAATAAATGGGACATAAGAAGACCCGTTATAATTTACGCTAGATTCTTCCCAAACAACTTTTGCAACTTTATCTGTATTATTTGAAAAAGTGCAATAAAAACCACCGATTCCGTCACCGTTAATAATATTGTGACTCCAAACTGGAACTACATTAACTGTTACAGCTGGATTCTCTGATTCATATTCATAGTCGACCTCAAATGATACATCAGAGGCCTGAATTGATGCGCAGCCAACCAAAAGACTTAGGCCAAGCAGACTAAGCAATAAACTAATTTTTTTCATTTTCATACTCCTCAGACTTTTTATAGTCTTACTAAAGCATAAAACTTCATAACGTCATAGAATGTCGGACTAAAAGTCTGTTGATTTAATTTTTACAGATCGTAAAAACGCAAAATTTGATTTTTTTTTGAGAATTGCTTAAAAAAGAAGATTCCCGCATCAAGTGCGGGAATGACACAGGAAGCACGCCGCGGGAATGACATAAAAATCGAGCACTGGAATGACAGAGAGTTAGGGATGCTTGCGTGCAATACACGCTGCGAGTTTGCTGTCGCAAACTCTTTATTTACGTGTGCGCATAAAGCAAAAAACTCATTTGTCTGTTATTTGTGCCATGGAGGGCACTAAAGACTGAATACCCGCACAAATTGCTATGCAATTTGTGGCGCGACAGGATGTCGCTCGCGTTAGGGATAGTAGTGGCGCCGGAGGCGTTGCGAAGCAATGGAGCGCTTGGCGCGGAACCACGGATAGCCCGACGGCACTTGTTGCCGGAACGCCCTTATGAGGCCCTGAAACAAGTTCAGGGTGACAGAAGGACGAATGCGGAAGTGACGGTAAAAAAAAATCGGTTTAAAAACAAAAAAGCTCCAGCATAAAAACTGAAGCTTTCCTTTTAGCGGGGGCAGGACTCGAACCTGCGGCCTCCGGGTTATGAGCCCGACGAGCTGCCAACTGCTCTACCCCGCGTCGTAATGTTCGTTTATAGTATAATTAATGACGTTTTATGTCAACCCCTGTATCACTTAAAGAATTATATTTGTACCAGATTCTACATTCAAGAATTGTGAAAAGTATTGCAATTATTGCAAACCAGTAAAATCCATTCTTAAATCCGGCAAAAAAATTGTAAACGCCGTGCAACAAAACGGCCCAGACAAACGGCATAAGATGTGTCTGCTTTTTCTTAAACATCCACAAATAAAGTCCCGTTAAACCGGCACAAAATGTATGAATAAGAACGCTTGTTCCTGCCCTTGCCAAAAGAAGATTAACCAAAATGTCGGTAGTTAACGGTTCAACTGCCCCGTTTATTTTTGTTAAAACATAAATAAGCGACTCAAAACTTCCAAGTGTAAGACCTGCAAGAAGCGCGCAACAAAAATATGCAGGTAAAGTCTGCTTTTTAAACGGCAAAACCGACATAAAAAGCATTTTAAAAGTTTCTTCGATAAGACCGTTAAAAATGATTGCTGTAATTAAAAGATTTACAACAGTATTTGCCATAAAAATCGGCAATCCAAGAACAAAGTACTGAACAAATCCAGTCGGAACAACAGTTATAAGCCCAATCAGACAGGCAAACAATGCAAAACGAAGTTTAAGCCCCTTTACAAGAATTACCATAAGCAAAAAAACAGTCAAAAGAGGAACAATACCAAGCGCAAAAAGGGCAAAAACATTCATAAAAAGAGAATAATATTTTTAGTATGATATTTCAATTAAAAAGTGGTGGGGGAAAACATGGCATCTTCGTAGCAGCAACAAAAATGCTGCCACTACTGCTCAGAGCCTACTCTTTCCTGTGCGATTTTTACAACGCGCAGCCTCTAAAGTCGTTTAAGGTTTTGTAGCCTTTTTTTGCCATAAAGTCTTTTAGACCTTTTACGATTTCGGTCATTGCGGTTGGATTGCCAAAAGTTGCTGTTCCGACTTCGATTGCTGCGGCTCCTGCCATAATAAATTCTACGGCGTCCTGCCAGGTCGAAATTCCGCCTAAGCCTACAACTGGGATTCTTTCTTCTGGTGGAAGTTTATTCATTGCAAGACAAAGGTCGTAAACCATTCTTAATGCAATCGGCTTTACGGCTGGGCCTGAAAAACCTGCGCGGATATTTTCAAAATACGGGCGACCGGTTTCGATATTTATTGCTGTTGCCTGGAATGTATTTACAAGACTGATTGCGTCCGCTCCGGCTTCTTTTACTGCCATTGCAACTCCAATTAAATCCGGTGCGTTCGGGCTAAGTTTTACCATTAACGGTTTTGTTGTTGCCTGACGCACTGCCTTTACAACGGTTGCCGCTGCCGTGCAGTCCATTCCAAATGCCATTCCGCCGGCTTTTACGTTTGGACAGCTGATGTTTAATTCAATCATCGGGACGTCTGTTTTTTCGAGAAGTTCAGCTCCCTTTACGTAGGTCTCGAGAGTTTTTCCGCTCAGGTTTACAATTGTCTTTGCCTTAAAATGCTTCATTTGTGGAAGTTCATTTTCGATAAAATGTTGAATTCCCGGGTTTTCAAGGCCAATTGAATTAATGAGTCCCATCGGAGTTTCTACAAGGCGAATTCCTGCATTGCCCGGCTGACCGTCGAGTGTAAGACCTTTTGAGCAGATTCCTCCGAGGCTGTCTACGTCTAAAATGCTTGAATATTCGCTTCCGTAACCAAAAGTTCCGCTTGCGGCGAACACTGGATTTTCAAATTTTACTCCGGCGATTGTTACGCTCAAGTCTGGAGTTTCGTCGTTTGCAAGTGGTGAACGGCGTTCCATTTTTGGAGATGTTACAGGAGAATCTATACGTGTAAAATCCAGGATTTTTGAATCAAAAACCGGGCCGTCTTTACAGCAGCGTTTGTTGCCCTCTTTTGTTTTTATCGTACAGCCAAGGCAGGCTCCAACTCCGCACGCCATGCGGTTTTCCATACTAAGCCAGCATTTTACGCCCGCTTCTTCGCAAAGTTTTTGAACGCAGGCAAGCATTGGTGTCGGTCCACAGGCATAAACTACATCGTAAGCTTTTATGCTTTGTGAATTTATTGCAGCAGTTACCATGCCTTTTATACCGACTGAACCGTCGTCGGTCGTAATCGTAAGGTTTTCCGGAAAAATATAGTCGAGACCGTAAGAGCCGCTCTTAAAAGCAGCTATAAAATCGTAAGATTTTTTTGGCAAAGTTACGGCGAATCCTGCAACCGGGGCAACGCCAACTCCACCGCCAATGCACAAAACTTTTTTGTCTTCGGCTGGTACCGGCCAGCTGTTGCCGAGTGGGCCGATAAGCTCGATTCCGTCGCCACTTTCTAAAGTAACAAGTTCTTTTGTGCCCTTGCCTTTAAGGAGAATTAAAAATTCTACATTTATATTTGTGTCAGAAATTCTTTTTGAATTATAAACGCTGATCGGACGGCCAAGCAAAAGTCCTGAACGAACCGAACGCAGCATGTAAAACTGTCCGGGAAGAGGCTGAGCAACATTTGCGCCGTTTTTGCCTTCGATGCTTACTTTTAAATACCAGACACTTCCAAATGGAACAGCCGACTGAACAACTGAACAGCCGCTAACCTTGCCTTTTGCAAAAACTGGAAGCACTTCTCCCGAACAATTTTTTAATTCTGACATATTTTTCTCCCTTAGAGTAAAAGTTCCGCGCTAGCGGTGCGCAAGTGATTGTAGAGGCGCCGTAAGGCGATGTTTGTGCGCAGCGCAAACATTGGAGCGCGCAAGGCGCGGAACCTCGAAAAGCACGGTTGGGGCTGGACAGCCCCAATGCGCCCAAAAAAAACTAAAAACTATAGACCAAGTTCTTTTTTAGCGTTAAGAAGGTCAAGTTTTGAAGCAAGACATGCTTTTGATGCTGCATCGGCAATTTCTTTTAAGCAAAGACTGCCACTTTCGATTTTTTCTGCAAGTTCTGGAGATTTTTTCCATGCACAAAGGATTCCACGGCTTGAATTAACTGTGCCGCCTGCCTTATCAAGCAATGTTGCAGCAATACGTGCAGCTCCACCCTGAGCGCCATATCCTGGAATTAAAAAGAAAATTTCCGGGTATGCGTCGCGTAAAAGTCGGGCATCGCTTTCTTCTGTACAGCCGACAACTGCTCCAACTGGTGAACATGTCTGTCCGTTGTAGAGTTCTGCAAATTCGCCGGCGATTCTTTTTAATTCTGAACCTGTGCGGTCTAAAACACGTCCGCCAGATTTTAATTCCTGCTGTTCAATGTCTACCATTCCAGGGTTTGAAGTTCTAAGCAAAACGAAAATGCCTTTTGAACCTGTAGCAACTTTTGACTCTACTGTGTGTGGAGCGCAATATTCTGTAAATGGTTTTAAGGTGTCAAATCCCATGTATGGATTTACCGTAATGATGTCTGTTTCAAACTCGCCCGAAAAATGTGCTCGTGCGTAAGCCTTTGCTGTGTCTGCGATGTCGCCGCGTTTAATGTCGCTGATTGCGATAAATCCTGCATCGTGAACGGCTTTTATTGTTTCTGCGTAAACTTTTAAACCTTCGAGGCCCATAGCTTCGTAGTATGCAATTTGAATTTTAAAACAGCAGGCTGATTTTTCTGCTGCAACGCGTTTAATAATTTCTTTATTGTAAGCAAGAACTGCTTCTGCAGGTGAACCAAAAACCTTTAATACTGGGGCTGGAATATAAGAAGGATCTGTGTCGAGTCCAACACACAGTGGACCGTTTGCGCTGGCTGCTTCCTGCAAAATCTGCATATTATGAATCATAAAAAACCTCACATAAAACTTACGCTGTTCCACAACAAAGCAAAAAACAGCCGTTTATAAAAAGAACTGTGCCACTTAAACCGCAGCATTAAAGATAATTTTATCAAATTTCAAAGAGGATTTCAAAAAAATAGCTTTATATTTTATAGAGGCGCCGGGAGAAAGGGAAAAATGTGAGGTTGTTTTGAATCGTTTTTTTTTCCTGTCTTTATCCGCCATCCGTGGCGGTCATTTTGCTGTCATTTGGCGGTTTTCGTAAAATAAACTCCTACCCACTAAAAACTATTATTTTTCTCTGCTATAATTGGTTTATGGCTAAAACTTTTGACGATAAAAAAATTATTTATACCATGGACAGAGTTAGTCGTGCCTATGGTACAAAAGTAGTTCTTAAGGATATTTCTATTTCTTATTACTACGGTGCAAAAATCGGTGTTATCGGTGAAAACGGTGCCGGTAAGTCTTCACTTTTTAAGATTTTCGCGGGAATCGACAAAGATTACACTGGCGAAACCCAGCTTTTGCCGGGTTATTCAATGGGTTATCTTGAACAGGAACCTTATCTTGAACCTGGAAAAACTGTCTTAGAAATTGTCAAAGAAGGTGTAAAACCAATTACTGACCTTCTTGCAGAATTTGACAAAGTAAACGAAGCCTTTGGCGACCCGGATGCTGACTTTGATAAACTCTGTGCACGCCAGGCAGAAATCCAGGAAAAGCTTGATGCTGCCGACGCATGGAACCTTGATACAAACCTCGAACTTGCAATGGACGCCCTGCGCTGCCCTCCGCCAGACCAGATTGTTGATGTACTTTCTGGAGGTGAACGCCGCCGTGTTGCTTTGTGCCGTCTGCTTTTGCAAAAACCGGACATTCTGCTTTTGGACGAACCTACAAACCATCTCGACGCAGAAACTGTTGCATGGCTTGAACGCCACTTAAAGGATTATCCTGGAACAATCATTGCAATTACCCACGACCGCTACTTTTTGGATAACGTTGCAGGCTGGATTTTGGAAATGGATCGTGGCGAAGGTTATCCTTTTAAGGGCAATTATTCTCAGTGGCTCGAAGCTAAACAAAAACGCCTTGAACTCGAAGAAAAACAGGCAAGCGTGCGTCAGCGCGAAATGAAGGAAGAACTTGAGTGGATCCACGCAGGTGCAAAAGGAAGACAGGCTAAGCACAAGGAACACATTACAAAGTACGAATCTTTGCTTGCAGAAGAAGCAAAGCGTGTTCAGCTTAAAGACAGCCAGATAAGCATTCCTGCAGGGCCTCGCCTTGGTAATGTTGTAATTGATGCAGAAAAACTTACAAAATCTTTTGGCGACAAACTTTTGTTCGAAAACCTGGATTTTCATATTCCTGCTGGGGCAGTTGTTGGAATCGTCGGTCCAAACGGTGCCGGAAAAACTACTCTGTTTAAGATGATTGCAAGTGCAGCCGGCCAGAAAGTTGAATTACCTGACGGAACTCTCGGAACTGAATTGCCGGATTCTGGAAGTATAAAAGTGGGCGAAACTGTAAAACTCGTTTACGTTGATCAGATGCGCTCAAAGCTTGATCCAAACAAAACTATTTACGAAACTTTGAGCGACGGCGGCGACCTGGTAAAACTCGGCGCTGTTGACGAAAAAGGCCGTCCACTAAACGGTGCTGTACGCGAAATTAACGCCCACGCTTACTGTTCTTGGTTTAACTTTAATTCTTCGGAACAGAACAAAAAAATCAGTGTTCTTTCTGGTGGAGAAAAAAACCGCCTGAATATGGGGCTCATGTTTAAGGAAGCCGGCAATGTTCTTTTGCTGGACGAACCTACAAACGACCTTGATATTTCGACAACACGTTCTCTCGAAGAAGCAATCAATGGTTTTGCCGGCGTTGTTCTGGTCGTAAGCCACGACCGCTACTTCCTTGACCGTATTGCAACACACATTCTTGCATTTGAAAACAATTCTGACATTCACTTTTTTGAAGGCAACTGGTCTGAATATGTTGAATGGCGCAAGGCTGTTCTTGGAATTGATGACGACGTTCCTCATAAGACTGTCTACAGAAAATTAACAAGATAAGGCTTAGGGGGCGGAGGGGCGTCGAAGGCGATGTTTGTGCAAAGCACAAACATTGGAGCGCGCAAGACGCGGAACCCCGCAGCACCCGACGGCGCAACTCAGTTGCGCCGGAAGCCCCAGACACCACTTTAAATTCATAACCAAATATTGTATGTTTACAAAATCCAGGAGACGCACGTCTTCGTATCTTAATTTTTTTGGGAGATTTATATGCCCGACGGGTCGATACCCTTATTAGTTTCACTTTTTGTTTTAATTGCTTTTTCCGCTTTTTTTTCTGCGACGGAAACCGCATTCACCAGTGCAAGCAGGATCAAACTCAAGTCGCTTAGTTCCAACGGAAACAAACGCGCAGGCAAAGTTCTTTTTCTTTCTGAAAATTCCTACGATAAACTTTTAAGCACAATCTTAATCGGCAACAACATTGTAAACCTGTCTGCTTCGACAATTTGTGCAGTCTTATTTGCAAAACTTCTGGCTAATTCGCAGATTAATTCGTCTGTTATTTCGACGGTTGTAATTACGCTCGCTGTCCTTATTTTTGGCGAAATTACTCCAAAATACATTGGAAAAGCCTGTGCCGAAAAATTTGCAATGCTCGTCTGTCCGTTTATTTCTGTCCTTATCTTTGTTTTTTATCCGCTAAACTTTTTGTTTTCCTGCTGGAAAAAATTCATCGTAAAACTTTTTAAGTTTGAGTCAAAAGACGTAATAACTGAAGAAGAACTTATTACAATCGTGGAAGAAGCCCAGGAAGACGGAACAATCAAAGAGCACGAAAAAGCTCTTATCCGTTCGGTAATTGAATTTGACGATCTCGACGCCGACGACATTATTGTTCCGCGTGTAAATATCTGCGCAGTTGAACAGAATGCAGGTTTCGAAGAAATTAAACAGAAATTTGAAAGTTCTGGTTTTTCGCGGTTGCCGGTTTACGACAAAGAAATTGACTCTATTACGGGAATAATCCACGAAAAAGATTTTTATAGAATTTACGGCACCGACCAAACCTTGCAAAGCATTGTTCAAAAACCGTTCTTTTCGACTGGAAAAAACAAAATTTCTAAGTTGTTTAAGCAGATGCAAAAAGAACGAAGCCACATGGCAATTATTATTGACGAATACGGCGGAACAAGTGGTCTTGTAACGATGGAAGATATTCTCGAAGAACTCGTTGGCGAAATTTACGATGAGCACGACGACAAGATTGAATATATAAAACAATCTGCAGAAAACACTTTTATTGTTAACGGCGAAACTCCGCTCTATAAATTCTTTAAGTTTTTTGAATTAAAAGAAGACGAGTCGGTAGAATCAAACACCGTGAGTGGCTGGATAATAGAAACTCTCGGAGACTTTCCGGAAGCTGGTAAAAAAGTTGTCTGCCAGGAAAAAATTGAATTTGAAATTTTAACGACAGATAAAAATACAATCCGCAGTATAAAAGTTGTAAAAATAAAGTAAGCAATAAAGACAGTTGCGGGAGGGTTTCATTCCCGCACGGGAAGTGGGAATTTCATAAAAACCTGTCATTCCCTTGCGTGACAAGGGAATCTCTTGTCTAAATAGCTTGTCGTGTCGTGGCACGAAAATGACAGTATGCAAAGATTGTCGGGTCAAGCCCGACAATGACACGAGTATTCAAACACGACAATGACAATAGGATTCAAGTCCTGCAACGACACGAGTATTCAAGCCCGACAACGACACCCTCTTTACTGTCATTCCCGCACTCGATGCGGGAATCCCCTTTGTATGACAGAGTGTCGGGCAAGGCAATGTTCTGAGTTATTTCTGTTCCTGTTTTTTTGTAAGTTTAAGACGCAAAAGGCAGAGGCCTGCAAAAACGACTGCAACTGCAATCATTACAGGAACAACCGGCACAACTGCAGATGAACCTTTATTAACAAGGAATTCTTTTAATAAATCGAGTGCCTGGTAAACCGTAAAAAATCCAAATCCCGTAAACAAAATAAACGAAATTACTTTTAAAATTCCATCCGGAGCCTTTGTCTTTAAAAGATAGCCGACAAGCATTCCGATAATGTCTGCTGCAAAAAATCCGATTACGCACGCTCCCCAGATAAGAACTGCCTGACTCAAGCCATAGTTTGCACCAAAGGTAACTGCGGTAAGCTGAGTTTTGTCGCCAAGTTCAGCAATAAAAAAAGTACAAAAAACAGCCAATGGAGCAAATTTAATTTTGCTGTTGCCGGCTTCTTCTTCATCGTCGTCGTCCGGACCAAGAGTTGTAACTGCAAAATAAATAAAAGCGGCGGCAGCAACAAATTTAACAGCCCACAAAAACGAATTTAAAATCTGATTCAATGCGCCACCAACAAAAACAGCCGCACCGTTAAGAATAATAACAGCAACTAAAGTTCCGAGAATAATATCGCGGATTTTGTACTTGTTTGTCATTCCAACCAGCAAAAGCTGAGTTTTGTCTCCAAATTCTGCAACAAAGTCAGTTACCATAACTGTCAAAAACATTGCTACGAGATTCTGTTCCATAGTTTTCTCCCAAAAAGAGTTAATAAAATAAATTCCTGAGCAAAAAAAATGACCTGCACATCTGTACAGGTCAAATTTATACGACACATGCACAGAAACACCTTTTCTGCACATGAGTCTCGCAAATTAAAGAAAGCCAGGTTAAACCAGTATGTTGACTTTCTACTTTTTATCAAGTCTGCTACTCCCTCACGGGTTGAGTTGAATATATCAAAATTACATTTGTTAGGTGAATTTAAAAATTGTTAGTTTAAAGCAACTTTTTTTATATGG
>CAVJSA010000006.1:0-27416 GCA_963651875.1 Lachnospiraceae bacterium | reverse complement strand
TGTTTTTATCTGTAAGAAGTAACTAGTCAGAAGAATAAAAACAATAGACTGTGCTTGATTTTAATTTTTTTCTATCTGGTTAGATTTTTATTTATTAAACAGTTACTTCTTACCATCGAGAAATTACAGGGATGTAATTTCTCGATTACAATCCCTTGCGCGTATGCTGTAAAGTTTTTAGTCTTCACCTCTCAAAAAGTCCAGAGCAAGCATGTCTGAGTTGAATCCGACGGCAATTTTTGCCTTCTTAGATTTTTCTGTGTCAGTTACATCTTTACCTTCGTAAACATCAGCCATAACCGAAGTTCGCTGATCATTTGCAGCATATATTGCAGGATCTGTCATTGTTTCCCAAAGTGTTCCATCAGTATCATCAACCGAAAGATAAGAAACTTGAACAGCATCTGTTGAATCGAGCGAACCTTTGTTTATCCATGAAATTACAGGTTTTACTTCACTTGTTGTAGTTTTTGAATCACCAGTTGTTGCTCCTGTCTTAATTCCTCCATTTGTAAGTTCAATATCTGTCCAGCAACCGCTTGAAGTACCAATTACAGCAAAAGAATTAAGTGTATAAGATTCTCCAGATTTTATAATATACAAGTAATAAACCTTATTTTTTGAAGCATCTACTGCTGCAGCGTGAATATTTCCTTTTTCATCCATTGCTGCACTTACATAACGGCCAAAATCAACAGCGCCATTTGGCTTAATAGTCGATTTAGTCCAGCCAGTTGTTCCGCTAGTAGTATTATCAGTTCCTGTAGAAGATGCTGTAACGATATTACCGTCATGAATTGGAAAACTTTGCTTACCGCGTGCAACTTCAAGACATTTTTTTGTTTTATTGTAGTAAATAATTACTGGTATTGGACTATCACCTGTATTATCTACCATTATGTCATTCCATTCACCAGCTTCTTCTGTGAATTTGGTTGGATTACTTACAGTTGTGTCAAAACCTGCAACAACAGTTTTTCCATCAGTCATATGGTTAGATTTAGTAACAGAATTGTAATTGTTTGAATTATTTGGAGCTGAATGAACTACAGGGTTAATACCGCAATATTCGGCTACATTCCCCCACTTATATAACTCAGTCATATTGTCTTTATCAATATTATGAGCAACCTTATAACCTGCAAATTTGAGACATCTAGCATAAGAGTCATAATATGAAACATAAATGTAATCTACGCCAGTTGCAGATTTTCCACCATTAGAATTAGAATACTTCATAGTTTCAGTTCCAACGTAGGCACCGGCAATTCTTGGATTTTTAAACTGATACATTACAGAGTCGTATCCAGTAGAAGAATCTCTTTTTGCTGCAGCACCGCTTGAACCCTGTCGTTCAATAATTGCAAATGTATCCGATTCTTCTATTGTGTTTCCTGTCTGAAATTTTGACTTATCAAAATTCATTCCTTCGCGAGAAAGGAAAAGTCCTGGTCCCCAAACACTTGCACTGTCTCCACCAATAAAGTTATCTTGCATTACGTAATACGGCATTCCGTTTACAATTACATAATCCATTTGGTCTACGCCTGGAGCCTGGAATGAAGCTTCTGAGTTTTTAGAAATTACATTATCCTTAGTTCCAACAGTACTCAAATATCCATAAATCTTTAAATCGTTAGAAGACCATGCACTAAAATATCTGTCGTGCTGGTTGCTACTCATTCTAAGGTTAGAGTTTGTTCCCGCCTGATTATAGAATGCACCGCCACCAACTGCATCGCCAGTAGTAGTAGAACCTGTTGCGCTTCCACTGTTTTTATCAGAAATCTTCTTTATAACTCCACTTGTCGGATTAATACTTCCGTCAAACGTTGTACTTGTGTTCCATACGCTGATATATCTGTCGTCGGTCCAGAAGTTTGCGCCGTTGGCATTGGCGGTTTGCAGGCCGTTGTCGCTATCTTTTGCTACGTAGCCACTTTCTATGTTGTAGCCTCCGTTTACATTTGTGTTGTTCTTTGTGGCAACACTGTTTACAACAACTTCTACCCAGCGCGAATACTGCGGTGCTGTTACCGTAATTTTACCGTCTTCTTCTATTGTGGTGCCAGTTTCGCTTTCGTCAGTTACAGGGCTACTTTCAATAGTTCCGTCTATTGCAGTTTTGTAAAAATTAACTGTATAAGATGAGTCTTTTGCAAAGTTCATTCCTTCGATTGTCAATTCTTCGCCGGCGCGTACAGGATAGCGGCCCAGTCTTGAACGGTTTGAACTTCCCATTGAAGTTGTGTAAATGTCTTTTATGTATGGAACAAAGTCCATTTTGTAAAGTGCGGTCTGTTCAACTGCTGTCGTCTGCGCTGTATTCTCCGACGGGCTTTCCATTGTGTTTTCTTGAGAATCAACAACATAAGTTTTTACAGTTTTTTGCGTCGCAACTCCATAAGGCGTCATGTCAATTTTGTATCGCCATTCAACTGTGTGTCCGTCCTGGCTTGGCTCTTGTTCGCTTAAGATTTCTGCTCCTTCTGCAAGCTTCCAGCCGGCATTTTCTCCACTTTCGTACCAGATGATTTTTTCATCTCCGTCGCCACCAGCAGTTCCGTCTGGCTTTACAACGTGAATTTCTGCAATTCTCGTTTCGTCGTAAGCTGTTCCGTTAATGTAAACCTGTCCAGAAACTCCCGGGCGAGTATCCGTCGTACCTGCATCAATGTCGATGTGTCCAAGTGGGTTTTCTTCTTCATCATAAACAAAACTAGAGTCTTCTTTGCTGTTCCACCAGAAAGGTTTAATTGTTCCAGTCGGTTTTGTGTCGTCTACAACATCGATAACTGCAGGAATATTTATCATTGCCCAAAGGCTGTCTGTTCCCGCAGTTGTTTCTGAGGTTGAATCCCAGAACGTAAATGCAAGATATTTTACTTTGCCGTCGTCGAGTTTTTTAATGTCTTCGAGCGAATTGTCCATTTGTACGACAGCACCGCCATAATTTGCATTTGCCGAGTTTTCACCTTGCTGAATAAGACTTTCTGCCTTTTGAGCTGTGTCGTCTTTATCTGCAAGTTTTAAGTCGTCTGCACTAAAAGCAAGTGCTTTTGTTCCACTAACCGGCTGACTTACAGCCTCGTCGTTGTCAAAACTTGCCCCGTAAATTAACTTTCCGTTTCCTCCAACAAATTCCGGCAAAACAAGCAGATCCTTTTTTACTTTAAACGTTCTTCCGCTCAAAGTAATTTTTGCCTGAGCTTCTCCTGCCTTGTCAGAACTGCTGTCCAACGCCTTTAAGGTTGAATAAAATACAAATTCGCCAAATTGAGTTCCGCTTGCAACCGTATTATCTTTTGACAAGTCATTAAGGATTGAAGAGCTTTCGTTGTAATAATCAAATTTGCCGTTTCCGTTTAAATCAGTTGCCAGCATTACCCGGCTGATTCTCGGACGGTTATTTTGAATACTCGTCTTTACATATCCGTAATTTGAATTTCCTGCCTGGTCAAAAGCTACAATATGAATCTCTGCTGGTCCGTCAGGAATATTTGTTGAGTCAACGCTTGCACTCCATTTATACGTTGAACCGCTTCGCTTAACCATTTCGACAAATCCGTCGCCATCGTCGTTAGAAACACCTGTATCTGCAGTTGAGTCAAAACCTTCTGTAACTTCATGGTCAACAAGCTGAGCATAAATAAATTCTGCCTGTGTAAAATCGACAGAAACCGTTTCGTCCAAGGTTGCCGTGTCGCCAGTAATCGACACAATTTTATGATATGCGCCTCCAATTTTTACAAGTCCAAAGCTGAAAACTTTTTCGTTCCACTTTGTGCCGTTTATATTGTAATTAGAACCAAGTCCTTCAAAACTAAGTGTAGTTGGACTGCTGCGCGTTACATTCTTGCAAAGTGCCGGCAGATTTTCTGCATTAATGTAAACGCTTCCGTCTGTCCACGCTGTTACGTCTGCAAGTTCACTCATGTTGTCGGCCGACTCAGTTTTTGCAAACATGGGATTATAAACGCGGTTCTTTGTATTAAAGTTTTCGTTTGCCGCCTTTTTAAAATAAACAGCAACAAAAGAAAGCCCAGCGCCGTCTTCTGTAAGTTCGTCTCCAAAGGTAAACGAACCGTCAGAATTTTCTATTACATTTGTTGTACTAAGATTTTCGCCCAAAGACGTTAATCTAAGTGCCTCTGCCTTGCTAAGTTTTTCGCCGTCTGTGCCATAAAGAGTTGGGGCGGTGTTATCAATATTGAATGTAAACGACGTTGTAACATCAGTGTGCTGGCCGTCGTTCATTGTCATTGTCGTATAAACCTTGCCTTCCGTGTCTGTTGCAATCGGAATCAATGCTGTGTATTCGGCTGTTCCAGTTCCAGTTTTTATTACGCTGTCTGCAGATTCTGAACTATCAAAATCCTTAATTGCAGCAATGTAAGCACTGCCCGTCTGCGAAGTAAAACTAAGGTCAACAACACTAGAATCATCTTTTACAACAACTTTTAAATACCAGTGCTTAGCCTGGTTTGCACTAAAATACATTCCTGCTGAATATGTTTTTTCAAAAACCGGTGTGGAGTCCACACTTTCAGGAATTGAATCAAAGCCAAGGATTTCGGCTTGTTTAAGTTCAGGATTGCCAGAATCCACATAAATGCTTCGCGTACAAGTTGCGCCATTTTTTGAACTTGCAGTTCCGTTCTGGTCGTAAGCAACAACGGTAAATCTCAGCGCTTTAATTTCTTTTATGCCGAGTTTGTCTACATTAATTCCAGCCTTCCAGCTTGTTGTTCCTTCTGCCTTTATCTGCGCTTTTGTTTCTTCTGTCGTATTGTCAACAGTTCCCTTTGTTACAACTCCGCTTGCAGATAAATCGGTTATCTCTTTCCATTCTGTTGAAGACGTAATTTGCGTATCCGTTGCATATTCAATTTTTGTAACTTTTACCGATTCTACTTCTTCATCATCAAAAGCCGTTCCAATCAGAGTTACTGTTGTGCCTGCTTTTGCTTCATCTTCGTGCGAAGTAATTTCTACCTGTGGAATTCCTCCGTCCGCATTAACAAGAATTCTGTTTACAACAACTTCGCCATTGCCGGTTGCGTCTTCTACATAAAAATACAAAGGAACATAAACATTGCTGCTGACTTCTATTGTTTGTGCAAAAGTGAATTCTTCGTCAGTTTTTGCAGTTGCATAATAAATTAAAGAATTTCCGTGTGTTATTTCTGTTTCGCTTTCTTCAAAATCCGAAGAATTAAATTCAATTTTCCAGTTTGAAGAAGTTAAAGGATCTCCGCTGTAAGAATTAAATTCAACATCGCTAAGCGTTTTCATTGGCAGCCAGCCAGAAGTATCTTTTGTAACGCCCGACGTTATCTGTTTATTTGTCGGAATCAAATACGAAAACTTTGCAATTCCGCTCGTGTCAGAAATACGGCCTTTTATTGTGTATTTGCCGGTAATTGCTTCGTCCGTTGTGTAAACTCCGTTTCTCTTGCCTTCATCTGCCTCGCTCGAATCTGCATTTGGAGAAGTAATCGAAACTTCTGGAGCGCCGTTATCAATGTAAATATTCAAGGTTGCAGGATCACTTTCGCGTCCGGATTCATCTTTTACATTTACAGAAACCGTTTTTGTTCCTTCTGCGCTTTCTACCGAAAAAATATCCACTGGACCAATTATGTAAACTAATTCGCCATTGAGAGAACTTTCTGGAGTACGCACAACTTTTACATTTAAGTTATCGACTGTCAGTGTTGTTGTTCCGATTTTTACGTTCAGGTCGTCTACTGCACTTTCGTGAACCCGCAAATCTTCTGTTGCTTTTATTTTTATGCTCATGTATTTAGAAGATTTTCCAAAGTTAAGGTTTGTGTCGGCCCACAATTGTGAGTCTTCCGCTAAACCAGAGTCACTTTCGCTCGAAGCAATCTTAATAGAAGAAATTGAAGGTGCCTGTAAGTCAACTGCAAAATTTATGCTTTGTGTGTTGTCAGTTTTTGCAATGTCACCAGAATACATAACAAATGGTCTGTCAGCATTTGCAAATGTTCCGCCTTCAGTTGCGCCAGTTGTAAAAATTGTTCCGTTGTTGTCTGTAACCTCAAATTTAAGCGAATATTCTCCGCCTGTAAGACCTTCGATTTGCCATGAACCGCTCGAAACTTCTGCTTGTGCCCAGGAATCGCCGTCGTCCAGTGAATATTTAAAAGTTTTTATTCCATCGTCGTCGCTTATAGTTCCTCGCAAGGTCGTTAACGAAATAATGTCTCCAGCCTTATCGAGGGAAGAAAGTTTTATAACCGGGCGGTCTGTGTCCTGAGCTAAAATCAGTTCAAGCCCAGTTGCGCTGGAATCGCTGTAGTTGCCGGCCTTGTCCAAAGCAACCGCCCTGAAATTCACTTTTAAAGAACCGTCTTTAGAATCAGAGAATGGACTTACCGACGTGTCTATTTCTCTTGAATACCAGCTGTACGCACTCGTTTTAGAAGAATCAAGTCCGTCTGCAAGAGTTGTCCACTCACCGTCTTTTATTTTGTATTGAATTTCTGTAATTTTATCCATTGAATTATTGTCAGAAGCCGTTCCGCTTAAAACAATTTTTCCGTTTACCTGGATTCCGTCAGTGTCGCTGTCTGCGTCGTTTAATTCTTTGTATTCAATTTGTGGAAGTGTCGTATCAACTACAAATTCAAACATTCTGTACGAAGTTGAATTTTCTGCAATGTCCTTTGCAATGTATTTTACTTCACCTTTTTCAATTTGGTCTTTTGCAATTACAGCCTTCCAGCCGGTAATTTTTGTCGCGTTTTCTGTTTTGTATTCTTCAAAAGTCTGAGCCTTAAACCAATCAAAACTTGTTTCGATTGAATTTTCTGTTCCGTCTTCGGCAACCTCTGTTGTAGCTGCCGTTGTGTAAGTTACTGTTGCATTTGGAATTTCAAGGCTTAAAATTCCAGAAGCCGCATCGCAAACAAGCCCATAAAGAACAATGTCGCTTTCTTTGTTTGTAAGAATGCTGCCTGTAATTTCTCCAGAAATTTCTTTTCCACTAAACTCATAATATTTTGGAGTTACCGAAGGAACCGTAAGATCTGTTTTTATTGAATATTCTTTTACGACAGATTTATTTCCTGCCTTGTCCGTTGCAATATAGCGCAGAATGTGAGTTGAGCCTTCTGCAAATCCGCTGATTGTCGCATTAAACTTAAAAGTTCCGTCTTCGTTTTTAGCAGGAACAGCCGAACCGCTTTCTTCTTCACTGATTTGTTTGTCGAGCCAGTAAGTAACGCTTTCTACGCCACTGCCATTGTCAGACAAAAGTCCATAAACAGAAAGGGATTCTGAGCCAAACCATTTTTCAAGAACCGCTGCAGCAGTTTTTACATTGCCGACAGAAGATTTTTCGTCATCTACAACAGGTGCAATGGTATCAACATAAACCGTTCTGTTTGCACTCGAAGAATTTTTAGAAGACGATTGGGCTGTGACTGTAAGGTTATAAGTATAAAGTTCACCATTGTTTAAATTTTCTTGAATTCCAAGACCAGAAACAATTTTTGCAGTATTGAATATAAAGCTTCCGCCCTCGTGTTCAACTACAGCCGTTGCGTTGCCATTGTCGTCTGTTTTATAAACTGTTACCGGCCAGTAAATAAATGCGTCGGTGTCCGTAATGTCCCGGGTAATGTCATTTCCGTCGGCGTCTGTGCCGGTAATTTTTTGGGCAGTAAAAGTTCCGTCGGTGTTTTTTATAACTAAAATGTTTTCTTCATAAGTTTGCGTGCCCGACTCTACAGTTGAATAAGAAAGAGTGGCTTCGAGTTTTTCTACAAAAATGGACTCAGCCGCCGAAAGACTCGCCCTTCCTTCAAAAGAAATTCCAAAGTCGTTTGTGTAAGTTCCATTGTTTGCCGGACTTTCAATTTTTACAGTCGGTGCAATACCGGTTACAGTGCCCTTAAAAATGTATGTTGTCTTTTGTTCAAATTCCTTGCCGTCCATGTCCGAGCCGGTAACGCCAAGAATATAATAAACGTCGCTTTCTATTTCTATGGATTCCGGCAATTTTAAAGAGAATGTTTCGTTTACGGTCGAAGAACTGTCGCTTTCGTTCTGCCGATAATCGTAAACTAAAGTCCATTCATTTTCGGCTAAAGTATCTTCATTAGTTGCCACAACCTTTGTTTTGCCCTGGATAAAGGATTCCTGGTATTCAGTTGAATTTGTAAAATCAATCTTACTTTCTGCACTACTTACGGCCGACTGCAAATCTGTAAGCATATCTAAAACATAATCTTTGTCGTTTAATTCAGAACCTGAGCTAAACTTGTGCAACCAGATTTTTACGCTTGGCATTTGTTTTGTTTCGCCAGAAGTCAGCGTTTTTTCATAACCGTATGGGCGGATTCCCGTGTTGTTAATGCTGGCACTAATGCTCACCGTTAAATCAGCCTTACTCATTGCTTCGGCAACATCATCTTCTTCAAAATTGTCTAAATCAAGTTCGTAAGAACCATTTACAATATATTTTGGACTTGCCTTTGGATTTAGCGAAAAACTCAAATATTTGTCAGTGGCAGAAGTGTCTGTCTTGTATTTAAAATTGCCCGAACCTGCGCTGCTCTCTGTGCCTGCCGAGTCGTCTGTGCTGTCAGTCGCTTCTTTTTCTAAAAGTTCAGCCTTTATTGCTTCGGCATTAGTCAAAGTTGAATTTCCATTCAAAATCATCATAAGGTCGCTTGCCGTAAGTCCATAACCGCCGTCAGCACTGCTCAAAAATTTGTCATAAACCTTGTCATAAATAAAAACTTCCGAAGTTTTGTTGCCGGTAAGTTCTGTGCCGTTTTTGCCGGTCGGATCGTTGTATTCGTAAGCTTTGTCGTAAAGAGTTACGGTTGTGTAAAAATTGCGTTCGTCGCCCGATTCACCTGAAGCGTTATAAATCGTGTAATAATCGTCAGTTTCGCCTTTAGCAGAGTTTCCAAACAAGATTGAAGTTGTGCCCGCTGTCGAAATATTGTCTTTTTCAAAAGTGTCTATAAGAGTGCCGTCTTTTTTATAAACGTTCACAGTTGCCTTAGAAATTTCGTGTTCTTCGCCGATTGTTCCCTGCAAATAAAAAGTTGCCCCGTAAGCAGTCTTTTTTTCGTTGCCACTGTCATCAGTTTCGCCCATTACAACGCCAGGACTAGAAATAATAAAAACCGGCGGTGTGTTGTCTACCGCAAATGTGCGGCTTTTGTCGTCCGAGGAATTTCCTTCTGCATCCACAACTTTAACAAAAAAAGTATATTTTCCGTCTGTAAGCGCAGTTGTATCGACAGAACACTTCCACGTTCCATTGGTTTTATCTGTCGAAAGTAATTCAGCCTTAAGTTCTTTATATTCTTCTATTTCGTTCTGGTCAGAATCCAAAACCGTCAATAAAACGCCAGCAATGCCCTTGTCATCTTTGTAAGTTCCGTAAAGAACAACTTCCCCCCGAACCGTTGCACTAACCGGCGGATAAGAAACAGCAATTTCCGGAGACTGAGTGTCTACCGATTCACCAAGACCAATGTTTTTACAACCAGAACCAAGCACAATTCCTGCAACCAAAGCAGACCAAAATACTTTTTTAAGATTTTTTTTCATAAAAGGCTCCAAAACTCCTCTCTCTTACACCCACCCATACAATTTTCCGTACAAACGTACGGGGGGGGTAATGGACTTTTATAATTTTTTTATTTTTTTCAGGCGTTCCGGCGACAAGTCGCCGTCGGGCTTAACCACTCTGTCATTGTCGGGCTTGACCACTTTGTCATTGTCGGGCTTGACCCGACAATCTATCGTAAGAAAAGATTCCCTCTTCCCGTGCGGGAATGACAAATCCGTTGTCAAGTATCCTATCTCCAATTGGCGCCAGGGACGGCGCTAAAAGGCTGTGCCCCGCACTAATCAGCACGGTAGTGCTTATTAGTGGCCGCGACAGGATGTCGCGCAGTTGGTTTTGAAAAACAAATCCCGCATTAAAAAAAACGCAAGGATGCGTTTTTTTTTAATAACACTTTATTATCCTATCTTTTTATAAAAATTACAAATTCCGCCATTTATGTAAAAAAACGGACAAAAAAAATGCACCGCAGTAAATAACCGCAGTGCACTCATTAAATCTAAAATATATCTTTTAGTTTATTTTTGCTTTTCTCTGGTTCGCAAAGGTTTTTACACCTTCAATTACCAGGATTATTGCAAGAACGCCCATTGCAGCAGCAAAGAACAGCTGGAACCAGTTGCCCCAGTGGAATGCGTTTGCAACGCCGCCTGCCATTGCTGCCAGTTTTGTAACAATCGTAAGAACAAGCTGTGTAAGGGTTGCAGCAAGCATAAATGCCATTGGAATAAAGAACATCTTATTGTTCTTTCCAGCCTGACCAAGCCATGCAGCAACAGCAAGGAGAGCGATTCCTGCTAAAAGCTGATTTGCAGAACCAAACAGAGCCCAGATTGCAGAAAGCTTTAATCCACCGAGGATACAGCCAATTATTACCATAAAGCATGTTCCAAAGAGAGGATTTGCAAGAACCTTTCTAAATCCTTTTGCATCGCGCCAGGTTTCTTCTCCGTCTTTAAGGAAAAGTTCAGAGAACATAAAGCGGCTTAAACGAGTTGCAGAGTCAAGCGAAGTAAGTGCAAATACAGAAACGGCAAGAGTCAACAGCGCCTGAATTGTTGCATTGATTTTTGTAGATTCATCGCCAAAGAAAAGCGCAATTCCAGAACCAAATGCAGAAGCCGGCGAACCGTTAAAACTCCAGATTCCTTTGTTGTTAGAAAGGAATTTTGAAGAAACCATACCAACAGCAATTAAAGAAATAATACCAAGTGCAGATTCAATAAGCATTGAACCGTAAGCAATTGGTTTTGCATGCTGTTCAGCGTCGAGCTGTTTAGAAGTTGTACCAGAAGCAATCAATGAATGGAATCCAGAACAAGCACCGCAGGCAACTGTAATAAACAAAGCCGGGAACATTGTACCAATGCTCTGCTTCCAGCCAGTAAATGCAGGAAGATCAAAGTTTAAACCACGGGCAGCACCAGTAAATGCGCCAACAAAGATTCCTACCAAGGCTATTAAAATCATTGCATACAAAAGGAAAGAAGAAAGATAGTCGCGAGGCTGGAGCATAATCCAAACAGGAATCAAAGAAGCAACAACAATGTAAAGACCAATTACAACAATCCAGGTAATGCGTCCATAAGCAAGACCTACATTAAGACCGAGCATAATAACTCCAACAACTGCAGCAACACAGATAATTGTAGCAGGAAGAGTTTTTACACCGCATCTGTTTGTAATAAAACCGTAAACAACAGCAAGCACAATAAAACAAATAGAAATCATTGCAGTTGTCTGGTTGCCGTTCGGATTTAAAACAAATCCATGTTTTACAGCAGCAGCGCCAGCTTTAACAGCGTCAGCAGTAGGGAACACAGTAAGGAAAGTAGCAGCAACAACGTTAACAAACGAAGCAATTACAAGAATCAAAACCAAAAGCGAAAAAATAATAAAAAGCTTCTTAGACTTTGCGCCCATAGAATCTTTAATAATTTCGCCTACAGACTTACCTTCGTGGCGGATAGAAGCAAAGAGAGAACCAAAGTCCTGCAAACCACCAAAGAAAATACCACCAACTACGCACCACAAAAATACAGGAATCCAGCCAAAAACAGCTGCCTGAATAGGACCGTTGATTGGACCAGCACCTGCAATAGAACTAAAGTGGTGTCCCATCAAAACTGCAGGTTTTGCAGCAACATAATCTACGCCATCTTCCTTTTCAAAAGCTGGTGTCTTTTTTTTAGGGTCAATTCCCCATTGTTTTGCAAGCCATGAACCATAATAAACATATCCGATAGCAAGCAAAACGAGTGCAGCAAGAATAATCAACAATGCTGTCATTTTGTTCCTCCACTGAATCGAATCTCGTCCGAAACAGAAATAAATATATAAAGCCGGAATTTTCCGGACATTATTTGCATTTACTGCGCTAGCTCAAAAGAATTTTCTTTAACTGCTTTTTTAGTTCGCGCCCATGCCAGTTTGAATAGAATTTTTCGTCGCTTAAGCTCAATGCCACAAGCTTAAAATTGCTCCAGCCGTACATTCCCATTTTAAAAGAAGCACTAAAACGGATTTTTCCTAATTTTTTGCCATCTTCTTTTTTTAAATTTTTCAGGAGAACAACGAGAGTAATATCCGAATTTTTGTGCCCGTAAATCGGCTCAATTTTTTGCAGAGCAGTTTTCCAGGCTTTTTGCGAAAGCGCTTGAATTTTTTCAAAATCAAATTCACTTCCACAAACAAAAAAAACGTAATCGTGGCTATTAAAATCTGACAGTTTTATGGATTTAACTAGAAAATACTGATTATTATAAAAATGGAATTCGGCTTCGGCATTAAAACCTTCAGTTACGCCGTCTGTTTTAACATCGTAATACTGCGCATAAGCCGGAAGAATTTTCTTTAATGCAGATTCTTCATCAAAAGAACAGACAGATTTTTTATTTTCCGTCTTAAAATTGTCATTAGAAGTCTTTTTTCCAAAACAAAAATTCATAATAATCGCCAGATTCATCAAAAAAATCATTAAATATGACTTTTCAGTACAAAAGACAATTATATTCACTCTGTATAAAAACTTCAATAACGTTAAAGTTCTGCACTCTCACTTAATTTTTATATCGGACATTCCGGCGCGCGAGCCTTAGCACCACGGAGAGCGCATAAAATCTAATGACCACAAGAAACAACGTTTATTGTCGCGACACGAGGTTGCACAGCTTCGGCATTCGCCTCCGGTGCTACGCACTGCGCTTTGCGCACCACTACAATCACTAACGCGGAGTCTGTCATTGCTGCGCATAAAAAAAGATTCCCCGGGCAAGCCGGGGAATGACATTAAAATCAAGCGATAATTAATTAAAGTTCTGTGTTATTGCCACTCTTTACGTAGTCTGTCATTGTCGCATTTTACAGAGTAATTCATTCTTCATTTTACGCAACCTGTCATTTCTGCACTTTACCTAACATGTCATTCCCGCACTTGATGCGGGAATCTCAAGACTATCTAGTCAAGCGACATTAAACACAGCGCATTGTGTTTATTCGTAAATGAATGTCTCTTTTGGACCTTCGATTGTTACGTTTTCAAACTTTGCACCTGGTGCGTTGCGCACTCTAAAGCTTTTTACTGTTACTTCCGGCAAACCGTAGAACATGTCGCTTTCCATTGGAGAGCGGTCAGAAGTTTCGTCTGTTGTAAAATAGCAGTCGCGGATTTCGAGATTTTCAATCGGCATTTCCGGCAAACCAACGATAAAGCCTGCGCTTGCCTTGCAGCCTGTTCCCTTGCAGCCGATAATCTTTACATTTGTAATGCTCGGAGTTTCGCTTGTAACCGGGAGCTTGTCCAAACTGAACAATGGAGATTTTTTGTCTGTAATTCCGCACTTGTAGTACATGTTCATTGCGATTGGACAAAGTGTGTCGTTCATTACGAGATTTTTTAATTCAATGTCGTTAATGTTTCCGCCGCGTCCTCTTCTTGACTTAATGCGGATTCCGCGGTCTGTGCCAGAAAGGTCGCAGTCGCTTGCATGAATCTTACTCATTCCGGCAGCTGTTTCTGAACCGAGAACGATTCCGCCGTGCGCATTGCGTACTGTACAGCCTTTTACTTCTACGCCGACTGTCGGTCTGTTTACGCGGATTCCGTCAGGACCGCTTCCAGACTTAATGCAGATTCCGTCGTCGCCGACAGAAACAAAGCAGTCCAGAATTTTTACGTTTTCGCAGGAATCAATGTCGATTCCGTCTGTGTTTGGCGCAGAATAAGGATTTTCGATATGGAGTTTTGTCAAAGTAAGGTTTTTAACGTAAATCGGGTGAACTGTCCAGAACGGAGAATTTACGATTTTTACGCCTTCGATTACAACGTTTTCGCAGTTGATAAATTCGATCAAAGCAGGACGAAGGAACTGAGTTTCGCGTCCGCCACCGCCGCCAGCCTGATTTTCGTATCCAGGATTGAGTTTTGCGAGGGCAATTTCATAAGGTTCTTCCGGTTTAGACTGCTTGCGCGCTTTTTTTGCCTTTACGGTTGTCCACCATTTTTCGCCGTTACCGTCGATTGTTCCTTTTCCGGTAATTTTTACATTTGAAGTTTTTTCTGAACGAACAAGGGCGTGCATTGCATAGCACTCAACGCCTTCCCAGCGGGTAAATGCAGGTTCGTACAAAACCGGATCATCTATAAAAACAAGGCGTGCGCCTTCCTGTAATTCAAGCGTTGTGTCAGAAGGAATGTCGATTGGACCAGTTGCCCAATCTCCAGAACTTACGGTCAAAGTTCCGCCATTAGCATTTTTGAGTTCTTCAAAGGCAGCTTTAAAAGCCTGACCATTGTTGAATTTTCCGTCAGCTTTTGCGCCGAAATCTACCAGGTTAACGTTTTTCATTTTTGCCCTCGTTTTATTATTTTTTGGTTTTACTTTTTTGAATACATTTTTTTTCGAGACAAAAAGTTGTTTTTTTTGTCTCTCCAATCCTAGCCGGGATAGTAGCAGCGCCAGCGGCGTTCTTGCGACAGCCCGCATTTACTGTGGGCTGTCGCAAGAATGTTAACTGCGGATAGCCCGACGAGAATGCAAAATATGCTCCAAAAACAAAACCTGCTTAATTTTAATTATCCGCATTGCCTGAAACAATGCTTTTAAAAGCATTTTTTTTGAATAAATACGAAATAATTTTTTTCCGGATTTATCCCGCTTGTTATTGCTCAAAAAAAGCTTTTAGCGCGCCGGCTTCTTCTTTTGTTAAAAAATAGCCGTGTTTGTTGCGTGCGCTTAAATTGTCTGGAATTTCTTTTCCATTTGAATCTACACGTTTTGTACCAGATTCCCGCCAGCCATAATCTTTTGAACCAATTTCCGGATAAACTACTTTTTTGCCTTCTTCGTCTGTCCAGATTTCGTCCTGATAATTTTCGTCGATTGTACAATCAATTAAGGCAATGCTGTCCCAACGATCTACGCTGTCTGCTCTGCCTGTTCCCTGGCTGCGACCAATCCAGATTTTGCTGTCTGAAGGTCTTTTGTCTGCCGTAAAAATGCAGTCGATAAAAATAAATCCTGGTTTTGAATTTAATGCACGGCTTTGAACAACATATGCAGATCTTGGCCCGCCACGATTGTCCTCGCGTGTGTGAATTCTGCAGTTTTTCCAGACAGAAGTGTCGCAATAGCCCCAGATAAAATCTACGTCGCCGGTAATGTAGCAGTTTTCAAAGCGGCTAAATCCTTTAACGTGAACTGTGTCCTGACGGCTTATAAAGCGCATATTCTGACATAAGAGTTTTCCGGTCTGATTATGAAAGCACAGGGCTTCTGCCTGGTTGCCCAAAGATGAGTCGTCGCAGGTTTTTACGTGTGTGTTTTCGAGAGTAAATCCGCGCAGGGTAACTTCTGTTGCCCCAGGGCCAATTACAAAAACAGCACGATTTTCTGTATCTTTATGGAAGGCTTCGCAGTTTTCTGCGCTTACGATAACTTCTTCCGGTTTTGTTCCGGCGGCGCCTTCAATCGTTAGTGGATTTTCCAGATTGTACGAAAGGATTCCAGGATATGTTCCTTTTGCAAGCTGAATGCGGATTGGTGTTGTACGTTCAAGCTGTCCGCTGCTTACCATCCGGCTAATCTGGTTAAACGCCTTAAAAATCTCTCCCACGCCTTGCGGCAAAAGTTTTAATTCAAGCATTTATATCCTCCAATAAAAAGTCTGTAACCCAAACAAACACCGCATTTGCGGCACGCCACCCATGTCATTTCAACGCGGAGTTCATCTGTCCGTCCGTGGTCAGTCCGCGCAAGCCGCACATGTCATTTCCACACGATTTTCTTCCGTCATTCTCACGCAGGACGTACCTGCCATTCCCGCACGATGGCTCATGTCATTCCCGCACTTGATGCGGGAATCTCCCTTTCTCAACCAGCAGCCAAGTTTCTCTACTCGTATTTTTCGATAAACTTTTTTACTTCCGCCTTGTATTTATTTTCGTCCATCAAATACGAAATTGCGTGTGGGGCGTCTTCAAACAAAACCAGCTTTGTTCTGTCCGGATGTCGCTGTTTGTAAAGCATAAAATTTGTCATTGTCATTTCGTAAGGAACAGTCTTATCGTTTGTGCCCGTAATAAAAAGGAACGGCAAATCTGTTTTATTTAATGCCTTGTAAGTTGAATATTCTTTTAAATCAAATCCGGCAACATGGTTACAATACCAGTTAGTGCTGGCAATTAAAACATCAGCAACGCCAGGCCACACATTCATAATATTTGTTGCAGTCCAGCGCGTAATTTCGTAAGGCTCTGTAAAACCGCAGTCGGCAATAATTCCACGAACGTTTAATGGCAGGTCTAAACCGCTTGCCATTGTTACTGTTGCACAGCCCATGCTTATTCCGCCGATAAAAAGAGGTTTGTCCTGTCCGTAAAGTTCATTTATTTTTAAAGCCCAGTCGCGGCAGTCAAAACGCTCTTTTACGCCAAAAGTAAGAAAGCTGCCGTCGCTCAAACCATGAGCGCGCTGATACGGCATTATTACGTTAAAGCCCAGTTCGTGGAAAAAAATTGCCAGGGTTGCAAATTCGCGCAAAGGTCCGGAATGAAATCCATGCATTAAAAGAATTGAACCACGAGCTGGTTCAGGCGATTCCCACAAAATTGCCCTTAGTTTTATTGAATCATAACTGTCCATTTCGATTAAAGGCAATCTTAAGGACTCAATATATTTTACGTCGGCAATGTGGCGGTTGTAGTTGTCTTCGGAAGCGTAAAATTCAATTTCGTGTTCAACCGTCCTTTCCTTTTTGCTGCGCCCAAAGTTTGACTCAAACGAAAATTTGTAAACACAAAAATTAAAAACGCCGGCAATAACTACAATAATGCCAACAATAACTGCAAGATTTTTTAAAACTTTAATACATGTTTTTTTCATTCTTTTAACCATTCAAAGGGTTATTTCTTAACCGTTACTTTTCCGTTTCCGGCGCCGGCTTTTACTAAAGATTCAACGTCTTCTGCCTTGTCTGCTGTGTATGAATAATAATCAGCAGGAATCCAGTCCGGCTTTTCTGACATTCCTTCTGTTCTTATATTTTTACTTCCAACATCAAACATTGAACCAAAAGTATTTGTCGTTACAGACCTTGATTTGTCTGCAAAACTGTTTGCTTCGCTGTAAATACGGCAGTCAAAACGGCGGTCAATTCCGCGGCTTTCTGTGTTTGTGTAAAGGTTGTTCATAATATGAAGCGTTGCATAGCGAACCATTGGCAGACGCTGAGTACATTTGTCGTACCAGTTGTGGTGCAATGTAATTGTCTGATGCAGTTTGTCGGCAGCTTTTTTGTCGCTGTTTCCAATCAGCATTGTTTTGTCGTGATTATAAAATTTGCACCAGCTTACAGTAACAAAGTCGTTTGTGTTTGTAATGTCGCAAAGTCCGTCATAAACCTGCCACTTTACCGAAGTTCCGTCTTTTGTAAGATATTTGTCAGATTCAATTTCTTTATGAGAGAATTTCGAAGCCATTGTACAATGGTCAATCCACACATATTTTGAACCCTGGATTGCAATGCAGTCAAAATCAGCATTTAAGCCGTCTTTTTCTTCAACTTTCGGGAACGGATTATAGCAGTTTGTAAAACTCAAATTGCGTACAATTACATTGCTTACGTTTTTAATGCTCAAACTTCCGCCAACAATTCCAGAATTTTCATCTAAACCAATCAAAGTTGTATTCGGCTGAACTCTCAAAAATACAAGTTCGCGCCAGTAATTGTTTAATTCATTACGAAGTTCAGCAACTTCGCCACTCTGATCTTCGTCATAATTAAAACTTGCAGTGTATTTTTCTTTCCATTCCTTAAAGCTTTTTACAGGCAGAACAGATTTTGCAGTTTTTTGTGCAATAAGTTTATCAAGACGTTCGTTAGAACCATTAACAGTTTCCGGCAAAAGTGAACCGCGTCCTGTGTCTGTCATGTCAATAATTCCCTTAACATAAATAATTCTGCGTTCACCAGTTTTAAGGGCAGAAAGAAGTTCCTGACGTGTAGAAACAGTCAAAACAACATCTGCTCCTTCGCCACCATTTGTTCCGTTTGCACTTGGAGGAACAACGTCGTTTCCTGCAAGATCCTTTGTTCCAGAATAGCTTGCCCAGCCACTTGCCTTATCATTTGCAGAAATTTCCAAAGCCACAGCATTACTTAAAAAAAGTGCAGAACAAACTGCAGCCGACGCAAAAATTTTAAAAACCTTTTTCATAAAAAACCTCAGAAAGAATTTTTCTCCCCGTATTATAACAATTTAGGTAGAGCCATAATATTGTAAAAACTATTTTTTATAAATTCTTAAAAAATGTGAATGACAAAGTTATTTTTCAGGAGCGCAATTAACACTAAAACAAGCATTTACAGATTGCGCTTTGCCTGATATTCAATTCGCGCTGTCCGTGGTTCCGGCATTCGCCTCCATTGTTTTACGATGTTTTCGCTCCGGCTCAACCATCGTAAAACAACGCTTCGCGCCACTACCATCACGGCTAGGATTTTTTTTATCGCCAGACCAGGTATTTTAAATAATTCTTGAGAAATTCAATCCGGGGATTTAAAATTATTCAGGCGTACAAAGATTTTTATACAAAAGCGAGGTTTTTATGTCAGTTGTTTGTTATTCACTTGGTGCAGCAGAAGAAGTAACTGGTTCAAAACATATTTTTGAAGTTGACGGACGAGCATTTATGATTGACTGCGGAGCTTTTCAAGGAAAACGCGCCGTTGCAGATGCAAAAAACCGGGATTTTCAGATTCCTGTAGATAAAATCGAAACTGTAATTTTAACCCACGCACATTACGACCATTGCGGACTTTTGCCAATGCTTGCAAAAAAGGGCTACGACGGCAACATTTATGCAACCCCTGCAACCCGCGACCTTGCAGACCTTGTAATGATGGACTCCGCAAGAATCCAGGCCCGCGACGCAGAATACCTGCGCAAACAGGCACTAAAAAAAGGCGAAAAATTTACCTGGCAGCCGCTTTTTACAGAAAAAGACTGCATTAAGGCAGAAAACCAGATTGTAACTCTTGGCTACAACCGCCGCATGTACATTGCCCCGGACGTCCAGCTTGAATTTTTTGATGCCGGCCACATTTTAGGTTCAGCCTTTGCCTTTGTTACAATCAAAGGACAAAATTCAACTTCTAAAAAAGTTTCTCAGGACAAAATCAATATCTGGAACAAACTTTTTGGCTGGAAAACTTCGATTGCAGAAAAACACGCCGGCAAATTCTCCAATCAGACAGACACACAAACACCACAGGATTCTTCCGACAAAAACGAAGTCCGCATTTTATACACCGGCGACCTTGGCCGCTGTTCAAAACCAATAATCCGCGACCCTAGCACAAAAGTCCCGGCTCCGGATTACATCTTCCTCGAAAGCACTTACGGCAACAGACGCCACGAAGGAACAGAAATCGCCCTCGAAGAACTGCGCAAGGTAGTACGCCGGGCAATTGACCGCAAAGGAAAAATCATAATTCCGTCATTTGCAATCGAACGCACCCAGGAAATCGTCTATTATCTGCACGTTCTCGTTGATCAGAGAAAAATTCCTTCGATTCCGATTTATGTAGACTCTCCAATGGCAGTAAATGCAACAAGTATTTTCCAGGTTCATCCGGAGTGTTACAGCCAGGAAATCCAGGAAGCATTCCTTGATCGCCACAAAAATCCGTTTGGCTTTGACCAGCTCAGCTTTATTACAAGCGTAGACGAATCAAAAGCCTTAAACCAAAAAGCAGGTCCAATGGTAATAATTTCGGCAGACGGAATGTGCGAAGCCGGACGCATTACGCATCACCTTGCAAATGGAATTTCGAATCCTAAAAATACAATTTTAATTGTAGGCTATATGGCAGAAAACACACTCGGACGAAGAATCCGCGACGGCGAAAAAGAAGTAAAAATCATGGACAACTGGTACAAAGTAAACGCCCATGTCGAAACAATCAACGCTTTTTCTGCCCACGCCGACTACACAGAAACACTCTGCTGGCTAAAGCAGCTGGACACAAGCCGCCTAAAAAAAATCTTCTTAGTGCACGGCGAAAAAGACGCCCAGGCATTTCTGCAGAACTATTTACAGGAAAACGGATTTAAAAACGTTCAGATTGTAAAATACGGCGAAACCTACGATCTGGCGTAAAAGAAGCGCCCCTGCCCGGCAATGACTGCGTGACTGTCATTCCAGCACGGCTGATTGTCGTTCCTCGACTCGACCTTACCTGTCATTCCCCAGCTCGACCTCTCTGTCATTCCCTGGCTTGACCAGGGAATCCCCCATACCACAAAAAAACAGACTTATTAGACAGCTTTATTGTGGTTCACTATAATCTGCACTGTGTTACTTTTTTTTAACCGGTGCAGTCCACTCAAAAAAATATGTTCTCCAAAAAAAATTATAATCGCCTTTATTTTTTTGTGCGTGGCAGGTTTTCCGGCATTTTCCAGAGCAGTAGCACAGGTTTCGCCAATTGAAGGAATTGACTGGATTTTCGAAACAACTATGGGCTTTCAAAACCTTAACAACCTTTTAATGTCAAAAGAAGGCACGTCTTCTTCAAATTCCAGCGAAGCACTTTTTTTCTATGGAATTCTCTTTCATGCTTACCTGGACAAAATGCCACTTATGCGTGCCCAAATGAATTTGGGGCTCAGCAAAAAAAGGTTCATTTTTTGGAGCGAAAATCCGGATTTTAACCATTCAGATCAGTCTTTAAGTGAACTTTTGCGCTGTATCGAAGTTGATGCCCACTTTCTTATGCCTTCTGTCCGTCTTTACCGCGGAACTTTTATTCCTTTTTTTGGATATTCATTCTTCAATTATTCTTATGCAGAAAACTTTACAACGGCAAAAGACAACACTTTTAAATTCAGTGCCTTTTCTGTAGGGCTTGAATACAATTCAAAATATTCAAAAACAATCCGACAGAATTATTATTTTTCGTTCGCCCCGCTTTTATTCAATCAGGCAGAAACAATAAAACCATATTTTTATTTAAATTACGGTGCAGAAGCAATTTTTGACACAAGCCCAGTTGCAATTACACTCTTTTTAGCATTTAAAAACGGCTTGAATGCAGATTCGAAAATTTTTTACCGCGATTCCTACATTTTTTCAAACACAGAACTCGGGCTTTCTTTCCATATAAGTTTAAACTAAGGAAGAACACACAGCCCGCGTCCACGAAATGCGCTCTGCGGAGCGTTTGCGTCGGCTTCGTGCTGTTCACCCATATAAAACCAGCGCAGTTTTTCACCTTTTTTAGTTTTTATTTTAATTTTTTCGCCACCAAGCCAGACAATTTTTTCTTTTTGCTGTGGAAGCTGTTTTGCAAACTGCTGATCGCGTTTTTGTTCATATTTTAAAATCATTTTTTCGATAAAATCCACGCCAACATTCGGCTTTGGAACATTAAAACTAAACCACTTAAAAACAGCCTTTTCCAGGCCACGGCCGTGCATCCATTCGTTTAGTGAATATTCGAGAGGTTGAGAATATTTTTCGGAAAAGTTTTCGCCTTCAAAATGAAGTCCATTTTTTGCAAACAGAGGAATATTTTTTTCTTTTAAAACTTTTAATTCAGGATGTTCGCCTTTTTTCCATTCATCGTAAACCCTAGAATGTCGCGTTAAAACAAACTTATGCCAGAAACAGCTGTCCAAAAGTCCGTTTACATAAAACTGCCTTAAAGTTTCCATTGAATTAATTAAATCCTGCGGAGTTTCAAACCAGTAACCAAAAATCATATACGCGTGAACTAAAACACCGGCTTCTTTAAATGCACAGCACGCTCCAACAATAGATTCCAGATCCGTTCCCTTGTGAATCGTATTCAATCCGTTGCCAGTTGCACTTTCCAGGCCTGCACTAACGCCAATCAAACCGCCGTAAGACAAAAAATCTGCAACATCGCGGGTAAAGTTTTTTTCAAAACGAATGTTTCCCCACCAGCTTATCGGAGAACCATGTGCAATATTTTCTCTGGCAAAAGCAAGCATTGCAGCAGGAGGCATGGCTTCGTCTACAAAATGA
Organism: Lachnospiraceae bacterium; assembly: GCA_963651875.1. Lineage (GTDB taxonomy): Bacteria > Spirochaetota > Spirochaetia > Treponematales > Treponemataceae > Treponema_D. The sequence goes on along the minus strand of CAVJSA010000006.1, from coordinate 5,249 downwards.
ATTCCCCAGATATTTTTTTCTTTGCACTGACGGTAAAGTCCTTCGTAGAGTTTTTGAACATCGGTCAAATAAAAACTTTTTACATAATCGAGTGTAACATCGCAAAATGCACATTTATGCCAGTAACAACCGTGCGCCATGTAGGCTTTTATCCAAGCTCCGTCGGACCAGAGTCTGTGCATTGGATTTGTGTCATCAATTAACCGCGGATAGAGCGTAAAATCAATATCCGTAAAATCCGGAATAATCGACTTTGTCATTAAAGTTTCATAAGAAAGTTCCTGCGCGTCAGGCTCAACAGGTTCAATTATTTTTATAAAACTACCGTCTGTTAGTTTTACAGCATTCGACACGTTTTCTGCATCGCCCAATTTTATAAACTGTCGCAAATTGTAAATTGGCGCGCCGTCGCTGTCTTTTTCGTTTTTTAGTTTTTCCAAAAGCTTTTTATAGGAAGCATAACCACGATCGTAACTTATTACATTACAATACCTGGCAAGTTCGGCGTCCTTTGTTTCGCGTAATTCAGTATTTACAAAACCACCGCCAAAACTTACAAAAACCTTTTCTCCATATTTTTGCTTTAAAAACTTACCGGCACACAGCGCCGCCGCAAAAACTCCCGGAAAAGGAATACTTATACACACAAGAATCTGCTGTTTTTCGTTGTTATTTATGGAAGAATTAAACATTTGTTCAATTTGAGGAACAACTTTCTGCTGCAACAAAGGAACAAAAAATTCTTTTAAAATCGGACTGTCCGCACCTTTTTCAATTTCGCTAAAAACAGATTCGCTTATTGTAAGGCTTTCGGCATAGCGCACAAGACTAAAATTTTTATCAAAGGCAACATTTATAAAGTCCGCAAAATCTGCCAGCGCAAAACTTGCAAGGCTGCGCGCATCGTCAGTGGTTAAATCGTGATCTAGCGAATTTAAAAAATTTTCCATTCTGTTTCCGCGCGGAACATGAGCACCAAAACAAAAAGAATGTGCGCTTTCAAAACCACAACCACGCAAAATGTCAGTAATTTTTTCTATCCAGTCGATCCACAATTTTTGCTGAGAAACATACCGGCGCAGGTTAAAAGCTGTAATTTCGTCCTCGGATGATTCGCTTTTCTGGGCGATTTTTAAAGCATTTTCGCCAGCAAGTTCAAATATTTTTTTTACGCCAGCTTTGCAAAAAATTGAATAAAAAAGTTCAATATTAAGATCCAGCCATTTAGTCTGGCAGTTTTGTTTTTTAAAAAAGTCAGAAAGATACGCTCCGCTAGGATAAGCCGTGTTCAGCTGCATAACCGGAGGTTGAAGAATCAAAACGTTCATATAAAAAAGTTTAAAACATCTGCAAAATCAAGTCTATTGATAAACCGCAGGCAAAAAAAAAGCTCCAGAACCAAATCTGCGAGCCACTGAGAATTAAATATGTCTTAATTTTACACAAAATGAAATTTATTGGCAATATCGCACAAATTTCATTTTAATGGTTCAAAAAAATTATTTTAAGCTAACTTTTTTCCAAAACGTGCAAATATTCTACGGTTGAATCAGCTTTATTAAAACGGTTTGAATCAGCCTTAAAACGGTGATATTCAGTTTGAGCTAAATCGTAATGTCCGTATTCCTGCATAATTTTTTTTACATCATCTGAAGACATTAAACCTTCATTGTTGTAAGAAAGAAAAATATATTTAAAGTTTGCATTTTTTATTAGATTTTCAAATTCATCTTTTACTGTCGAGGCGGAACAGTATTTTGAGCGGGAATATTCACGAAGTCCGGTTTTTCCTTTTGGAATAAATGGCTTGTATTCTGCAATCGTATTTAAAAGATGATAATTTGCTCCGTATTGCCGTGAGTTATAAGGCGGATCAAGATACAGAATGTCTCCGGAAATTTGTTTTATAAGAACATTTGAATCCATATTGAAAACTTTATGCTCATTATTGTTAAACTCAAAATCAGCAGGTTCTAAAATCATTTCTTTTTGTGCTGATTTTTTCAGATTTTTTAAGTACGCTCCATAAACGCTTGCTGTATTTGCAACTTTATCCGCACTTTCTAAAAGACTTGCAAGAAGAAAATAATACATATTTTGGTTTATTTTTCCACTGTTTTTCCATTCTTCAATTTGTTTTCTAATTGAATCAATTTTCTTGCCATTCTCATCAGAAAAATATTGTCTTTCTCCGTTACCGCCAAGGCAATAATTTTTATAAATAAATCCGTCTTCACAAGAAGAAAGTTCATTTAATTCAGACACAAACTGTTCTGAATTTTCAAGCGGAAGATGGTTTTCAATATAGTTTTTATTCAATACATAACTGTAATATTCAATGTCGTTTGAAATGACTTTGTAAACAGATGATTTGAATGTTCGACCAACAATTCCTGTTCCTGCAAATAAATCACAAAATGTCTTTTGAGAGAGGTCTGTTCCACAAACAGATTTTATTGTTTCTGGCAAAAAATGCTGACAGAGTTTTAATTTTGAGCCGATATAATTCATTTTTGGTAATCCACAATTTTAAACAATAAATTATTATTTAAAATTTCATATTCAATATATTTCAGGGGAAGAACATTATTTTCCTGATTAAAGTGATTAAATGCATTTTTCAAATTATCAGATAGATTTTTGCTTTTTAAACAGATTAAAACAGGTTGAATATCGCTTTCAGGTAAATTTGGAACATAATATTGCTTTATCCATTCGATATAGCGTCCTAATTGACGCATATTATCCAAAGTCGCAGAAACAGCTTTTAACTCTATAGGCATAACAATTTTATGATTTTCATTCAAAACTTTTGAAAGCATTACATCTATTCTTTGCATTCCAACCCCACAAGAAACTTCATTCCCAATCCAATCGATGTTTTCAGTTGCATCTAAAACTTTATCAAGCGATTTGTTTGTTCCTCGCCCAATGTTCTGAGTTATATATGTTTGTAAATGAACTTCAAACGCCTGTTGTTTTGAAGCCTTTGCAACCAGTCTAGGAAGAATATCTATTTTTTCGGTTCGCCCTGTATATTCTCTATGAAATTCATTTTTTAAAATTTTTTCTCCATTAAAAGTATAGTCATTAGAATTCAAAGTCTTATTTTTATTTTTTTGTCGGATAAGAGAAATTAATCTTTTTGCTTCGTATGAGGTTATCATTGTATTTCCTCGATTTCCTTTTAGTTTTCTGTAGATTAAACTCCAAAGCATTTGATACGGTGAACATATATTTTTTATTTCATCAAGAGCTTCCCATTCTGTTACGCCTTGTTCATAAACTTCATATGGTTTGATTTTTAGTCTAAAAGTCAGTGATTTTTTTAGTTCTTCATATAAGAATTGATTTTTATCAAAATTATCAAGAAAAATTCCATCTTCTACAGCTTGAAAAACTCCAAAGAACATTCCTTCATGAACATTTATTTTTTCAACCAAATAAAAAATTATCAAATCATCTTTTCTGATACGACATCCGTCTGCCATCATACCGACAAGAGAATTTTCTCCCGCATGCTTACTGCCTGCGTATAATTTTGTTGTCGATGAATTATTAAAATCTATCGATTTTTCTTTTGCTCCTGTACCAGCAAACATATACTCAAGGTGATATTTAAAAGTATTATCATCAACAATAAAAACATGGGTTGTCATTGATTCTTTCCATTATCTCCGTAAAGTTTTTTCATTATGAACTCTGTTGTATTTTCACTTGCTTCTTTTACAAGTTTTTTTACAGATTCTTTCCGATATTCAACAGGATCATACTGATAACAGCCAATACAACCTAGCTCATCGGTATAATTTTCATCACCTTTATAAAATGAATATGGATTTCCCAAAAGGTTTTTTGCATCCCACCTTTTGTCTGTTGCTTTGCAGTTTTTGCAGATTTGTCTTTTTACATCATTTGCTGCCTTGCATAATGGCTGGAAATCTTCCAGTTTTTGAGTTTCCATATCAGAAACACGCATATCATTTTTTCTGCCGTCTTTGTGGTCAATTTCAATCCGTGTATTTACAGATGTTCCGTGAATGCCCAACATAACACAGTTTTTGTCTTTATAAAAATTTTTTATATCATTACGGATATTTTGACTAAAAGAATCTTCTGTTTTTAAACCAGCAGTTCTAACTTTTTCTATTGTGCCATGTTCGGGAGATCTTTCAAGAATGAATTTCTTTGCTAATGCGCCATCGCCTCTTCCCCATGACCAACCATTTTGAAACATTAAATCTGCATACTTTCCTACGAATTCCGTTTTTGCAACCCAACGACTAATTCCATTTTCATCAGGTTTTGCTAATTCTAAAAATAATTCAATTTGAGTTTTCTTTGACATAATCAAAATTCCTTTTTAAAAACAAAGATATACTCGTGTTTGAATAGATAATAATCGCTCTGCATTGCCCTGTAACGCCAAATTCCTTGAGCCCCTATTTTTCCGCGGTTTCCTTCAATATTTTTAACTATAATTCCTTTTAATTTCGTCTTAAAATTCTTCTTGATTGCATCCATCACATAAAATCCCAAAGGAACAACTTCTGACTTTTTATAAACATCACCAATTACAACCGCAAAATACTTACTTTTTTCAAGAAACTGCAACCCGTTTTTCATAGCAAGCGTAAACTTTTCCATAAATAAATCTAAATCTGAAATTGCAGACAAATCTTCTTTTCTGTCAGTAAATTTTACAATGTCCATATAAGGCGGATGAGCAATCAGAAAATCGACAGACGTTTTTTCGTTTTCGCACCATTTGAAACTTTGTGACATGCATTCATTCATTTTTAAAGTGTCACAAACATCACAATTATTAATAACAAAATGTATATTTTGAGTATCTGCCATTTTTTGATAAATTAACTCTATCATCGACTGGTTTATATCAAATCCGATATAATTACGTCCAAGCCTTTCACATTCAAAAAGTGTTGTTCCACTTCCTGTAAACAGTTCCATCACAGTATCATTTTTGTGTGTATAGCGTTTTACAAGCTGATATGGGATTTGCGGAACAAAATTTCCGTGATAATTGTTCTCATGCTTTCCTGAAGAATCGCGTTTTTGAATAAGCCAAAGGGAATCGACATTTATATCTGAATTTTTCCAGTCTGTTTCGTCATTTATCATCTCTTTAATCTAAGCTATATTTTCTTTTTTTTCTATGGTAGTAGTCCAGAGCCCCCATCTCATTAACCGACATCTCGTTTAACTTAATTCAAAATAATTGACACATC
>CAVJSA010000005.1:0-63391 GCA_963651875.1 Lachnospiraceae bacterium | reverse complement strand
GTAAATCCCTTAAATCTTATTTTTGGTTTTGCCATATTCACTAATCCGCTACCTTTTTTATTCATTATAGAGCAATAAGAATTTATGCGCCATTGCCCGCATTGACTGTATAAGCATACAAGGAAAGACCAATGGCAAAGAATAACGCAACGATAAAAATATCTGCAGAAACAAAAGAAGCAGAAAGCGGAATAAAAAAAGTTACTGGCGAATTAAATAAACTTTCAAAGAACACCGCATTAAAGGGCCTTAATAACTTAAACGGCGCAATGGGGGCAGTGTCAAAAGCCTTCGGGGCCGTTACTGGAGCGGTAAAGGCGGCAGTCGGCGCAATGAACGATTTATCTCAGGCGGCCGACAAACAGATAAAAGCAGAAACGTTACTGGAAACCGCGGCAAAGAATAATCCATATATGGACGATTATGCGGTTAAAAAGTTAAAGAATTACGCTAACGAACTTTCTAATATTTCAACCTATGGCGATGAAGAGTTAATTCCATTTATGGCGCAACTTACTGCAAGCGGTCGCACAATGGCAGAAACTCAAGAAATAATGAGCGCCGCCATAAACCTTGCTTCATCTGGTACAATGTCGCTCGATAGTGCAGTAAAGAACTTAAATAAAACCTATGCAGGAATGAAGGGCGAACTTGGGGAAAGCATTCCAGAAATAAAAAATCTTACTACAGAACAATTAAAAAACGGGGACGCGGTTAAAATCATCGCTCAGCAATATTCTGGAATGGCTCAGAACACCGCAAAGGCAACAGGCGCAAATAAACAACTTGCCAATGCTTTAGGCGACTTAAAAGAGCACGCTGGCAAAGTCGTAAAATTCTTTTTTGACCCTATTAAGCGCGGTTTAACGACAATAATATCGGGAGTAAATACTCTCTGGCAGAAAGTAGAAGACGCTATGAACGTGGGCGACAGGCCAAAGGCTACAACGCTCACAAGCCTTTTAGATCAGCAACAAACAGAATTAAAGGCACTCGAAGACAAACTAAAAAACTTACCGCAAAAATATGACGATGTGGGCAGAGCAACAACCGCAAACAGTGCAGAACTTGCAAAGGCTCAGGAAAACTACAACAAGGCATTAAAAGACGGTAACACGGTTCTTGCAAATATGTATAAAACACAGATGCAGAACTTAGGTTTTGACACGGCAAGAATAAAATCAAATGAACAGGTTCAAAAAGGCGTTGAAGAATTAAGCAGTGCTTTTGAAGACGAAAAAAAGAGCCTTGAAGATCAGATTAAGGCAAAAAGAGAAGACATTGCAGAAACTCAAAAAGCCATTAGCGATAAAACCTATGGCGAAAAGTTAGCAGAAGAAACGGCAAAGATAAACGCACAAAAACAGGCTTACGAACAGAAAATAGCACAAATGAAACTTGAAGCACAGTTGCGGGGCGAAGAAGTCGACGCAATGGACATTGTTAATCAAAAAGTTGCACTGTATTTAGCCATTTATAAAGAAAGCGGGAACTATGCAAAAAGTTATCTTGCAACGCTAAAAAAAGAAATTCAAAAAGATTTAGAAGAATTAAAAGAAAGTGGCATAGAGTTGCCAGAGTTTAATTATTCAAGTGAAAATCTGTCGATTGACCAGATGATAGAAGAACAGGAAGCGTTCAAACAGGCGCTAGAAAACTTACAGGCACAGACAGAGCAGGGCACAGACGCATGGAACAAATATGCAGAGGCAATAAAAGCAGTTGATAACATAATCAAAGGCTTAAAAGAAACGGCGGGCAAAGACTGGGGCGACTTAGATATCTGGGAAAAACTAGACTTTGCAAAACAGCAGATGCAGTCTTTAATTTCAAGTTTTAACGAAGCGACAAGCCTTGTTTCTGAGACTATTGAAAATCAGGCAAGCGCAGACCTTTCTAGCCTAGAAGCGCAATACGAAAAAGGTTTAATCAGTGAAGAAGACTATTATGCACAAAAAGAAAAGATTGAAGAAAAGGCGGCAAAGAAAAAATATAAAATTCAACTTGCAGAATGGGCACTAAACCTGCTCGCAACTCAATCGGCTTCCGCCCTTGCCATTGCAAACACATTAAAGGACGGCGGAACGCTTGCAATGATACAGGGGGCAATAATGGGAGCACAAACGGCCGTGCAGTTAGCGGCGCAGATTGCTTCTAAGCCTATTCCGCCGAGTTACGAAAGCGGTGGCGTTGTCGGCGGATTTTCGGGGGCAAGCCTTGGAGAAGATAACACATATATCCACGCTCGACGGGGCGAAATGTTTTTGAACGCAAGCCAGCAAAAAAACTTGTATGACATTGCCAATAAGGGCGGACAGTCTTATTCAAATAATATCTTTGTAAAAAATGAGGCTGGGGACGTAACAAGGGCAAACGCAAGCATAACTCAGGACGGAGTACAGATTACAATTAAAAAAATTGTAAACGACGCAATGGCGCGCGGAGAATTTAACGATTCTTATGCGCTAATGAAATCAAATATTTATGGAAGGAGGATAACGAACTAAAATGCAGAGTTGGCCAGAGAATGTAAATAATAAAGCGTATGGCTTGGAAATAAACACCAATTCAAATTATACAGAAGTAAGTTTTGAAAGCGGGCAGAAACGGCGCTACTTAAACGACACAAGGGCGCATAAAAAATACAGTTTTAAACTTGCTTTAGACGACAGTCCAGACGACGAAAACAGCGAGTACAAGCAATTTTTAGACTGGTACGAAAATACACTTTTTTCGGGCGCACTCACTTTTGAATTTATCGATTTTGATAATATCAAAAATACAAAAGAATACTTTTTTGCGGACGCTCCCAGTGTTTCTGGGCAAAAAATAAAAGAAGTGTCTTTGTCGGTAGAAGAGGCATAAAATGACGGCAGAAGAATTATATTGTCTGTTGAGTTCAAAAGACGGAGATTATTCATTGCCGTTTTTAATTACGCTCACAGACGGAACAACAGAACTAAATTATGTAAACTCTGCAAGCGACGTAACTTATAACAACACAGTTTATAAAAGTGAAGTTTTTAGTTTTACGCCAAACGCTTACAGTTACGGTTTTAACGGTGGCGGAACTCTCGAAATTGCACGGATTTTTGATGTCGTTTCTTTGCTCGAAAACAACGACACTATAACAATTAAGATAGTCGGCATTTTATACAATGGTGAAGTAACCGCCCTTTCTAATTTTGAAAGCGCTTACTGTTCGGCAACGTTTAATAAATCGACTGTAAAAATAACAATGGAAAAAGACGACAGACTTTCTATGACGTTCCCCGCGACAGTCTTTAACAGTGCAAACAATAGCACAGGCTCATAAAAGTAGTTATAAAAAAGTAGTTACCAAAAAGCAGTTGTTCAAAAAGAATAACTGCTTTTTTTATGACTGTATAAGCAATATGAAATCCATTTATTTTGAAGACCTTTTATCTGTCCCATTCAAAAAAGGGGGAAGAGATAAATCGGGCTTAGACTGCTACGGCTTGTGTATAGAACTTTGTAAACGTTCTGGGCGCACTCTCCCAGATTTTACAACTTTCGACACAGTAAACCCCGCAACAGACGGCCAGAGGCGCAACGTATTCAATGAATATGTAAGGCAAGTAAAAAAGCCAGTTAAAGGCGGACTTATAGAGTACTTAAACGATGACGGAGATATTCATATCGGTTTTTTACTTGATACGACGCTATACATACACATAACGACAAAGGGCGTAAGGGTTACGCCCTTATTTGCTATAAAAAATCCTAAGTTCTATGAGGTTATAAAATGAACGTTATTATTTATCGTGATTTTTCAGACAGTTACGAAACAAAACAGATAAATGCACAGGGCAAAATAAAAGACGTTTTTGCAGATTATTCTTTTGATAAATATGCTTTTATCGTTAATAGCGTAAGGCAGGACGAAAACTATTACTTAAAAGAAGGGGATTCTGTAATTATCCGCGCAATTCCGCATATGACTGGCGTAATGATTGCAAGCGCCGTTATTGCTGGCATTTCGGCAATCGTTGGGGGCGTTGCCGCTTACAAGGCAAAAAAACAGGCACAGGACGCACAAGACGAATTAGACAAAATAAAAAACTCTGTAAGTTCAGACAGTTCATCTATTACAAATCCGATGATGAGCGGAGCGAGCAACACAGTTGCAACAGGCAAAACACAACCTTTTGTAATGGGGCGCCGCTTATTCACTCCATACCTTTTAACAAGCGAATGGGATAATTTACGGGGCGTTTATACAGTACCCGCAGTATCAGAACTCTTTAATGCAACGTTCACAGTTACACGCACCATAAAAAAAGAGGGCGGAAGACGAAGCGGATATATATATATCTACAACGAAACAACAACAGTTAATTTTGTTTCTGCGTGGAGCGGTAAAGTTGATATATTTTTCTTATTGGGTAACTCCAGCGCTTCTGCAATTAAAATCAGCGGTTCGCATTCCGCTGGCGACACTTTAACATTTAACACTCAGCAAAAAAGCCCATTTAGTAATACAGCCGTCTGGCAGACACCTTTTAAGGTATATACAAGCGACGCAACTCTTTTTAGTTCAAAAACTGGAAAGGGCACAACTTCGCACACTGAGACCTTTACAGTCTCTGCAACCGTAACAACAACGGAAGTTAAAAAAGAAACCGACAATCAGCAATATGTTTACAGAACTTTACAGCAGGGATTTACACAACAGGCGATTGAAGAAATTAAGGCAGATGACGAAACTCTAATTTCATTCAAGGATAGCCCAGTAACAAGCCTTAACACTGCAATCGGTGGGGATTTATTTAACGGCTCACAAATCGAAATAAAACAAGGCGGAGAAGATTTTACTAACGAAGAGTTCACTTATAAAATGGACGTTCAAAACGTCAATGATAGTCTTGAACTTGCAGACAGTGACAGTTACGAAGATTTAATTTACACATTGCCGACAAATACAAAATCGCTTTATATTCCGCTTGAGTTTCCTAGTGGCTTGTACACTACAACGGATTCAGGAAAAAGAGCAGACCGCACAATAAAGACGCTTGTAGAATATTCAACAGACGGCGGAGAAAATTATTCAACTTTAGACGCACAGTTTGACGACAATGGCACAATCACAAATAAAAAAAGACAGGACTTGTTTTATGTCTTAGAGCACGATTTTAGCGATGCTGAAGTTATTGCAGCGGTAAAAAATGCACAGCCGATAAAAATAAAAATTTCCTGTCTTACAAACGAAAGTGAAGGCACGGCCGTTGATAATATGACGGTTACACAAGTTAGAAGCCGTCTTTGTGATAGCATACAGGCACGCAAGGGCGTTATTGCTTATGAAAAAGTATTAAGCACAAACGTTGACAAAACATCTGTAAAAATCGGCTTAAAACTTTTAACAACACAAAGCAACAAAGACAAGTGCAAAAAAATACAGGTTGTTTCCTGGGGTTTGGCCCGCGTTTGGGATAGTGAGAATAGAGTTTGGAGCACAGAAAAAGAAAAGACAAGAAACCCCGCTTCCTGGCTTTTAGAAGTATTAACAAGCGACACGCACACACCGTCAAAGGTGAGCGATAGCGAAATCGATTTAGAGAGTTTTGGGGATTATTTTGAATATTGCGACGAAAACGAACTAAATATCGATTATGTAATAACACAGGGCGACACCAAAGAAAACATAATTAAAAAAGTTTTGGAAGTTGGAAACGCGTCTTTATACCGTTCAATTTATGGCAAAATGGCGGTAGCAATCGACGACGTAAAAGAAAACGCAGTTGCTATATTAAATCAGCAGAATATTATCTCATTTAGTGCAGAAAAAAACTTAACTCGACCAATGGACGGCTACAGAATTACGTTCCCAGTAGCCGACACCTGGGAAAACGATACAAAAGTATTTTTGCGCGACGGCTCAGACTATGACAGCCTGGAAGATACAACAAACCTAAACATTGAAGAACTTACAATAGACACATTTACGGCAGACGCAGACAATGCGGACTTTGGACAGGTTTATAAATACGCCCGCAGAAAGTTAAATGCGGAAATCTTACGTACTCATAAATATTCGATTGAAATCGGCAAAGAAGGATATTACTTTCCGTTATTTTCGCGCGTAAAGGTTCAGCACCCCGCACTTTTTACAGGATTGGGCAGTGCAAGCATTAAGCGCATTATTACAGAAAACGACACAATCACAGGCCTTGAACTCTTTGGAAGTGCTTATTATTCAAGTGCAGAGCGTTACGGGGCAGTTATCCAGTGCGTGGGCAGTGAATATTCAAGATTGTTGAATATTGAATACACCGCAGAAAAAGACGGCTATAACAATGTAATTACGTTTGTAACACCAATAGAAAGCGACGCCAGTACAATCCCTTTTGTAGACAATATTTTGTCTTATGGCACTTTAGGAGAAGACGGCTCATTTAAGACAATTACAAACGACATAACAATTACAGAAATTACGCCTACAACGACAGGATATAAATTAACTGGAGTTGATTACAATGACGAACTTTTTGAATATGGAACTATTCCAGAATACGAAAGCAATTTAACAACTCCTAGAAGTGGAAGCGTAAACAAAACTGTAACAACTGACGACTTACTAGAAAAAACAGAAGAAATAAAAACAACCTTAGAAAAAGCCGTTACAGTTGATGTCGTAAGCGCAACCGTAAACCCTAGCGATGTTTCTAGTTGTTCAGGCATTGCAGAAAAAGACGGAATACAGTTATCGGCAGTTGCTGGCGGTTCTACTATCTATGACAATGTTAAAAACTTTGTCTATGAACTTTCAAGGGACGGCGGAACAAGTTGGGAAAGTGTAACAGGATCATACTATTCTTTTGACAGAACTAAAGACGGATATCCGGAAAAAAGTGCTTTTGTTAATTACAAGGTAAGAGCCAAAGCGTTGAGTTCTTACGACTTAAAGTCTAGTAACTGGGTCGAAGGCACTGTTTCGGCATCTGGCAATTATGGAACGTGGACACTAAGCGCGCCGAGTGTATCGGCAAAGGCGACAGAAAACAAAATTGAAATCGCAATCAATGACGAAGCAAACGCAAGCGTTTGGGGATTTAAGCAATATTCACTGTCGCATAACTCAAGCGGAACTTTGTCAAAAGTTGATGACTGGAATTATATCCTAGACATTACGGGGCTTTATCTTGAAAAATCAGATATAGCCGACATTACATTTACCGCCAGAGTCGAAACAGAAGCAGACAGTAAAACAAACACCTGTACGGCAGATACAAGCGAATATTTAACATATTTGCCGAGCGTTCCAAACGTAAGTTATTACATAAACGGCCGTGGGTTAAATGTTTCTTTTAGCCACGAAGATTTTTATGAGTTTAGCCATTATGAAATTCAAATCTCACAAGACGGCTCAAACTGGTATTCATTTGGAGCAAACGACACGGCACGCACTGATTCCACAGTCTGGAAAGGTGAATTAAACGCAGATACAGACGTATCGGGTAAGTCGTGGGGCGCAACTCTTGCGCTAAGTGGTGAAGGAGAAAGTTTACCGACAGACACAATTTATTACTTTAGAGCACGCACAAAGGGGCACACCGCTTCTAACTGGACAAGTGCACAATCTTTGACGGCAACGGCAACGCACGCCAATGACGTGGCAGAGAATGCGGTTACAAGCGCACATATTCAGGCCAATGCGGTTATCAATGGCAAAATTGCGGATAACGCAATTACAGAAACAAAGATTGAAGACAATTCAATTTCAACAAGCAAAATTCAGGCTAACGCAATTACCGCGGACTTAATCGAAGCTGGCGCAATTAAATCGGACTTAATTGCATCGGGCTCGGTTGTTGCGGATAAAATCAATGTAGATAACTTGTCTGCAATCAGTTCAACTCTTGGCGACGTTATTGCCGGCTCCCTTGCGTCTAATTCAAAGACAGAAGAAGGCAAGACAGTACAAGACCCCGATAGTTCCTCTTTGTATCTTAATTCAAAATCGGGCGAAGAAGAATTTTACATCGGAAACGTTGCACGTGGGGATTTTGTCGAGGGGCAAAGCGGACACGAAGCATTGTGGTTTAAGACGCTTACAGACGGAACAAAAACAATTTTGTTTCAAATCTCAAACTTTATTGTAACTTCTGTAAGTTCGATTATTAAAGGCTTGTTCAAGGTACAGGCAAAAGGGAGCGACACAAGTTTTATTTCCGCCAATCCGACAAGCGCAGTAATAGACGGAGACGCTGACAGTACACCCGCTAAGACAATGCTTGTAAATGGCACAGTTAAGGCAACGACACTAGACGCAACGACAGTAAAGGGAACTACTGGCAATATAACTACAGTAACGGCAACTACAGGAAACATAACGACAGTAAACGCAACGACGCTAAAGGCGACTAACTCAGGAGCCACGGCATTAAGTGTTACAGGCAATGCAACAATTACGGGGAGCGTAAACAATTTAGTACAGACATCAGAAGGAAGGTGGGGGCAGACACAGACAGTCGATTTATCTGACACAAGCGTTTATGACACAGACACTTATTATCCAGTAGTTTGTTATTGCACAGTTCAAGAAATAATCCACTTTACCGCCTACGCCTTTTTGTTCTCGCAATCGGGGGTATCTTGGGCTAGCCACCCATCAGGTTCTTTTTATGCGCAGTTGTCGCTAGACACAATCGGAAACAGATGGGGGGCGGCTAAAAGCCCGCCATATCTTCGCATTTATACAGATGAATATGTGTGGCTAAACGACAGTAAAAAGCCGATTTATTACAAGCAACTTGTTAACAATTCAAGGCTAGTGTTTTTAATGCGTGGCGGGGCTAAATACTGGATTACGTGCTCAAGAACTTTCAGTATGGAAATACTGACTGATTCCAAAACATATTCACAGCAGAGCATAGCACCTACTACAAGCCCGTCAAGCGATGTGGGCTATATCCGAGGCGAAAGCACTTATTTAGATAAACAGACATTTTCAAGCGCCATTTCCGTAACAGGCGGAACAACAACCGACACACTTACCGCATCGGGAGCGACTACACTTAGTTCAACGCTTGCGGTTACAGGGAAATCTAGTCTTAAAGGTGGTTGTGATGTAACTGGAACACTTACTGCATCAGGAGCAACAACACTTAGTTCAACGCTTGCGGTTACGGGGAAATCTAGTCTTAAAGGTGGTTGTGATGTAACTGGAACACTTACCGCATCAGGAGCAACTACACTAAGTAGCACGCTTGCGGTTACAGGAAAATCTAGTCTTAAAGGTGGTTGTGATGTAACTGGAACACTTACCGCATCGGGAGCGACTACTCTAAGTAGCACGCTTGCGGTTACTGGGAACGCGACATTGTCGGCAGGGTGCACCATTGGCGGAAAGTCTGCAATATCGGGCACAACAAGCGAGGACGCAATCGGAAACTTGATATTAAATTTGTATACAAACTAAAAAAAAATAAAACCGCGGTTAATTTCCGCGGTTTATGCTTTATGCAAGTTCTTTATTGACAATATTTTTCAATGCGTCTTGCAGAACTTGCGAAAAGTTAACACCCATATTTTCCGCTTTTCTGTTCAGCCACGCGGGAATAGTGCAGTTCTTTTTTACGGCCTTGTTGTCTACCGTCTTTCGCCATTCGTCTGTATCTGCAAGCACAAAAGAGACTATTCCGCTTGTTTTAACATCTTCCAGTTTAGACGGTTTTGGAACTGTTTTTTTTTCGTCTTCATAGTCAGCGAGCGTCATAGCAATAACATCTTCCGCCATAAAAATAGCATCCGCCATATTATCCCCGCAGGTGAAAACCCCTGGAATATCAGGAACACTGACATTGTATCCGCCCTCTTCCGCCTCTTCAAAAATTACAGGATAAACATATTTCATAAAGACCTCCATAAGATAAGGCGGGGCAGTCCCCGCCGCCGATTTTAAGAGAGTCCGGCTTCTTTTAAGATTTTAAGGGCCGTCCCTTTTGGAATGTCGCCCTTATGGCGCGGAATAGGAATTTTCTTTTTGCCGTCTGGCGAAACCGCTTGTTCGTGGTTTGCGCCCTGGATAAACGTCCAGCCGGCTTTTCTAAACTTTCGCTCAATTTCAAGTCTTGTCATTCCGTCCCCCGTGGTTATTATATTATGCGCATTTATACGCATTGTCAATAATTATTAAGTAAAAAATTGACTGTATTTATATGATAAACATAAATGGCAATTATATAAGGCTTATAAAAATAAATGATACAGTCCCCGCAGTTGTTAAAATCAACGGCTCAACAGTATGGGAAGACGCATTTTCTATAGACTTTAAGGCTAATTTTGAATGGGATACTGAGACGTGGAGTTCTGGATGTTCGTCCTGGCTAGAAGAATGTATATGGCTATCTGGTTTTACAGTAACTGCAAATCATTATTTTTCGCATTTATATTTAGAGAGAATAATAGTCTCTAGTACTCATGACGGTTCGAGAGCCCGTGGCGACGACTATGAAGAGACGATAAAATATTCAGACGGCTACGAATTAAAAACAGGGCAGACCTACAACATAACGCAATACCCGTCAGGTTACCCTGATATAGTTATTTACTGCGGTTGTACGGAAAATATAAACAGACAACTCAAAATTACTTTTTGGTTTACCATAGACGAAAAGAGAGCATTTAAATCCGTTACATTTTCCGCTTATACAGGCGATTTAAGCCGTGATACTAACCCAGTTTTAAGCACAGTTTATTCTAGCAAAATAAGCGATTTTACTGTTTATGAAATAGAAGTAGTAAATGCTAAATAGGAGCAAAAAAAAATGATAGAAGCAATAAAAAATTTAGACGAGTTTAAGGGCGTTATAAAATGGCGCGTAACACATAATTGTAATTTTTCTTGTTCATACTGTATTCAAAAATATTGCGTAGATCAGCCAGACGTATGGGGAACGCTAGAAGAAGATGAAGCGCGAAGCATAGCGGCCGCCCCTGATATTTCGCGGATTATGGAAGAAATGTCAGCCGACAAAATTAAACTTGACCTTGTTGGCGGAGAGGTTACTCTTTTTGACCTTGAAACGCTTTTAGCAAATGTAACATCAACAAAACTAGCAAAAGTGTATATTGTTACAAACTTTTACCGTCCAAAAGAATACTTTGAAAGCCTTGCGACATACTTAAAAACAAGGGATTGTGAACTTGAAGTTTGTGCGTCCTGGCACAGTGAAACAATAGATTTTGACACTTATTCCGCAAAAATTTTAAGTCTAAAAGATGTCGAAAACCTTACAATAAAGTGCGAAAAAGTAAACACAGGCGACAACGCAGAAGAAGTAGAGCAAATAAAAGAATTTTGCGAAGAAAACGACATAAATTATTTAATTGATATTTCAACAGATTTTTCAGCAACGTCCATAAACAGAAGATTGCGCGGAGAATTAAAAACAAGTTTTAAAAAAACTCACCCGCGTTTTATGCTTTATAAAGATGATGACACTCAAGAAGAATGCTGGAGCCAAAACGCTTTAATCACAGGGCAAGTCGAAGGAACAGAAAGCCAGATTACAAAACTAAAAGAGGGATTCAAAACAAAAGACTGGTATTGTTCGCGCGATATAGATTATGTGTATGTTATGATTGATTATCACCACGGAATAGTAGACGGACAATGCAAACAAAAAGAGCCATTGGCGGACTTTCATATAAAAAGCGAGCCTCATCAATGCGAATATCCGTCGTGCAACTTTTGCGGAAAAATGAGCGTAGCAAAAGAAAAAGATAAACTATTAGAGTTTTTAGAAACCGAAACAACAGACGAAACAACAGACTAAACTCTAAACACGGCACAGGCCGTGTTTTTTTTGTGTGCTATACAAAAATGTCGACAAAAAAGATAACAAGGAATAATATATAAACATCAAAGAAATCTTTTCTGATAAGGAGCGTGCGGAATAGAAGAAATAAAACAGAGAGCGCCACGGAGCAGAGAGAGAGGCAAGGGCAAAAACAACAAGGGGACAACTAGAGTTGTATTTCAGGTAAGTTGCCAGCCAGAAGAACGAGAAAAAATTAAAGAACTTGCATTAAAAGCGGGCAAATCAACAAGCCAATTCCTGGTAGATTTAGCGCTAAATTAAATAACAAAAAACACCAAAAAGACGGTAAAAATACCGTCTTTTTTTTATGCTAAAAGTGTGACATAAAATGTGACATAAAACGCTAAATTTTGGCGATGTTTTGAATAGTAAAAAAATAATTAAAAATATTTAGAAATAATATTGCTCAAAAATAACTTTATATGCTATAAAGAGTTAAAAGACATTTCACGTTATTTTTAGTTATTTTTAATTATTTAGACTATACAAATTTATAGCCTTCTAAGCAGAGGGTCGCGTGTTCGAATCACGCCAGTCTCAAAAAGCGTGTAATTCTTTTATTTATAACGAGTTGCACGCTTTTTTTGTTTTTTTTATATGGAGCCATAGTCTCCGCACTGTCTCTTTTAGTCTCTGCCGGCTTTGCGGAGTTCCGGCGTCTGACGCGCCTTCAGTGCTGCGCACCGGCACGCTACGCGAGCCGCTCCTACAATCCGGGCTAAAAGTTACATTATATTTTTTAGTCATTTCGTTGATCTTAAAAATATAAAAATTGAGCTAGTCGGTGGCAAACTGCCACTTAATCTTCTTCGTTGTCTGAGTCTTTGTCACTTTCGTCTTCTAAAAAATCCATAAGATCTTTTTTTTTCTTTTTGTGACATAGATAAAACGAAACTTTTCTGGCATTTATTCCTGTATTTAGTGCAATATCCAGCGAAGTAGGGGACATTTTATATCGTTTTCTAAGCTGGTCATTGAGTCTCTGCCAGTTTTTTGTCTGAAAGTTATATTTTTCGAGAGTTTTTTTATAACTCCCGGAATTTCCGTCAATTTTTCCAAGCTCGTAGAGCGCCCTTTTATGAAAGAAAAATGCTCTGTCGCGCCGGTTAATCATTTCCTGCCTGCGTACAACTTTTTGTCTTGTAGCAAGTTTTAAATTTTCTATTTGCTTTTTGAATTTTTCAAAATCAATTTCCAGAATTTCAGAAATATTATCAATTGTCTGTATGTCAAGTTCATTACAGGCTTTGCAGGCACAAAGATGAATATAATCCTGAATTATTTTTTTCTGCTTGTTTTTTGAATCATTGATTTTTTGTTTTAGGGCATTTTTTTTCTCATTGTCGTCTAGTAAATGCCCGATTTCGCACAGATTTTCCTGCTCCCTTTGTTCATATTCCATGCAAAAATGATCTGTAAAGCAGTTTTCTCCAGAATAATAATGACTTTGCTTTTTGAGCCAGTTTTTCTGATATTTTTGAATGCAGATATTCAGAAAAAAGTCGAAAGAAACAGTATTTTCCTGGTAACTTTTTAAAAAAGAAATAAATTTTTGAGAAAGCCATAAAAGAAACTCACTTTTTTGATCATAAGTAAGAGTTCCCATTCCATATTTAAACGGAAAATTGAAAAGTTCTTCCCAAATAATGTTTCTTGCCTGTTGCTGAGATATGTTTCCATTTTTTAATAATCCTGGAAGTAGATTTACATTTGTTTTTTGCATTGCAGCCTCCTGTATGGAGTAATGCAATTTCTGTGCCAGGTCTGTTTTTTGAATAAAAATGGAGCTTTTTCAGTAATTTTTTTATGAATCTTGCAAATTCCTGCAACTTTATTGCAGTTTTATGCAAAAACTTTCTTTTTCTTGCAGAAAACTTGCAATAACCTGCAGAATCTTTCAAAAACTTTCAGTTTTCTTGCAAACTACTGCAGAACCTTGCAAAAAAATTCAGTTTTCATTTAATTTTATGCAAAATCTTGCAGAATCTTGCAATTTTCTTGCAAAAACTTGCAGTCTCTTTTTAAAAAAACAGAAAAAATTAAAGTTTTTTAGAAAAAGCCTTTGAAAATTCTTTTTTTATTTCAGGAATAAGGTTTTCAAGTTTTCCCTGTACGCTAAAACCAGAAGCATTTTTGTGTCCGCCACCACCAAAATGAGCAGCAATTTCACTTACATTACAATCATCTCTTGAACGTAATCCTCCAGTGCAGGAATATTCTGTGTCCTGTCTTAAAAAGGCTACGGCTTCAATTCCTTCTGAGGCAAGTAAAAGAGAATAAAGGGCGTCACTGTCGCGACCTTCCTGTCCGTATTTTTTTGTATCTTCAAGAGTTTCGTAGGTTAGGGCAAGTTTATCATTACAGTACCTTTCTGTGCGGCTAAGTAAAACTCCTAAAAGTTTTCTTGTTGAATAAGGTCTTCCGCCTGTAATCTTGTCATAAACTTTACGCGGATTTACTCCAGATTGTACAAGCCTGGCCGTCTGCAAAAAAACTTCACTTGAATCATTTCCCAAAAACTTAAAATAGCCTGTATCTGTGCTCTGTCCCATAAAAATAAAATTAGCAGTTTCGCTGTCTACTGGACCAATCAGTTTTTCATAAAGTTGTTGAATTATGCAGCAGGTTGCAGGTGCACTTGGATCAATAATGCAATTTTCAGTTACATCAGCTGTTAAATGATGGTCAATTATAAATGTATCAAGGCCTGTTAAGTCGCCGTCAATTTCTCCGAGGCGTTTAAGTTCTGAGCAGTCGAGAATTATGAGACCGGTTTCTTTCCTTTCTGGTTCAGATAAAAATACCGGTGTGTTTGTAAAAAGATCTTCAAATTCTGAAATTTCATTTCTCTTAAAAGGCCCGGCATTTAAAAGCTGATATTCAAAATTCAATTTTTTTAAAATATTTTTTATAGCAAGGCAACTATAAACGCAGTCCCCGTCAGGTTCTTTGTGTCCGATTACAAAAAAGAATTTATGCGCATTTAAAAAATCCTTAAATGATTTTATCTGTTCTTCTGTAATAACTTTCATAATTTTGTTCCCTTATATTTTATTCTTTGTGCAAATTTTTATAAAAAGACATAAAAAAACCGTCTTTGCAGACGGCTTGTTTTTAGATTAAAAATCGTCTTTAGTAAACGATGTCAAATGTATCTTTGTCAGAATCAATCTGAACATTGCTGTCTGCAACTCCCCAGGCAGAATCTGCACGGTTTACAGGCATTGTAAGAACTACCTGTTCAAAATTTCCACCACGATAAAAAACTGTCATATATGGAGACATTCCAACAGAAAGCTTACGGAATCCTAATTTTCTTGGAGATTCTTTATACCATTTTTTAGGAATTGTAACATTTCCTACTTCTCTGTGTCCTTTTGCATACATAACAACGTAGGCATCTTT
This sequence comes from Lachnospiraceae bacterium, assembly GCA_963651875.1. Lineage (GTDB taxonomy): Bacteria > Spirochaetota > Spirochaetia > Treponematales > Treponemataceae > Treponema_D. The sequence continues at coordinate 48,140 of CAVJSA010000005.1, read as the reverse complement.
ATGATCAAGAACCTTGTAAACTGTTACGTTTTTGTAACTTATTTCTGATTCATTAAATTCATTTTTATAAGTTCTTTCTGCCTTGCTTGATTTTCCGTCTGCACTTTCCTGTGCAACTGCATTAAAAGCAATTCCTCCAAAAAGAACTGCAGAAATAAGACCAATAATGACCTGTTTTTTCATATTTTGTCTCCCATTAAAACTCCGCACCTGCGGTGAGCCCTCTAGATGGCAAAAATTACAAGGATGCAATCTTTACCACCTTTCTTGATTGATTTTAGATGAGACCCAGCATGATTGCTTTAATCGTATGTTTTCTGTTTTCTGCTTCGTCCCACACTTTGCTTGCAGAACTTTCGAAAACGTCTTCGGTTACTTCCTGTCCAAGTACAGCTGGAAGACAATGCATAAAAATTGTAGTGTCTTTTCCTGTTGCTGCCATAAGTTCTTTGTTAACCTGATACGGTTTAAGCAGACGGGTTCTTTCTTCTTTTAGAGCCTCTTCACCCATCGAAACCCAAACATCAGTATAAAGGCAATCAGCACCTTTTACAACTGAAATATCATCTGATATTTCGATTTTTGCACCGCTCTCCTTTGCAAATGGAGCACAGATTTCCTGAATATCTTTTGGTGGAAAAAGTTCTTTCGGAGCGAAAATTGCAAAATCGATTCCAAGCTTTGCCGAAATAATCATCATTGAACGAGCAACATTATTTCTTCCGTCGCCACAGAAAACCCATTTTAAGCCTTTAAGTTTTCCAAAATTTTCTTTCAATGTCATAATATCAGCAAGAGCCTGTGTTGGGTGAAAATCATCTGTAAGACCGTTGATTACAGGAATTCCTGAATATTTTGCAAGTTCTTCTACATGGGACTGCTTAAAACCGCGGAATTCAATTGCACTGAACATTCTTCCAAGAACGCGGGCAGTGTCTTTTACACTTTCTTTGCCACCAAGTTGAATATCATCTGTCGACATAAAAACAGGATGTCCGCCTTCTTCTCCAAAAGCTGTTTCAAAAGATGAACGAGTGCGGGTTGAACGTTTTTCAAAAATCAAGGCAATTGTCTTTCCTAAAAATCTCTGGTGAACTTCGCCTTTATGAGACTGTTCTTTTACAAGAAAAGCATAATCAAGAAATTGCAGAATTTCTTCAGGGCTGTAGTCAATCCATGTTAAAAGTGAACGTCCTTTGAATGGTGTGTCAAATTTTTCAGCTTCCATTTTTTTGCCTCCCGCATTCGAAAAATTCAATTTTGAGGAACTTTTGAATACAAATAACAAAGGCTAGCCAATTTCTGACTAGCCTTTGAACAATAGGGGCAATAGGATTTGAACCTATGACATACGGAATATGAGTCCGGTGTTCTACCAGCTGGACTATGCCCCCACGTGATTGTTCAACTATACCAAAGATGAATAATTGCGTCAAGTGCTAATCAATAAAAATCTTAAAAAAATTAAAAATTTATCGCAAAAATGAATTTTTTATGAATTTCTTTGCAAAATTAACAAGTTCAACACATTCTTCTTCTGTGTAAGGCGGAAGAAAATTATAGAGTTTTTCAAGACAGTTTCCAGGAATAAAGCGTGCAAACTGCCATACCGCATCTTCCGGGAGAATTTTAGCAATCTGTTCAATGTCGTCTTTTTTTACAAGTGTTGGAACTAAAACCGTCCTGAATTCCCTTAAATCGCTCGGGTAGGCAGATATTGTTTTTATTGAACTTAAAAGAAGTTTTTTGTAGTCCGTTGTTTTGTTGCATTCCTGGGCGTTTAATAATTTTTGATAATTTTGTGGACTTGTTTTTATGTCCATTGCAATAAAATCAGGCTTTGCTTCGCAATTATTCACTATTTTTTCTAAAAGGGAAGGAAGGGTTCCATTTGTATCGAGTTTTGTTTTATAGCCTTCTTTTTTTGCAAATGTAAGAAGTTGAACTGTATAAGGGCTTAAAAGTGCTTCTCCGCCAGAAATCGTAAAAGCTTCGAGCACGTTTTTTCGTTTTAAAAGGTGATTTTGAATTTCTTCGAGAGTAGAAAGCTCTTTTTCGTCTGCGCTGTCTGTTACCAAAGAACCGTTGTAACAGTAAGGACAGCGCAGATTGCAGTTTTTTAGAAAAACTGCAGCGCACAACTTGCCCGGATAATCTACTAGCGAAGTTTTAATGAGTGCGCCGATTTTTTCTGACATTTTTTTCCTAGGCAACGACTGCTACGGGATTCATTACGTTTTTAATTTCTTCGACAGTGTGTCCACGGCCTGTTTCGTTTCCGTTTTTGTCGTAAAAAATAACTGTCGGGGCAGAAAATACACCTTTTGCAGCAGCTTCTCTTAAGCCTTCGTCTGTGTCAACATCAATTATATTCCCCTTAAATTCAACCTCTGCCATAAAAGATTTTACAGGAGGACAGTTCGGACAGGTTTTTCTCATAAAAAAATCATAATGAGATAAATCTGCTGTCTGAGAACTGTTATTTGAAACAGGCGAAAGAACTTTTTCTGCTTTTTTTGCCACAGAAGTTGAATCTGCTGATTTTGATTCAATAATATCTTCGTTTACAGTAAAAAGTTTTCTGTTGTTAAATTCGTCACGTTTGCCTTTATTCCAGTTTCTTACTGCGCGATAGTATCCTACGATTCTTGCGTAAACTTCTGTTTCGGTGCCGTGTACATTTTTAAGTTCGTTTTTTACTGCTTCAATTTCTTTGTTAATCTGTTCAACTGTTTTTTTTGTGTTTTCTGTCATTGCATTCTCCAATTTTGTTTTCTTAACTTTTTAAAAGTGATTTTTTTTCGGCTTCTAATTCTTCAAGTCTTTTGCGAAGTTCCTTTTCTTTTTCGGCCTTGCATTTTGGACATTCAAAATGTTCACCTGCAATGTAGCCATGGATTGGACAGACTGAATAGGTCGGGCTTACTGTAAAATACGGAATTCTGTAATTTGTAAATACTTTTTTTACAAGATCCCTGCATGCTCTCCAGTCTTTTATCTGTTCTCCCAGGAACATATGGAAAACCGTTCCTCCAGTGTATTTTGTCTGCAACTTTTCCTGGTGGTCGAGTGCTTCAAAAACGTCTGCTGTGTAGTCAACCGGCAGTTGAGAACTGTTTGTGTAGTAAGGTTCATCTTTTCCGCTTGTTATGATTGCCGGGTAATTTGTCTTGTCGTGGCGGGCAAGACGGTAAGATGTACTTTCGGCTGGAGTTGCTTCAAGATTGAATAATTCTCCTGTTTTTTCCTGGTAATCCTGCATTCTCTCTCTCATGTGGTCTAAGATTTCGCAGGCAAATTTATAGCCTTTAGGATCAACAATGTTTACACCCAAAAAGTTCAGGCAGCATTCGTTCATTCCGCAAAGACCAATCGTATTAAAATGATTGTCCAGTGTCTTTAAATATCTTTTTGTGTAAGGGAAAAGTCCGTTGTCCAAAAGTTTTTGAATTACTTTTCGTTTTATGCAAAGACTCTGTTTTGCAAGATCCATAAGATAGTTAAGGCGCGCATAGAATTCTTCTTCAGTTTTTGCAAGATAGGCAATTTGCGGAAGGTTTATTGTTACAACTCCAAGCGAACCTGTAAATTCATCTGAACCAAAAAGTCCTCCGCCTCTTTTTCTTAATTCTCTTTTATCTAAGCGCAAGCGACAGCACATTGAACGAACATCGCTCGGATTAAGATCTGAGTTTATAAAGTTCTGAAAATACGGAGTGCCGTATGCGCTTGTAATTTCGAATAAGAGTTTTGCGTTTTCGCTGTCCCATGAAAAATCTTTTGTAATGTTGTATGTAGGAATAGGGTAGGCAAAACCTCTTCCTACGGCATCGCCTTCGAGCAAAAGTTCAAGAAAGGCTTTGTTTATCATGTCCATTTCTTTCTGGCAGTCGCCGTATTTAAAATTCTGCTCTTTTCCGCCAACTATTGCTTTTTTGTTTTTCAGATCTTCCGGACAGATCCAGTCAAGCGTAATGTTTGTAAAAGGAGCCTGTGAGCCCCAGCGGCTCGGTGTGTTTACTCCGTAAATATAACTTTGAATACACTGCTTTACAGCCTTGTAGTCAAGATTGTCAGTTTTTACAAAAGGTGCAAGGTAGGTGTCGAACGAAGAAAAAGCCTGAGCTCCAGCCCATTCGTTTTGCATTATTCCAAGAAAATTTACAATCTGGTTAACCAGTGTAGAAAGATGAGAAGCTGGTTTTGAAGTAATTTTATCTGGAACTCCGCCTAATCCTTCCTGAATAAGCTGCCTTAAAGACCAGCCTGCACAATAGCCGGAAAACATCGATAAATCGTGAATATGAAATGCGCAGTTTTTATGAGCTTCTGCAATTTCCGGAGTATAAATGTTTTTAAGCCAGTAATTTGCAGTTACAGTTCCTGAATTATGGAGAATAAGTCCTCCGAGCGAAAAGTTGACATTTGCATTTTCTTTTACGCGCCAGTCGGACTGAGCTAAATAACCGTCCATTGTTGCGTTTATGTCGAGCATGAGCGATTTCTGGTCACGGAGAGCTTCGTGTTTTGCACGGTAGAGAATGTAGGCTTTTGCAACTTCAACTTCTTTGGCTTCGATAAGGACGTTTTCTACAACATCTTGAATTTCTTCAATTGCAGGAATTGAATGAGCACGACGGCCTGCAAGGAGAATCCTCAAATTTTCTTCAACCTTGTCTGTTAAAAGTTTTGCTTTTTCTTCATCTGGAATTCTTGTTACGGCTTGAATTGCTTTATTGATTGCGTTTTCAATTTTAGAGCGATCGTATTTTTCGATTGAACCGTTCCGTTTTACAACCTGCCTGAAAAATTCTTTAGTTTCTTCTGCATCATTCGAGCCTAAAAAACTTCGCCACTGTGGAAAAATAGACTGATCTGAGTTGTTTTCGTTTTTTGGTGATTCCACTGTTGTACTCTCCTGTCATGCAATTTTTTTAGAACTAAAAGACTGAAGTTTGTTTTACAGCCTTTTTTTTCTGCGTTTTTTATTATTTTGATTCTTTATTTTTGCCGAGACTGTTTACCTCTGTTATGAATTCGTCGAGGTTTTCAAAGTGCTTGTAAACTGACGCAAAACGGATGTAAGCAACCTTATCAAGATCGTAGAGGCGTTCAAGAACGAGTTCACCTAACTGTGAAGTTGAAATTTCTCTGTTTGCCTTTGCTGATATTACTGCACGATCTTCTATATCGTTGATTATGTTTTCGATCATGTCTGTAGAAACAGGACGTTTTTCGAGAGCTCGCGTAATTCCTTTTTCAAGCTTTTTGCGGTCAAACGGCTGTCTGCGTCCATCGCGTTTTATGACCATAAAGGGTTTTTCTTCGATTCTTTCGTAGCTTGTAAATCGATAGCCACAACTTACACATTCACGGCGACGGCGGATTGATTCTCCGTTTGCCATTGTTCGTGACTCAATTACTTTGTCGTCAAGACTGCCACAGTATGGACAACGCATGTTGACTTTTCCCCTCGAAAATAGTGTTTTTTAACAGTTGAATAATAATAAAACACTAAATCTAGGTTTTCAAGTGAATTTATCTTAATTCTTTTGAACGATTCCGACTAACTTTTTTTATGCTTTTAAGGTTCTCGGTTTTCTTTTTCGTTTTATTAGAGAACATTCAATCTGGTTTAATTCAAAATTTTCTTCATGTTTTTTGTCATAAATTATAAAGACAAGTATAAAAATCATGGAAAAATGGGCAAGCCAGTCTGAAAATCTCTGGGCCACAGTAACGGTTTGTTCAAAAACAGGAATTGCAAGACTTAAGTGTCCCTGCTCAAAAAGTGGAAGTTCGGCTGTAATTTTTCCTGCCGGATCAAGAACGACTGTATAGCCGGAGTTTGTACAGCGGGCAAGTGTAGTTCTAAATTCAATTGAGCGGTAAGCGGCAACTGCGTAGTGCTGGTATTCGGCAGAGCGGGTTTTTGACCAGGAATCATTCGTAATATTTATAAAAAGTTCAGCACCAGCTTTTTTTAATCCTCTAAAAACATGTCCAAAAGCGTCGTCAAAGCAAATCGGAAAGGCAACAATGGCACTCGCCTGTTTTTGTGTATTTTTATTTTTTATGAGAGAAATTACTTCATCTCCTGAAATTTGTTCTGGCTGAGTTGAAAGAGGAATTTCAAAAACTGTATTTTTAGAGCCTCCTGTCCAGCCGTAAGAAAAGCCTGCAATTTTTTTTATAAATTTTCTTACCGGTTCATAATCTACAAAAGGAATTGCTTCTGCAAAAGGAACAAGGTGAAGTTTTGAATATGCTCCTGCGAATTTTCCTGTTTTGTCAAACAAAAGTGCTGCATTTGAATATTTGTGTCTTTCATTGTTTAGTATGAGAGCTCCACCGATTACGAAAGGCACTTTTTTTTCTGCAATAAATTTTAAGAGAGGTCTTTCATCTGGCATAACTGAATAAAAATTTTCAGAACTCGGCCATCTCCTGTTTAATATTCCTTCGCTCCAGACAACAAGGTCTGCAGAAAGTTTTTGTTCTTTTAAGTGTTTTAGGCCATCTTCTGTAAGTTCCTGCGAAATCCTGATTCCTTCCATTTCGTTTGCCCGTAAGGTATCGAGATCCTGCTGAACAAGAACTGTGTTTACCTGTTTTACAGGCTCGCGGAATTTTGTGTATTGATAGATTCCATAAAGAAGAGTTAAGGCAAAAAAAGCTGCAAGCGTATTTACTGCAAGTTTGTACGATTGCCTGATTTTTAAAATATTCAGAGTGTTTGTCCCTGGAAAAAAAGTCAGAATCCCCTGGGCGACAACTGCACTAAAAAGAGCAAAAAGAAAAGAAACTCCATATTGAGAAGTAATGTCTGCAATCTGCATAATTACCGGCCAGTGGAGGGCTGTCATTGAAAGAGTTCCCCATGGGTAGGCTAAAAAACCTGTAGATTTGCACCATTCATAAATAACCCAGACAAAAGAAAAATAGAAAATTTTTATTAAAACAAAAACTGGTGAACTGTTCTTGTCTTTTTTTGAAAAAGGATAAAAAAGAATGAGTGCAATAAAGGACTCGATAAAGGCTGTTCCGACAAGGCTTGCTCCGAGAGTAAAAAAAGCCATTCCCTGAAAATTCTTTAGCCAGAAACTTGAAAAAAGATGTGTAAAACCTCCGTGTAGCCAGAAAAGCCAGAACGCTTCTTTATAAGTTTTGCAATTTGAAATAACTATATACAGAGGAACAAGAGAAAAAAGCGCAATAAGAGGACAGCCTGTTAAAAATAATTCATTAGGAATTGCCAACGCAAGAAGGAGCGCAGAAAACAAGGATAAAAAAACTTGTAAAAACGAAGACATTATAATATTATTTTATAAGTATTGTTTTTTTTTAGCAATATTTTAGAGATAACATACAGCGGTGGGGAACAATGGATAATTCAACTAATGCCCGAGAAGAGCACAGTCGGGAATATCACAACGAAAACCCGGTAATTGCTTGTGCAAACGGCAGGTTTCATCTTATGGGGGAACACTGCTGGTTTTCAAAAGATAAAACACTTTCGATGGTTGTTGACCTGCCTGTTTATGTCTGTGTTTCTAAAAGAGACGATTCTGCATTCAAGTTTTATTTTCATCAGCTCAACGACAGAAAACGTTCGAGCCTTCCTGCCTTAAAATTCAAAAAAGAAGATCGCTGGGCAAATGCAATAAAATCTGTAATTTACGGTTTTTCTTCCGGTGGTTTTGAACTTTTTGGAATGGATTTTACCGTTTATTCTTCCGTTCTTCCTTCTGCCGGATGCGGAATTACAACTGCAATAAAAGTTGCCTGTGCTTATGCAATCAGAAAGCTGGCTCAGTTGAATTGTTCTGATACCCAGCTTTTACATTCCATTGAACTTGGAAACAAGCATTTTCTTAATATCGAAAATTATATGGCAGATTATTTTTCTGCTATTTATTCCCAGGAAAATAACCTTATTCTTACCGATTATGCAAAGTCTTCCTGGGATTTAATTCCTTTTAATTTTAATGATAAAGTTATTCTCCTTACAGATTCAAAAGTACCACGCGTGCAAATGTGGAACGAAGAAGAACTTCAACAGCCTCAATACGCTCTTTTGCTGGGTGAATTAAAAGACCGTAAAGCTAATGCCTATGGTGGCTGGGTTTACGAAGACAATCCGACGGATATTGCAGAAGTCCTTTCTGCAGCTCCGGAAGAAATGCGGAGACGGTTACAGTGTATAATGCGGGAACACAAATATATTCTCGAAGCTCAAAAATCTCTTTCTGTTGGTGAATTTGGTGGCTTTGCACGGGCTGTAAATCATTCTCATAAGAATATGAGGGACGATTACGATATTTCCTGCCCGGAAATTGACTGGATTTTAAAACGTTTGCAGGAAATAAACCCGAATGCAGAAGATTCAAGAAATCCAGTTTCCTGCGGAAGAATTACCGGTAAAGGTTTTGGCCGCATGGTTTACACGATTTTAAATCGTTCGGACGAAGAAGCATTCAGAAACACTTTGACAGAATTTGATAAAATATTCGGATTCAAATCTTCCTGCTACGAAGTAAAACCTGCCGGTGGAGTTAGAATAATTGAATAATTCAACCCAAAAAAAATATAAAATCCTGCTTACAAACGATGACGGTTTTTATGCTGAAGGTTTGCAATGTCTTGCCAGGTCGTTAGAAAACGTGGCTGAACTTTTTATCTTAGCTCCAGATTCCAACCGCTCCGGAGTTTCTTCTCACATAGAAATGAACGTTCCGCTGACAGTAAAAAAAATAAAAGAAAATCAGTTTACAAGTTCAGGCTACCCATGCGACTGTGTCATTACAGCTTTGCGCTCTGACCTTTTTGCAGATACAAAGTTTGATGCAGTCCTTTCTGGAATAAATAAAGGGCCAAACATGGGAACTGACTGTATTTATTCCGGAACGATTGCTGCAGCTCGTCAGGCTGTTTTATATGGAATTCCAGGAATTGCCTTGAGCGTAAAGTCTGTTCACGGAGATTATTCTCCTGGTGGCTATGACTATACTGGAATGGCGGATTTTGTTTCAAAAAATCTTGGAAAACTTATCGCTCTTTTTAAAAAAGACTGTATTTTAAGTTTGAATGCTTTGTCTGCGCAAAAATATAAAAGTGCAGAGTTTACTCGTCTTTGTACGAGAGATTATCAGGATAGAATTGAATTTGAAGAACTTGAAGAAGGAATTTTAAAAAGTTCTTTCTTTGGAGGAAATTTAACGACAACCGGTCCAGAAAATAATGAATACGATGTTGTAAATTCTGGCAATATTGCAATTACAAGGCTCTTTGCCGAACCTGTCGATTTTCCTTCCCTACATAATTCCATTCCTGATTTTTGCTTTTGATTTTGTTAGGAAGGGAGGCCTGATATGTCAAAAAAAGAAAATAGATCACCGCTGGCCGAAGGAATTTCGCTTTACAAAAAAGGAGATTTTACCGGCGCCCTGACATTTTTTATTTCACTTCCAGACGATTCTCAGATAGATAATATTGAACTTGCATATTACATTGGTCTTTGTTATGCAAAACTTGAACGTTATGACGACGCTCTTTTGTATCTTGAACAGGTTGTAACTTCTGCTTCTGAAAGTCCTAGAGTTTTACAATGCCGTTATCTTCTGGCTGTAATTTATGCACTTGTTGGCAAGAAAAAACTTGCAGATTTTGAATTGAATAAGCTTCTTGAATTAGGCTATAAACCTGCAAGCGTGTATGCTTCTCTTGCTTATGTTGCCTGGCAGCAGAATGAAGTTGAAAAATGTCTTGATTATTATAAAAAGTCAATTGATGCAGATCCGGAAAATCCAACTGCCTTAAACGGAATGGGCTATGTTCTTGCGTGTCAGGACAAAGATCTGGCAAAAGCCCTTTCGTATTGTAAAAAAGCCCTTAACAAGGCTCCGCAGTCGCCGGCCTGTCTTGATTCTGTCGGCTGGGTTTATTATAAACTCGGATTAAAAAACGACGCTGCAAAATATTTAAAACAGGCTTATGCTCTTAGTCCACAGAATGCAGAAATTATCGAACATTTAAAAATCGCTCAGGTGGAAGTTGAATAGAATATGAAAAAAATCATTAAATCTGCTTTTTTTACCGCACTTTTTTTTACCTGCCTTAACGTTTTTCCGCAGAACGGTATTTTTAACAGTGAACAGGCTCTTGCAAAAAGTTCAACAGGGGCAAGGTCTGCAAATGCAGGTTTTGCCGAAGAAGAATTTAGAAAAGGTGTGCAGGCTTATTATCGTGGAAGCTATAACGATGCAATCCTGGAATTTGAAAAAGCACTTTCTTATCTTCCGACAGAAAATGTAATTTTAGAGTGGCTTGGAAATGCCTACTACCGTTCCGGGCTTGAAGGCGCTGCCCTTGCTCAGTGGCAGACCGCAAGCGAAAACGGCTGGGGCGGACTTTTATTAAAAAACAAGATAGAAATTGTCCGCGAAAGAAGAATTTCAAATAATTCTTATGACAGCCCGATTAAATATACCGAAAGCGGCAGTTATCCCGGAATGTCTGGTGACGGAAAGAGACTGATTTTTAGTCAGCCGGTTTCTATTTTGCCGAATAACGACGGTTCAATGTGGATTGTTGCCTATGGTTCAAATGAACTTTTAAGAATGGACATTAACGGTTTAGTTTTTAAAAGAACGAACGGATCTTTTGCAGGTTTTGACCGACCTATGGACATAATTCGCCTTTCAAACGGACACATTCTTATAAGCGAATTTGCAGGCGACCGTTTAAGTGAATTTGACGAAAACGGAAATTTTATAAAGTCGTTTGGTTCAAAAGGTCGCGGAACTGGAAATCTTAGCGGTCCACAGTATCTTGCCTGTGACGAAAACGGAAACATTTATGTTTCTGATTTTGGCAATGCACGGATTGACGTTTTTGACAAAGAGGGAAAGCCTCTTTTTTACTTTGGTGGAAAATCTTTTGGACAGAATGGTTTTAAAAATCAGACTTTTGAAGGCTTAAAAGCTCCGACCGGACTTGCATATTCAGACGGAACGATTTTTGTTGCGGATGCAGCAACAGGCGCTGTGTATCGTTTTGATACAGCCGGCAACTATCTTGGGCTTTTGTGTCTGGAAAATACTTTTATTCACCCTGAAGCAATGAAAAAATGGGGAAAATACCTTGTTTTGTGCGATACAAATAAGATTTATTCAATCGACAGCGATTCAGGAAGTGTTTTTGAAAACGTGAATACTGGAAATGCTCCTTCAAAAGTAACCTGCGCGGTTCCAGACGTAAATGGCAATCTCCTTGCCTGTGATTTTTTAACGAACGAAGTTTATGTTATGGCAAAAATGTCTGAACTTGTCGGAGGACTTTTTGTTCAGATTGAAAAAGTAAATGCTTCAGCTTTTCCAAATGTAACATTAGAAGTAAAGGTCGAAAATCGTCACAGACAGGCAGTTGTCGGCTTAAAAGAGCAGAACTTTATTATTACAGAAAATAAAGGCGGAGTTCTTAATTACAAGTTTGAAGGAGCAGCCTTTGTTAACGAAGTTGCAGATATAACTCTTGTAATTGACAGAAGCTACGAAAGCGAAAATTACCGTAAGGCAATAGAAACTTCCGTGCAGGAAATTGCTCAGGCAATGAACGGCAAAGGAACTCTCAGAATTGTTACTTCCGGGGAACTTCCTGTGCAGGAATATGAAGGCTCTCCACTAGAAGCCGTTGATTTTAGCTTAAAGAATGTAAAAAATCCTCTTACCAGAAAGTGCACGATCGACAGGGCAATTCGTCTGGCTGCAAATGGACTTATTTCTGCAGAAAAAAAGCGTGCCATAATTTTAATAGGTACAGGGCAGCTTACAGAAAATGCATTTGACCGCTATGGACTTACGGAACTTACGACATATTTAAACAATAATTCAATTATTCTTTCTTCTGTAGTCGTAAAAGAAAAGGCAGTTTCTAAAGAACTTGAATATTTGTCTGACCACACTGACGGAAACGAATATTATGTTTACAGAAGCGAAGGCTTAAAAAATATTGTAAAAGACGTTATTGATATGCCTAATGGAGTTTATGTTTTGTCATTTACTTCTTCGCAGTCTACAAATTTTGGAGAAAAATACCTTCCTGTCGAAGTTGAAACCTATCTTATGAACCGTTCTGGTCGCGATGACAGCGGTTATTTTGCCCCTCTTTATTAAATTTATTAAAACCGGATTGTTGCTCCAAGACTTGCATTAGCACTTAGAGTAACAATCTTATCCCAGATACAGTCGTAAGAAAGTCCAACCGAAGAATTAAGTTCTACAAAACTGTTGAGTTTTATGTCTAATGAATGCAGATATTCGTAATTCTGGTGATGTGTAATTTTTGTGCTCGACGTTGAAGAAGCCGAAGCTTTTGACAGTGCAATGTTCAGGCTGTCTGTGCGTGCAATGTTATTTGCTTTTGAATTTTGTTTTGGCTTATAAAAAAAATATGAAGCTTCCTGCAAAAGAGAGCGTTTTCCTGGACGTTTAAAGATAAAGGTTGCCTTTGAACTTAAATTGTCTTTGTCTTCAAACGTAAGTTCAGCTCCTGCCTTAAAAAAAGAATCCTGTGTTATATAGAATGTGCTTTGCTGATAAAGCGAAATCAGGAGTGTTGAATCAAAAAAGTTTTCCTTTGGTGTTTTTAGAGTAAGCGAAATTGAAGTTAAGTATTCATCCTGTTCAAAAAGGTTTGTAAGGTGAATTGAACTTTTTGAACCAAAAACATTCAGCGCATTAAAACCTAAAAGGCCCTTAAATTGATAAATGTCAGTTACCGACGACGAAGTTTTTATGTCGCGTTCAAACGAAACTGAAGCATTTTGAGGAAGAAAAAAATCACGGTAGTTTGCAGAAAATGAACGCCTCCAGGAAAGACTGTAAAGCGAAGTGTAATAAAGCGATTCAACTGAATCTTCATTCATCGAAGCATTATTTAAAACTTTTTCGTTCAATTCGTCAGAAAAAATGTCATAAAACGGAAGTGCCTTAAAATACCAGTTTTTTTCGCTTAAAACGTCTTCAAAAGCCTGTAAGTCAGTTTTGTAAGAGCCGCCACTTAAAGCATTTGTAACTCCACCAGTAGATTTTTCCCACAATAACGAAAAACTGTGCTTTTTTACCGTAAATGGAATTGAAAAACTTTGAACAGTTGCGTCTGTGTATGTCGTGTAAGAAGAATTTTTGTATTTCTGGTTAAACGATATTTTGTAAGAAGGTTTTAAATTCAAAAAAGGAAAAGAAAATTCTCCAGTAGAAGTACCATAAAGATTTCTGCTATAAGCTTCGCTGTTTCCTGTATCAAAGGCAAATTTTGTAATTTTATTCCACGAAGAAGCATAATTTGTGTATTCAAAATCCTGGGCTAAGGTAGAAGAGCTTTGTGACAATTTTTGTTTTGCCCCAGCCGTTGTCGAAAAATTAAAATATTTTGAATTAAATTGAATCTTAGAAGAAGCATCCTGGTTTACTGCCCAGCTGTCGCAATCTGCATTCACATTGGCATTAAAAATTACCGGCAGCTTTAATTGAGAAAAATCCAGTTGAATTGAATTCACTTTTTTTAAGCTTTCGTCTGTATTATTAAAATTAAATGTTTCTTCCGCACTCAAAATCTTAAAAAATGGAGAAGTTGTCTTTATTGTGTGCGACGCAGTCGAAAAAGGAATATTTGAAGACGCAGAACGCCCAGCCTGTGCTAAAAAATCAATATTTGCAACTGTAATGCCGGCCTGCGCACTTCCTGTAAACTGATTTTCTTTATTTGAATTATCCTGTTTTTTTATAAGCGAAGTTTCTTTTGCAGTTGATTCAAAATTAAAATTACTTAAAAGCGAAGAATTTCCGATTTTTAGAATATCGCCTTTTTTTTGATACGAAGCTTTTGTTATGTTTTGAACAACTGCATAAGGCGAAGTCTGCGTAAAAGAAAAATCATCAAGATAAAGTGTTGCCGGATTTTCCGAAGTAAATTCGATTTTTAGTCTTGTCGGCACGACTGAACTGTCTGCTTTTTCGACTGTTCCAAGGTTTGCAGTTTTGTTAAAGAGATTTATTTTTAAATCATAATAATTTCCCTTGTCGCTTAATTTTTGCATATCTTCTGCACTTAGGCTAAGTTTTACTGCTGTTTCAAATTCATCGCTGGATTCAGGACGTTCAAGAGTAAAGGTTAACGAACAATTATCAGAAAATTCTTGAGTGGTTTCGAGTTTTGTTCGGAGAATTAAGTTTTTGTAATTTTCAAAATCCATTTCGCCGTAATAGCGGACAAGCGTAAAAGTGTCGGTCGTTGTGTTTGTAAATTCAAAAACCTGGGCATAATTTGAAGTGCTCGAAGAATCTGTTCTTTGCTGCGAAGAATAGACGGTCGTGTTTTTTTCACTTTTTATGCTAAATCCCATTTCTCCCGATTCGTAAGGACCTGCCCAGATTGTTCCTTTTGAATTTTTTGAAGTAGAAGTAATTATCAGTCTTGCATCATAGTTTTGGCTAAAAAGGCTTTTGTCGCTTTCTGTTAAATGAACGGTTACCGTCTGCCATTCACCTTTTTTGTCTTTGTCGAGCAGTGTTTTTACATCTTCGAGAGAATTGCCGGATTCGCCGAGTATCTGCCAGGAAGAAATCAAAGTTGCGTCTTCAAAATCAATTGAATCGTCTGCTTCAACTCCAAGTTGAATGTAAACCGAACAATCATCTAAGTTTGCTTCTTCGTCAATTTTTAAGGCAATCGAAAAAGAAGAACTGGAAGAAAGTGTGCCAGAAACTCCAAAAAGCTTTATGCAAAGTCCTCCCCAATAAGGCGAAGTTGAAGAAGCGGAAGATGAAAGCTCTGAAAAATCCCAGCCGACAGGTAGAGCGTATCCTGTAATTGAAGAATCTGTTTTTGCCGATTGTTCCCCAATCGAACCGTTTTTTGATTGTTCGAGTTGAATTTTTTGCCCAGAAGTTTGCGAGGGCCTGGGATTTATAACTGGCTCTAAACTAGAAGAAACTTCTTCTCCGCTTGTTTTAGAAAGATAAAATGTCTGACTTTTTTCTTCGCTCATTTTAGAAACAACAAATTTTCCGGTTGTGTCGGTTGTTTCTAAACTTATGCTTGAAGTATTTGTAAAGTTAAAATTTTCATTTTTGTAATAAAATCCGCCAGCTAAAGTTGCGTATCCAGGAGAAGAATTGGCAGAAGTTGAATACTTTTCGTCTTTTGGAATTGTCCATCTTGAAGCTAAAGAAAAATCCGCAGAAATATTTTCTGTAAATTCTTTTTTTATTCCTGCTGCAAAGGCAAGTGCCCCAGTTGAATTGTCCGAAGAATCTTCGTACCAGTTTGCAAGAATTTTGTCGGAAGAAGACACTGTCGTTGAAAGACTGATACAGCCTGTGCTGCTGTCGTAAGTCGCCGAACTGTCCTGAATCCCGTTTTTGTAAACGCGGACAGTGCCTTCTACTGCATTTGTTCCGATTTCAAAGCGCGAAACTTTTGAATATGTTTTTATGCTTACAACTAAGTCGCTTAAAGTTCCATAACCTAAGTATGCGCCCTGTTCATCTTCGCTTAAACAAAAAGGAAAACGGTATTTTACGTCTAAGACAGAAGAATTTTCCTGAGTATAAACGTCTGCATAAATGTGACTTGTATTAAAAAAATCCGTTAAAACCGAAGAAAAATCATTTTCGCCAAGCGTAACTGAATATTTTTGACTTGTCTGGGACGTTGAACTTGAACACACAGATGCTTCGCCTGAACTTAAAAGTCCGCCGTCATAGCGATAGCAGGCAGCATAAGGCGAAAATCTTGAAGGATACTGAATGTAGTAAACTTCCTGATTATTGAGTGTGCCTGTAAGTTCAAGGGAAAAATCTTCGAGATTTTTTGTAAATCCTTCCTGGGTTTTTCCTAAAAATCCGTTTCCAGGGCTAGATGCTGTTCCGTAAGAGCCTAATTCTGCTTGCAGCGAATAGGAAGAATCAAATTCAAGTGCAACCGCTGGTAAAACATTGGAAGATTTATATGCTTTTGCATCTTTTGAAAGAAAAACTGAATAATTTTGTGCACTTAAAACGTACTGCGAAGAATTCAATTTTTTGTAAGTTCTTCCGTTATTGTCTTTGTAAGAGCCTGTGCTTGATTCAACATAGACAGCTTTTACGCTTAAAACGGCTTCTTTTGAAGGAAGAATATACTGAAAACCTGTCTCATAGTCTTCCAGCGCAATCTGCTGAACTGAAACACTGTTTTTACCATACCAGGTTTTGCTTTTTGCTGCTAAGGCTTCGTATCTTAATGCAAAGTCTGCCTGCCAGGAGTTTTCTTCAAAATGTGCGCTTATTCCTGGAGCAAGGTTTTCGCCTCCGCCAATACCTCGGTTAAACTCTTCAATGGAATAAATTGCAGGAAATTTTATTCCCCGGTTTGCAAGTCTGGCTTCTTTTAAAATTCCTTCTCCTTTGTAGCCTGCCGCAACTGTGTTTTTGTCAAAATTGTCTGCAAAGGCAGCTTCAAAATACCATTTTTTATCAAGCAGAAAAAAAAGACTCAAATCAACTTCAGAAGATAAAACCGGAGTTCCTGCAGAAAAGGTTGCCTGGTTTCCAAATCCAAAGGTTGAAGAAAAACTTCCCGTTAAAAGAGACTTCCAGTAGCCTTCTGCACTAAATTCAACCTGTTTGTCAAAAATTGAATAATTAAAAAGAGCGTTTGTGTCAGTTTCCTGTGGTGGCAGTGCATTTGAATTAAAAACAATTGAGCCAGCTCCGTCTGCATTTCGCTGAGTTTCTGAAGAAGTTAATGCCAGAGTTTTTTGCGCAGTAAAAGAAAAAAATAAAACTGAAAAAAAGGCAATAAAAAGAGTTTTTGTTGTTGGAGGATTTAAGAGTCTTGCTTTTGTAATTTTTATTCCTGGAATTTTGCTTTCGGTTTTTAAAACGGCTTCTTCAACCTTGCGTTTTTTTTCTTCTCCAAAATCAAATAATTCAGTTTGGCGTGGATTTGAAGCACTTTCTGTGTTTTGCAGGGCAATTCCTAAAAGCCGGATTCCTTTTGAAGGATCTGCTTTTTTGTAAAATATTTTCTTTGAACGTTCAAAAAGATCGTCAATGCTTGAAATTTCGTGGAGTGAAGTTTCCTGTGCATTTACGGTTACAAAGTTTTCGTAGCGGAGTTTTACGTTTACTGTATAGCTTCTTAAATTTTCTTTACGCATCCGCCATATTACGGTGTGGCTTAATTCTAAAAGTGCAGTTTCGATTGCTTCTCTTGAAGTTAAATCGTATGGATAAGTGTTTTCTGCACTGATTGAATGCGTTTTTGCCGGTGTATTAAAACTTTCTTTTTCCTGTCCGCGTACTGCGTTAAATAAAAAAGTTCCAGTCGCATTTCCAAAAAGGGCAGTAAGAAGAGCTAATGGTTTATCGTGAATGTCTTGCGTTGTGCGAATGCCGCTTTGTAAAAGTGCGTTTGTCGTTTTTTCGCCGATTCCCCAGATTTTTTTCAGGGGAAGAGAAAGCATAAAAGATTCTTCCGCTCCTTCTGAAATTTCAAAAAATCCGTCCGGTTTTTTCATGTCCGAAGCAATTTTTGCAAGATACTTTGTTGAAGCAAGCCCGATAGAAACTGTAAGACCGGTTTCGTTTTTTATTTCCTGCTTTATTTTTAAGGCAACGTTTTTGGCAGGCCCAAAGAGTTTTTCTGTTCCTGTAATGTCTATAAAAGCTTCGTCAATCGAAATCTGCTGAACGTCTGGAGAATACCTGGAAAAAATCGACATTACTTTTTCAGAAAAATAAAGATAGCGTTCCATCCGCGGATAAACGAAAATTCCATTCGGGCACAGCCTGTAAGCGACGGCTGTCGGCATTGCAGAATGAACTCCGTATTTTCTTGCTTCGTAGGAAGCAGTGGACACAACGGAGCGTCTGTCTTCTGGTTTTCCACCGACAATAACAGGTTTGTCCTTCCATTGAGGATGATCTAAAATTTCAACTGAGGCAAAAAAAGCGTCGAGGTCTGCATGGAGATAAGTTTTTTTCATTTTTTAATTTTGCTCTCCAGACAAAACTTTTGTCAGAACTTCGCGTTCATAGACATTTTCCGTTTCTGTTTCGTAAAGTGCCGTTAAAGTTAAAACTTTTTCTACTGATTTTTCCGTTGAAAATTCAATATCTATTTTTTGTGGCGGGTAATCTGGAATATTAAATTCAACCTGCCTTGAGTTTTCCATCACCGTAAACGTATAAAGCGAATCCAGAACAGGAGAAGCATCTTTGCTAAAAACAGAAATCGTGTAACGCACCGCCGATCTTTTTGAATTGATCTTTAAATTATAAACACTAAGTTCCGGGAGTGTCGTCTGCAATACAGAAAGTTCTATATCCTGTGCATTTTTTTCGACATATTGAATATAAGTCTTTTGATTGTGTTTTTTGTTGTAAAAAAGCTGCGTCATTAAGAAAGTAAAAAGCCCGATTAAAAGCGTAATTATCGCTAGTGAAAAAAAGGTGAATTTTGCAATTTTCTTAAATGTGAGCGATTTTTCTTTATTGATTTTATTCAATCTTATTAAAACTTTTAGCCAGACCATTTGGAACGGAAATAAAATAAGGCTTAAAAGAATGTTTGTGTTAGTTCCCGAGTAAATGAGAATCTTTATGTCTTCGTCATTTACGTTTGCAAAATAGACAGCAACATACGAAAGAAAAGGAAGAAGCATTAAAAAAGCGCTTATACACAATGACCAGATTTTTTTTGCATTGCGCAAAAAGTAAACGATTAAATATTCAAGTGCAAAAACCCAGAAAACCGTAATGTCAGCCATACTGAATAAAAAAACATTCGCAGTGGAAACAAGAATTGTCATAAAACTGTAGACAAATTCAGTGTCTGGCAGAGAAAGTTTTGATTGAAAAAGAAATAAAACTGAAATTACTAAAATTGAAACAAATAGTTTGCTGGCAAATTGAATTACAGGATTTGCGCGGTTTATAAATTGAATTTTTTCACAGCACAACTGCCCTGCATAAAGCGAAAGAACGCTCAGGGCAAGCAAAAGAGGAATAACAAACCAGAATCTTGAAAAATCCCTTTTTGTATGAATCCTTTTTTTTCCGGTAAAAGTAAAGCACACTAAAAAAAGAATTACAAAGGTCCCGAAAATTTCAAGCGAAACTATATTAAAAAATTCACTAAACCAGAAAGCCTTAAACTTTCCTGCAGTAAAAAAGGAATAATGAACGTCATTTTTTTGCGACAAGGAAGAATCGTGCAAAATTACAAAATTTTTAAGGACTTCAATTTGATTTGCATCGGAAAATTCAATCTTAATGTTTGGAACGCCTGCTCTAAAAAAAGATGCCATGTCATCGTCGCCAAATAAAAGTCCTGCTCTGTAAATTGCAAGAAATTTCTGAGGAACACTAAATGCAAGCGAACTTTTTAAAAACGAGTTTACAGTTTCTTTTGTAAGCCATAGTGGAGTTGAATTTTTTCCACCTGTTGTAAAAATCTTTGCCCTTTGTTTTGAACTTTTTTGATTAGAAAAACTTACTAGAATTGCAAAATATTCATCCGGAGAATCTATGTTTTGTGCAAAATTCTGTGTTCCTTCAAGAAAAAACTCATAACCTTTTAAAATTGAATTTCTGTCATCAAGGGCGGTAAAAACAAATTGAACCGGAAACTTTAGTTCACTTTTGTCTACGGTTTGTAAAAGTTCAAGAATCTCTTTTTCGTAAGAAGGATAATCATTTTGAGAAAATAAAATGAGTAAAGTTTTTGCTTCTAAATCGTTTTGAGTTGAATTAAAAAAAACGCTTATGTTGTATGCAAAAATATCGCTTCCAGTTGAAGAAAGTTCAATTTTTTGTGTCGAAAACCCTGATTTTTGCAATGAAAGTTCAACTGCCTCAGAAAGTTCTGCACCTTTTTTTTTAGAATGTTCGGGCTGTAAAGCAAAAATGCCGGCAATAAGATAATTCAATAGCAGAAAAGAAAATAGAAGTTTTTTTGCCAGGCAGGATTTCATAATTTAAGAATATAATTTGTATGTTTACAATGCAAGTCCCTTACATTATAATAAAAAAACTTATTTCGGAGTAAAAGAATGGCTGCAGGTAAAAAATTTTCATTGAATCTTCCTTTAAAAGTCGTTTTAACAGAAGAGGGAGCATCGCACTTTATCAGCCATAAAATAAAACTTCTGCGTTTTCGCCTTGCAGACAATGTTGAAGAATATGGAATTTCGTTAAATCCGTTTTCGCCACAGTCTCTGCAGAACATGATTTTAGTAAATTACATTTCAAAAATTGAAATTTCAATGTCGGAATTTGTTTCTGTTCGTCAGGAAGTAATGGATCTTTCAAAAGTTGTAGTTTATTCACTTTTGTACAAGCAGTTTGACCGTCAGATTTTTGCAGATTTTATTCAGACAGATGCTGTTCAAAAACACAACAGAAAAAATCCTACCCAGCTTATTGATGAACGCACAAAAATGTCAGAAGGTCAGTTAAGACAAATCTTAGCTTCTCAAAAAACAACAATTCAACTTGCAAAAAAAGAAATTCTGGAGCCAATATGGAAATCCATAATGGAAAACAAGGAATATTCTCTTGAAGAAAAAAACATCTATCTTTTAATGACAGAAAAATTCCTTAATCGCCTTTCTTTAATGAACTGGTACATAATTACGAAATTCTACAAAACAGAAGGTTTTTCTCAGATTAACATTGCAATCAGACATTTGCTCCAGGTTTACATGGAAAAAAGTCGTGTTGCAGAATATATTTCGATTCTTGTAATGGAACTTGCCCTCAACAGTGAAAATTCAAATATGCGTAAAGAAGCAAAAAGAATGTTTGCAGGAATTGACGATGTTGATGCCCTAATTTATGACCCTGAACAGCGCGAAAAAATCGTTGCAGAATTAAAGCGCAATCATGAGCAGGTTTTTGTTTCCTGGAAACTTGGTGGCGGTTCTTCTGCAATCGGTAAGCAGGGAAGACTGCAGATTACGCTTTATAACAAAGACGATGAATTTCAGGAAGTAAAAGAAAATATTGAATCAAAGGCTTCGGCAGATACAAATAAAAAGTCGCTGATTGATTTTTATCGTGAACTTCCGGAAGGTCAGGAAAGTACGGATTTAGGTTTGTACTATCTTTCCTATCTTGATGACGCATGTAAAAAAGTAAACGTTAAATTTGAATCTATTGTAAATCAGTTTTCTTCAAGCGATTTAACGGTCATCAACTTAATTTTTAATTTTTAATGTTCATGAAGTCTTTTAGAAAATTTAGATTTCCAGCAGGAATTTTTATTATTCCTGCTATTTTCATCTTGTTTTTTTCGTGTTCATCTTCCGACGAAACTTCAATAGTAGCGACAAATGCAAGCCTTGTGTTTGACTATACGGAAAGTAAATTTCCTGAAGTTTATCTGAGCGTTTTTGTTCAGACAGAAAACGAAGCTCAGAGATCAGAATCCTTAAAAATTTTGGACAAAAAAAATAATTTGTCCTGGACTGTAACAAAGCCCGTTTTAATTTCAAATGATAAAAAAAACTGGGCTGGCTATCCTTTGCTAAAACCTGCAGATTCAAAAAATATAGAAAACGGAGAATACGAAATTCTTTATACAGACGCTGCCGGAAACGAAGCTTCTTCTACTTTTACTATAAATTATGATTCAGCACTTTTGGAAACAGAGTATGAACGAATAAAAAATGTAATTTCTTCTGCACTTTCTGAAATTACGATTATTTATGACAAAAATATGAACATGCTTTTTTATGGAACTGCAAAAAAATCCTGGAAAAACAATGCCAGCATACTTCGCGAATACAGCCGTGCCGTTTTTAAGCGGACTGTTTTAACATCTGTGTCTGGAAATCTCGTCTTTAAATCTCCGCTTGAAAATCTTGTTGAAACCGGGATAAAAAAATAAAACAAAATTAAATTGAGGAAAAAAATGGAAACAAACACTCCTGAACTTTCAGAAAATAAAAAACGTTCTTTAACCCCTGAAGAATCAATGAAATATACAATTCACACTTTTGCAATCCGCGCCGGGCATTTTACGCCGTCGGAAAAAAAAGATTATTCAGAGCTTCTTCCGCTTTTTGGAATTGAATTTAAAAAAGAAAAACTTGATTTTGAACAGATTTTTGGAAATAAAAATCCTGTTGTTCTCGAAATTGGTTTTGGAATGGGAAAAGCAACAGCAATCATTGCAGAAAATAATCCAGATATAAATTATCTTGGGCTCGAAGTTCACAAACCTGGAATCGGAAAACTCCTTGGCGAAATCCGCACCAGAAATTTAAAAAATCTCCGCATAATTGAGCACGACGCACTCGAAGTTCTCGAAGAAATGGTTGTTGACGGCAGTGTTGATGCTTTTCATATTTTCTTTCCAGATCCGTGGCAGAAAAAAAGACATTTTAAGAGAAGATTGATTCAGCGTCCTAGAACAGACCTTATTGCTTCTAAATTAAAAAAGGGCGGTTATCTTTATTTTGTAACGGACTGGCTTCCTTATGCAGAGTTTGGTCTTGAACAGCTGGAAAATACTCCAGCATTAAAAAATAAATTCAGTGGTTATGCTCCGCACCAGGAGTGGCGGCCTGAAACCCGTTTTGAACAGAAAGGACTTGATGCAAACCGCGTAATCAACGAAATGATGTTCGAAAAGATTTAATTCAAAAAACGCATTTTTTTTTAATTTGAGGATTTTATGAGCGACCTTTTTGATATTGACCAGAGTGCAAGAATTTCTGAATTAGTTACATTGATAAAAAAATACCAGGCTTCGTATTACAATGGCGAAGCTGAAATTTCAGATTTTGAATTTGATTCTCTCTGGGACGAATTAAAAGCCCTTGATCCGCAAAATCCTATATTAAAAAAAGTTGGCGCAGACAGCGGAAATTTTGCAAAAGTTCACCACATTATGCCAATGGGAAGCCAGGAAAAGGCTGCAAATCCTGAACAGTTTTTGTCCTGGGCAAAAAATCATGCTTATTCAGAATATTTAGTTGAATACAAACTCGACGGAGCAAGCCTTGAGCTCCAGTTTGAAAAAGGAATTTTAAAAGCAGCCGTTACCCGTGGAGACGGAACGATTGGCGATGACATTACTGCAAATGCAAAAAAAATGAATGGAGTTCCGTCTGCAATTTTAGATAAAGACGGAAAAATCCTTGATTATACGGGCGGTGTGCGTGGCGAAGTAATTATGACTCACGAAGTTCACGACTCTCTTTACAGCGACAAAGCAAACTGCCGCAATGCTGCAAACGGTCTTATGAAGCGCAAAGACGGAAGTGGATCAGAAAACTTAAAACTTATTACTTATGATGCTTGGTCGTTGTCTCAAGTACAGCCTTTTGCAGACGAAGAAGAAAAAATTCTGTGGTTAAAAAATTCCGGTTTTAATACTGTTCCGCTTTTTATCTGTAAATCTCCGGAAGATGTAATTGAAAAGCGTGCAGAAATTATGGAAACGCGCAAATCGCTTGAATACGATATTGACGGCCTTGTTGTAAAAGAAAGGACAATAAATCACGAAGACGCAAGCCGTGCCCGCCCGGATCGTCAGATTGCTTTTAAATTCAGTCTGGAAGAAGCTGTAACTACAGTGCGCAATGTTGAATGGAGCGAATCTGGCGCAACTTATACTCCTGTTGCAATTTTTGACGAAGTTCAGCTTAACGGAACTACAGTTCAGAGAGCCTCCCTTGCAAATCCAGAAACAATGCGCCGTCTTGGTGTAAAAATTGGCAGTAAGGTTGTTGTAGTAAAACGCGGAGAAATAATTCCAAAAATAGAAAGCGTGCTTACGGAAGACAGTGGATGTCAGTTAAGCGAAATAAAAATTCCTGGTGTGTGTAGCTGCTGTGGAAGCGAACTCGTGGATGAAGGAACAAGGCTTTTTTGCCCTAATAAAAACTGCGAAAAACGGATTTTGCATCAGCTTTTAAAATGGGTAAAAGTTATTGATATTCGTGACCTTGGCGAGACTTTAATCAATTCACTTTTTAAAAGTGGCAGGGTTCGTTCAATTTCTGATCTTTATTCGCTTAGTGTTGAAGATTTAACTCCTTATTTTTTAAACGAAGAAAGTATTTCTAAAGAAAAAGAAAGCCTGGGTGCTCAGAAAGTTTTTGATTCAATTCAATTTCATAAAAAAGTAAGCCTTGCCTCTTTTATTGCTGGATTTGATATAGAAGACATGGGCGAAACTATGATTCAAAAAGTAGTTGATGCCGGTTTTAACACCTTAGAAAAAATTCTTTGTGCCAAAGTTGAAGATTTTGCCGGCGTTTATGGTTTTGCTGAAATTTCAGCGCGGAATTTTGTTGAAGGTCTTGAAGAAAATGCACAGGAAATGCGTTCTCTTTATAAAATAATTCAAGTTGAAGAAGGCGAAAAAGAAGGTCTCCTTGCTGGAAAATCATTTTGCTTTACCGGAGAACTTGTGACAATGAAGAGAGCCGATGCAGAATCCCTCGTAAAGAAAAACGGCGGAACCTGCAAGTCTTCCGTAACAAAAGATTTGTCTTACCTTGTTACGAATGACGTTGCAAGTGGTTCTAGCAAAAATGTAAAGGCTGCAAAACTTAATATTCCTGTAATTACCGAAGAAGAATTTCTTGCAATGCTAAAATAGTTTTAGCATTTTTGAGTTTCTGACAGAATTATCTGTGGCGTAACGTTTCCGTTAAAACTGTTGCGCTGCAACTGGTAAAGAATATTTATTTTGTCGCCTTTGTCAAAGTCCCGGTGAAGTCTTTCTCCTTCTCCAAAAAATATTGCCGGCCATTTTGTTTCTCCAGCATCTAAAGTCAATTTTAGGTGAATTGGATCTGGCTTTCCCATAAGAAGTGCGTCTTGAATTGTTAATCCCTGGCTCAGGAATGTAAGTTCAGAGTTTTCTTCTCCGTAAGGTTCAAAACGGTCGATTATCGAAAGAATTTCAGGCTTTAAATATTTTGGAGGAAGCTCTGCATCAATTTCTACAGTTTCGCTTTCTTCATCGTTTAAGTGAATTTCTTTGTAGAGTGTTTCAAGCCTTGTTGTAAATTCCTGCATCTTTGATTCTTCAAAACTAAAACCAGCTGCAAGGTCGTGGCCGCCGTGGTTTATAAAGATGTCTGACATTTTGTCTAAAAACGGAGGAATTGAAAAATTCCTGCAACTTCGCATTGAACCAATTGCAATTCCGTCAACAATTGTAATTGCCATCGAAGGAACTTTAAAAGTTGAAGCAAGTTTTCCTGCAAGAATTCCAGAAACCCCGCGGTTTATGTTTTTGTCTATTATTACGCAAAGTTTGCCACCGTAATGAGCAATGCTTTCTTCTGCTTTTTTTATTCCGATTTCCCAGGCTTTGTTTCCTAATTCTTTTCGCTGGTTGTTAAGTTCGATTATTTTATCTGCAAGGGCGCGTCTTTTTTCTGGATCGCTTTCTAAAAAAAGTTCCATTCCAAGTTCCGGCTGACCGAGACGACCTGTCGCATTTAAAACAGGAACGATATTCCAGCTTAATTTTGTGCTTGTAAGTTGAGTTCCGGCGAGCTTTAATTTTAAAAGAAGTTCAATTAAACCTGGCCTTGCTTTGCCTGAATTTATTGCTTTTATTCCCTGTCTTACGAGAATTCTGTTTTCGTTACGTAAAGGCATAATGTCTGCAAGGGCGGCAAGAGCAACAAGCTGCAGGTCTTTTTCTTCCTGTTCAACATCTTTTGGATACTGTTTTGCAAGGTACATGTGAATATAAGTAACAAAAATATTATAAAATCCGTCGATTTCTGTTGAAAATTCCGGGGCGTATTTTGCAATTTTTGAATGTTTTTTTAATTCACAAAGGCTCATACCACGTATCTGCGGTATAAGTTTTGGAATTTCTTCCTTCATGTCCATAAAGTTGAATTCAACACCCTGCCCAAAAGCCTGTGCTAAAAGTAAAGATGTTGCCTTTGCGTCCCAGACAAAAATCTGCTGTCCGCTTAAAAAATCTACAAGCTTTGTTTTAGAAAAAGAAGTTTCTAATGGAATAACGCTTTCTTTTAAATAGTCTTCGCGAACAAGATTGCGCACTTTTATACATTCGATAACTATATTTTCGTCTTCTTCTCTTGCTGTTAAGAGGCAGATTTCCTGCTTGTAAATGTCGGATTTTGTAAACCTGAGGGCAAGTGAAGTTTTGTATGCGATTGCAGCTCCGGAAATGTCATGAAAAGGGTAGGAAGAATCTATGCATTTCGGGTCAACAATGATTGCCGGGCTCGGTAAGGTTTCTGGCGGATTGTGATGATCTAAAACAATTGTTTCGATTCCCAGTTCGCAAGCGTGGGCGATTTCCTTGTTGTTTGAAATTCCACAGTCAACAGTAATAATCAAAGTTCCGTTTTTTTTGTAAAAGTCGTCAACGGCTTCGATTGAAAGACCGTAACCGTCGTTTCCTGTTGGAAGTCTCCATTCAACTTCGATGTTCATGGATTTTAGCTGTTCAAAGAGAATTGTCGTGCTTGAAATTCCGTCAACGTCGCGGTCGCCGAAAATCATTACGATTTCGCCTTCTTCCTGAGCTTGTAGAATTCGGTCAACTGCATCTTCCATGTTTGAAAATTCAAAAGGATTGTGTAAAAATCTCTTGTCGTTTTCAAGATAGTAGAGAATGTCTTTGCCCTGTGTAATTCCCCGTCTTAACAAAATAGAAGCGGTTATTGCATCAATTCCATATTTTTCGCTTAACTGTTGGACGGCTTCTTTTTGAATGTTTTTTTTGTTCCATTTTTTCATTTATATATATTCCTGTCGTGGCCAATCGGCCTTTGTTCACAAAATTGAAATTCCTGACTCGAGTGAAAGGAATTTTGTATTGCATGCGTTTTGAATAAGCATATAGCACAAATCTTTAAGTTCAGATACTTCGTTTTGACTTATTATGATTTGTCTTACTTCTTTTGGTTTTAGCATGCTTATTGCCAGAAGATATGTTAAGGATTTTTTTGATAATGTAAAAGAGTTTAAGTTTTCCAGGTTTTCTTTTGGAATGCAGTCTTCGCAGATAAAACCGTTGTCTTTTTCGCTGTAAACTCCGTATTCATTTAATTCAGGAGAATTAAAGCTTTTTTCTAAAAAAGATTTTCCGCATTGGCAGCAGACTTTAGCATCCGGGCGGACGCCAAGAACAGAAAGATAGCGCCACAAAAATCTTATGAGCCCGAGCCTTGAATTATTTTCGTCGCTCAATTCCATTCCGTCTAAAAGACCGTTTAAAAGATAAAACGCCTGGTCTGGACTTCCTGCACAGCGCGATTTTATTACTATTTCGCAGGCAAAGTTTGCTGCGTAACTTTTAAAAAGATTTTCTCTAAAAGACGGATGATAGGACTTTACGTCAAAATCTGTCAGTTTGCATGATTTTTTAGTTTCGTCCTTGTAAAAAAAGGCAGTTCCACAATTAAAAGGGCTTACAAGTGAGCGAAGTTTACTTTTTGGTCCACCGAATAAAGTTGCGTAAACTATGCCTTCGTCTGGAGTTAAAAGCGTAACTGTCCGGTTGTTTTCGAGAGCCTGTTTTACGGCAAGAATTGTAGCCGGAGAAGATGAATTACGCATAAGTGTGAATTATAGGCTATCTTTAAAAATCAGTCTATGAGGTGATTTTTTTAGAAAATTGAAATTCAGTTTTTTGATTTATTTTTGCCTTAAATACAAAAATTCATACTAGACACTGTTTTTACTTTGTTTTATAATGATTTATTCATATCGACTTGGGGGGTAGGTAATGATTTTTCCTTTGGAACAGCTTGTAAAATTCACTGGAAATGCTTATGAGGTTACTGTTGCTGCTAGTCGTCGTGCGTATCAGCTTGCAATGATGAAAGACAGTTCAATAGAGCAGAACGACGGAAAGGTTGTTTCCCTTGCAGCAAGACAAGTTTTTAATAACGAAGTTCAATTTAAGAATATTGAACAAAAGTAATTTCCATTAAATTGAATGCTTGACGAAAGCTTTTGATTTAATGATAATTAGAATACCAATTTTGATTAAGGAGTGCCCATAATGCCTTGTGGTAAAAAAAGAAAGCGCCAGAAGATGGCTACACATAAGCGCAAGAAGATGCTTAGACGCAATCGGCATAAGAGCAAGTAACATCTTTTTAGGTGTTTTGATATATGCCCGTGAAACAGGCCGCGATAGTTGTAATAACTCGCGGTCTTTTTTTTTATACTGTACAAACACTTAATTTTTTCTTAACGTGTAAGGATAATATGTTACTTTCCAGGATTAATTCACCTGAGGATTTAAAAAAAATTCCAGAAAAAGACCTTCCTCAACTTTCTCAAGAAATACGAAAAAAAATAATCGAAGTCGTTGGTAAAAACGGCGGACATCTTGCTTCTAATCTTGGCGTTGTTGAACTTACACTTGCCCTTCATCGTGTTTTTAATTCTCCGGAAGATGCAATAATTTTTGATGTAAGTCATCAGTGTTATGTGCATAAAATGCTTACGGGTCGTTATGCGGAATTTTCTACGATAAGACAGCATGGCGGTTTATCCGGCTTTACCCGACGAACGGAAAGTTCCCACGATTTTTTTGATAACGGACATTCTTCAACTTCAATATCCCAGGGACTCGGACTTTTAACTGCTTGGGAACTTCAAAATAAAAAAGGAAAGGTTGTCGCTGTAATCGGCGATGGAGCATTGACAGGCGGTCTTGCCCTCGAAGCCATGAATCATGCCGGCCAGCTTGGAAAAAATCTGATTGTCGTGTTAAACGATAATCAAATGTCTATCAGTGCAAATACTGGAGCGGTTTCAAAATATCTTTCAAAACTTACAATGTCTGGCGTTTACCAGAATATCCGCCACAAAATAGACCACGCGCTTTCTAAAATTCCTTATTCAAGCAGACATATTGGAAAATTTGTATACCGCTTTAAGCGTTCTCTAAAAGGGCTTTTGCTGAATAATAATTTTTTTACTGATTTAGGTTTTGAATACGTTGGACCTCTCGACGGACACAATATAAAAGAGCTTGAAAGTGTTTTTTACGACGTTAAAAAATTAAAAGGTCCTGTAGTTGTTCACGTTGTAACAAAAAAAGGCAAAGGCTATTCTCCTGCCGAAAATGATCCTGCGGCTTTTCATGGAATCGGGCCGTTTTTAATTTCTGACGGTAAGGTTGAACATTTTGATACCTTGAGTTTTACGGAAAGTTTTAGCAGAACAATTCTTGAACTTGCTGAAAAAAATAAAAAAATTGCAGCAATTACGGCGGCAATGGCAAAAGGAACAGGGTTAGATCCGTTTGCAAGAAAATTTCCGGAACGTTTTTTTGATGTAGGAATTGCAGAAGAACATGCGGTTACCTTTGCTTCTGGGCTTGCCTGCGGTGGAATGATTCCAATTGTTGCCGTTTATTCAACTTTTATGCAAAGGGCAATCGACCAGATTATTCATGATGTTGTTCTTGCTCAGTTCCCGGTTGTTTTTTGTCTTGACAGAGCTGGCATTGTTCCAAGCGACGGCGAAACACATCAGGGAATGTTTGATATTGCTCTTTTAAGGACTGTTCCAAATCTTGAGCTTCTTTCTCCTGCAACTGCCCTTGATTTAAAACTCTGCCTTGAATGGGCTGTCGGACAGAATTCTCCTGTTGCAATTCGTTATCCAAAAGCAAGTTGTCCTACAGAGTTAAAAGCATTTGAACAGAAAATAGAAAAAGGGCGGGGCGTTTTTATAAAGTGTGAAGAATTTGCCCCAGCCTTAAGCCTTCAATTTGATGAATTTGAAAATGAAACTCAACTTGAAAATTCAAAAGAAAAGTTGCAGAAAGCAAAATCAGTGCTCTTTGTTACGACAGGTGGAATGCTTTCGGAAGTAATTCAGGCGGCACGAAGCTTAATGATGGAAAATATTGAAGCAGACATTTATTCCCTGAGATTTTTAAAAGACATTGATATTGACCACATTTTTAAATATGCAAAGGCGCGTGATGCTGTTGTTTTTGTTGAAGACGGAGTGAATGCCGGTGGGGTCGGAGAGTGGCTTGAGTATGAATTTATTAAGAGGGGATTTAACAAAACTGCGGTCAAAGCCCTTCCTCAGAAATTTCTTGCCCAGGGAACTCGTGCACAGATTTGCGAAGATACGGCTTTAGATCCAAGAAGTTTAGCCCAGTGTGCTTATAAGGTGGTTTACAGAAAATGATTTCGTTAAAACTTGCAGACAGAACAATTTCTACGGATAAAAAAGCTTTTGTAATGGGAATTGTAAATGCAACTCCCGATTCTTTCTGGGAGAAAAGCCGTGGCGGAATAGACCTTGCCTTACAGCAGATTGACGAAGGCGCCGACATAATTGACATTGGTGCAGAATCTACTCGTCCTGGCTCTAAATATGTTGATGACGAAGAACAGATAAAACGCCTGGTTCCGGTTATTAAAGAAATCAGAAAACATTCTTCAATTCCAGTATCAGTTGATACAAGAAAGTCTAGCGTATTAAAAGCCTGCCTCGAAAGTGGTGCTGACATTTTAAATGATGTTTCTGCCCTTGAAGACGATGAAAAATTAGGTTTGCTTTGTGCACAGACAAAAATTCCTGTAATTTTAATGCACAAACGGGCAACTCCGGATGTAATGCAAAACAATACGGAATATGAAGATATTTTTAAGGAAGTTGATTTATATCTTCAAAATAGAATTGAATATGCTTTAAATCAGGGGATTCAATCTGATAAAATAATCGTTGATCCAGGAATTGGATTTGGAAAAAATTCAAAAGACAACTGTACGCTTATAAAAAAATGCGGACTTTTGTGCAATGGAAAATATCCTGTTTTGATGGCACTTTCGCGAAAAACCGTTATAGGTCAGCTTACAGGCCGCCAGGTTGAAGAAAGAATGGTTGGAACTGTTGTTGCAGATCTTTTAGCTGTGTTAAACGGTGCTACAATGGTTAGAGTTCACGATGTAAAAGAAACAGTGGATTCTCTTGCCGTGCTTAAAGGAATTGAGGAATAAAATTGAACGCGTTTGAAAATCTTGTTCAGGTTTATAATTTTATAACGCCATTTGTTGATATTGGTGTAATGGCCTTTATTCTTTATAAGGCTTACGAAATTATTGTCCGTACAAATGCCCTTCAGATTATAAAGGCTGCAATTGTAGTTGCAATGGCTTATGCAGTTGCTCTTTTGCTGCATCTGTCTATGATGCTTTGGGTTTTGCAAAAGCTTGCTCCGGGACTTGTTATTTGTTTTGCCATTGTCTTTCAGCCGGAACTAAGAAAGGTTTTCTTAAAACTCGGACAAAGCCAGTGGTTTACTTTTGGTAACCGTTCCCGCCATACATACGTTGATACTGTAATTATTGCTGCCGAAATGCTTTCAAAAATGAAGCGCGGAATGCTTGTTGTTTTTACCCGTCATACAAAAATTGACGACATTATAGAAACCGGAACTCGACTCGATGCTGACCTTTCGAGTGCTCTTTTAGTTACGATTTTTGGGCATGACACTCCGCTGCACGACGCTGCCTGTGTTGTTCAAAACGGAAAAATAATTGCTGCCGGCTGTTTTTTGCCTTTGAGCGAACAATACGACATAAAAAAGACTTTTGGTACAAGACACCGAGCTGCTCTTGGAATGAGCGAAATAAGCGATGCTGTAATTCTTGTAGTTTCAGAAGAATCAGGGGCAGTTTCCCTGGCTTATGACAGTCAGCTTCATTATGACTTAAGTCCAACCCAGATTACAAAACAGCTGGAAAAACTTCTGGACATGACTCCTGCTCAAAAAACAATTGAGGACACAATCGATGAAAATAAAGGACTTTATTGATAAAACTACCGATAACTGGCCTGTAAAGGCTGCGTGCATTCTCCTTGCAATCTGTATTTATATTTTTTATACGCTGAGTATGCAGGATTCAAGAAGTTTTACAGTTCCGCTAAAAATAAAGGCTAACTCAGGAATCGTTGCTGCCGGAGCCTATCCTCATACAGTAAAGGTGAACTTAAAAGGCAAGACAGAAGATATTGCTGCAATAAAAAAAGATGATTTTTCTGCCTATCTGGATCTTGATTTTCTTTCAAAAGACGGAACATACAGGCTTCCGGTTTTTGTTGATCTTCCACAGCAGGCAATGCTTTTAGATACTCTTGAAGTTACAGTTACTCCGCAGGAAGTAAATTTGCGGGTTGAAGAAAAAATTACAGCCTTTGTTCCAGTAACTCCCTTAATAAACGGCACTCCTTCTTACGGCTACGAAATTAAAAATATTGTCGTAAAACCTGACACAGTTGAACTTACTGGCCCTCGTTCTATGGTCGAAAACTGCAAAAGACTTCAGACAAAGCCTGTTTCTGTAAAAAACGCAACGGTCAGCCTTGAACAGACTGTTTCTCCAGAAAGCCCTGGTGCATATTTAAAATTTAATGACAGCCAGAAACTTACAGTAACAGTCGAAATTGTTCCTGTTGTTTCAGAAAAAAAGTTTGATGTTCCAAAAGTTGAATTTACAAATTTAAAAAATGACCTGGAAGTTACAACAAAATCTATTTCAGGGTCAGTAGTTTTAAGCGGAAATCTTGTCGATATTGAAAAATTTGCTGCTTCTGGCGGAATTTTAACCGTAAACTGCTCTTCAATCGAAGAAAGCGGAACTTATGAACTTCCGGTAAAATATTCAGTTGGAAATAAATTCAGCGTAAAAGATTATTCACCAAAAACAGTAAAAATTGATGTAGGAACTGTTGCAAAAGTTCCTGACGAATTTGAAGAAAAAATCGGTGATATTCTTCCTTCTCAAAGTTCAGATTCAGAGATTCAGGAAACAGTGGATTTAACAGAATAATGATTTTTGGGATTGGAACTGACATTAGCGATGTCCGCAGATTTGAAAAATGGGTAAAAGAGCCTGATTTTTTTCTGCGATTTTTTAACGACAACGAACAGTTTGAAGGTAACTTAGAAAAAAACATTGGAGCTGCTACCCGTCATTATGCTGCAAGATTTGCTGCAAAAGAAGCATTTTCAAAAGCTCTTGGAACAGGTTTTGCTGGCTTAAAACTGAACGATTTTTATGTTGCAAAAACACAGGAAGGCAAGCCGTTTTTTAAATTTGGCGAAGAAACATTAAAAATTCTAAAAGCAAGGGTTGGGGAAAATTTTAACGTTCAGCTTTCGATAAGCCACGAAAAAGATTATGCAGTTGCCTTTGTTATAATTGAATCTTTGCAGTAAAATAAAAAGTCATAATTGGAGGTTTTATGATTTATCGCAATTCAAAAAAAAGTGCTGAGCCCTTAAAAAAGCCAAAACTTTCGTACTGGTCAAAGCAGAAATGTCATTGCCCTGTATGTAAAAATGACTTTGAACGGGAAGAAATGCTCAGTGGCTCTGGCAGAATGATTGCCGGAGAACTTACAGATGAATTGCACCGTGTTTTTGAACCTTCAGCAAAATATGGACAGATTTATCCGTTGATTTATGCAGTTGGTGCCTGTCCAAAGTGCCATACAGCCCTTTTCTGGAATGATTTTGCAGAAATTTCTGATAATAATTCACTTAATGCGCTTTTAGATGACAGCAAAAAAAGAAAGGAAATGGCAAATACACTTTTTCCTTATTACGAACTTTCGCGGGAGCGAAGTCTTCTTGACGGGGCTGCAATGTATTATCTTGCATTGATGAGCTACGAAAAAGTTGATCTTGGCTACGCCCCTACAATAAAAAGGGCGATAATTTCGCTTCGTCTTGCCTGGCTTTGTAAAGATCTTGAAAAGGTTGTTCCTGGCCACAATTATGACTATGTTTCTGACGTTTTTTACAGAAAAGCCCAGTTTTTTTATGAACAGACTTTAATCAACGAAACTCAGCGGATCGAAACAATTGCAAAAATGAGTAATTTTGGTCCGGATATTGATAAAAATTATGGTTATGACGGCGTTATTTATTTAAATTCTTTACTTGAATATAAATACGGTCAGACAGATGACATGCAGATGCGCTATAAAAAGCTTGATGCAAATAAACGTTCAATTGCGCGAATCTTTGGTCTTGGAAAATCTTCAAAATCAAAGCCAGGTCCTTTGCTCGAAAAATCGCGTGAACTGTACGACAAACTTACAGTAACTTTAAACGAAGCAAATATTATTTCGGAAGATGACTAGAATTCTCTTTTAGTTTTGTACATCAATTTTTGGAATTTAGGAAACTTTTTTGCGTAACATACTTTTGACAATTTCGTACGACGGAACAGATTTTTGCGGCTGGCAGAGACAGGATTTTGCCGATAAAGGAAAGTCTGTAAGAACCGTTCAGCAGACTGTAGAAGACGCCTTGGAAAAACTCCATAAGCAGAAAATTAACTTGCAGGGCTCTGGGCGCACAGACAGCGGAGTTCATGCATTTGCCCAGGCTGCTAATTTTTTTTCACCAATAGATTCGATTCCTGTAGAAAAATATCCTGTTGCACTTAATTGTTTTTTACCGGACGATGTGCGGATAATGAGTGCAAAAGTTGTCGGAGAGGATTTTTCGAGCAGAAAAAATGCAACAAGCCGAGTTTACAGATATTTTATAAATACCGGAAATCCTCAGGCAAGTCAGATGCGCTATGTATGGCCGATATATTATAAACCTAATATAAATACTTTGAACGAAATGGCTCTTTGTTTACGCGGAGAACTTGACTGTTCAACCTTTGCTGCTGCAGGAGACGCAAGCGTTTCAACTTTCCGATATATTGATAATGCTCATTTTTTTTATGAAGGCGAAAACTTAGTTTTTGAAATTGAAGCAAATGCATTTTTGTGGAAAATGGTCCGCTCAATTACAGGAAGCCTG
Organism: Lachnospiraceae bacterium; assembly: GCA_963651875.1. GTDB lineage: Bacteria > Spirochaetota > Spirochaetia > Treponematales > Treponemataceae > Treponema_D. The sequence continues at coordinate 13,277 of CAVJSA010000005.1, read as the reverse complement.
ATTCATTTTGAAAGAATGGGAAAAGATGCAGAATATTTTAAAACTGTTGTCCAAAGCCACGATCGAAAAAAAGCAGGTCCTACAGCTCCGGCAAAAGGTCTTTTTTTGTACGAAATAAAATTTGACGGAATCCGCCGTCACGTTTAACTGCCTGCTAGATGAGAGTCTTTCCTTTTATTCTACAAAAGGCTTACAGGATCTACATCGCTTTCTATGTAAATGTCGGTCGGGTGTCTGTAATTATACAAAAGCGAAGAAGAAACCTGCTGCAATACAGTAATATTCTGCCCTTTTAAAATTATCTGCCATCTGTAACTTCCAGAAATTTTAGAAAGCGGACACTCGGCAGGACCTAGAATTTCTGTTGAACCAATCTGTTCTTTTACTGTCTGTGTAAATTGACCGGAAGGCTTTTGATTGTAAAGTCTTAAAAGTTCATTTTTTAGAATTTGACAGGCACCTTCTGCAGATTCGCTTGCCTGTTTTGCTGTAGGGGCTCTAAAGACAAGGCGGATAAGTCGGCAGAATGGCGGAAAATTCAACTGCTTTCTTGTATTGAGTTCCATTTCGTAAAAATCTTCGATCCGGTTGTTTACAGAAAAGAGAATCGGTTCTCGCTCTGGAGAATAAGTCTGGACTAAAACCTTTCCATCCGGAAAAAAACGACCTGCACGGCCTGCAACCTGTGTAATGAGAGAAAATGTTCTTTCTGCCGCCCTAAAATCTGGCAGGTGAAGTGCTGTATCTGCAAGAATTACTCCGACGAGTTTTAGATTGGGAAAATTCAATCCTTTGGCAACCATCTGCGTTCCAAGCATAATGTCGTATTCGCCGGATTTAAAAGCTGTCAGTTTTTCCTGTAATTCACCTTTGTGAGTAAGGCTGTCTGTATCAATGCGGACAGTCCGTGCATAGGGGAACTTTGCCTTAACTTCATTTTCGATAAATTCTGTTCCAAATCCTGAATATCCAGCATCCAGTGAACCACATTGAGGACATTGCTGAGGAGGAACAATATTCCAGCCGCAATAATGACAGCGCAGACGGTTTTCTGATTTATGATAAGTTAAACTTACTGAACAGTTTTTGCATTTTAATTCAAAACCGCAGGAACGACAGCGGTAAAAATGTGTAAATCCGCGGCGATTTAAAAAAAGTATTGTCTGTTTTTTTTCCGCAAGAGTTAAATTGATTTCTTTTTCAAGTTCGCGGGAAATGCACAAGGTGTCCTGAGGTTCGTTAGAAAGATTTATCGCCTTTATTTGTGGCATTTTTCCGCCGGCAAGTCTTTTTGACAGTGTGTGCCTTGCAATTACGCCTGTTTTCATCATCTGCCAGGCTTCTACGCTTGGGGTGGCAGAGCCCATAACTAAAGGAATTTTAAGCTTTTTAGAACGGTACATTGCAACCTGGCGGGCATGGTAGCGCGGTGTTGAACCTGCTTTATAAGAGCCGTCGTGTTCTTCGTCAATGATTATAAGCCCAAGGTCAGGAACTGGGGCAAAGACTGCACTGCGAGCACCGATAACGACTCTTGCTTCTTTGTTTAGGATTCTGTGGTATTCGCTTAAGCGCTGGCTTGGAGTAAGTCCAGAATGTAGAACTGCTACTGTCTGTCCAAAGCGGTTTACAACGGCTTCTATAACCTGTTGAGTAAGGCCGATTTCCGGAACAAGATAGATTACACCTTTTTGGTTATTTAAAACTTCCTGGGCGCATTGCAAGAATACTTCTGTTTTTCCTGTTCCAGTTGGGCCGTATAAATAATGCAGGTTTGTTCTGTTTTGGTCTGAGAGAATTCCTGCTACAGCTTTTGTTTGTTCTTCGCTTAAAGTTTTTGCTTTTTCGGCTGAAAATTCATCAACAAAAGAAAATCCTCCTGCATCGCTTTCTCTTTTTGCTGAAGGAAGCATTGCACTTATAGCTTCTCCAATTGAACAAAGATAATAGGCAGAAATCCATTTGCCAAGTTCAATAAGTTCTTTTGTTAAAAGAGGAGTCTGATCCATTACTTTTGTAATTGGACGGATTTTTGATTCTTCAACCGGACAATCTGGCGGAAGACTTGCGCTTTCTGCAATTACACAGCCCTTTGTTTTTCTTGCGCCAAATTTTATTTCGACCCGGCAACCGAGCCTTGATGGTTCAAAAGGTTCAATATTGAGATATGTAAAAGTCTGATTTAAAGGTACGTTGAGTGCAACCTGTAAAAACTTTGCCATTGTTCTGTTCTAATCTAAATAAGGTTAAAAATGAGTTTCGTAGTCCGGGCACAACTGTAAAAGTTTTGTCCTGAAAAGTTTTAAATCTTCCCACGCAGGTCTTTTTAACTCGTTGTCGCGTAAAAGTGCACTAGGATGGTAGGTAACGCCAACTGGAATTTTACAATATTCATAAAAATTTCCACGGAGCTTTGTAACTCCTGATTCTGTGTGCAAAAGATTTTTTGCTGCTACAGTTCCCACGCAAAGAATTGCCTTTGGTTTTAAGAGTGCAATCTGAGCCTGCAAAAAAGAAGAACAGGCATCGGCTTCTTCGGGGTAGGGATTGCGGTTCATTGGAGGCCGGCATTTTACGATATTTGCAATGTAAGTGTTTGTGTTGCGGCTTAATTTTATTGCAGCAAGCATTTTGTCTAAAAGCTGGCCGGCAGGTCCGACAAATGGCAGACCCTGCATGTCTTCTTCATAACCAGGACCTTCACCAATTACAAGAACATAAGGCGAAGAAACACCCATCCCTGGAACTGTGTTATTGCGGGTTTTACAAAGAGGGCAGCGCACACATTCACTTATTTTTTTTGCAATATTTTGAATTGAAGAATTTTCTTCAACTTGAGGTAATTTATTTAAAGGTTTTAGAGGAGCAGAAACTTGAGAAACTGAAACTGCTGGAGGAATTTCTTGAGTTTTTACTTCTTTTTGGTTTTCTTTTGTAATCTGCTCGTCATCTGAAAATAATGGTGGATTTTGAGGAAAAGAAGGATCTTTATACTGACACAAACAGTCCGAAGCTGTTTTTAAAAGCGTGTAAATCTGTTGTTTTTCTAAAGCAGTCATTGTCCTTATTCTAATAAAAAAAACACAGAATTTACAGACATTTGCATTTTTTTTGTTTGCTTGAAGTTGGATTGTTATTTTTGTAGAATAAAAAGACTATGAATATAGCATTGTTTTCTGACAGTTATCTTCCGACAAAAAGCGGAGTTGTAACTGTTGTAGTGCAGCTAAAAAAAGTCCTCGAAGAAATGGGGCACCACGTGGTAGTTGTTACTGTGGGTTCAAATAAAAATGACGAAACTGATGACGTAGATGTGTTTCGCGTACTTTCAATACAAAGTCCGCTTGGTGACGGACAATATATCGGAATTCCTTTTAGGCAGGAAATCCGCGAATTCCTTTTAAAAAATAAAATTGAAATTATCCACGCACATACAGAATTTTTTATTGGCCATGTTGCTGTAACAATCGGCAAAGAACTTGATATTCCCGTAATTGCAACTACTCACACCATGTGGGAAGATTACTACAAATATTATCTTTTCTTAGGTGAACTTATTCCCCGCAAAGTAATCCGCAAGGCTGTTCAGACACTGTATAAAAAATTTTACGCATTCATAAATGTTTCAGAAAAGGCGCACAATTATTTTAATCGTCCGAAAATGCTTCCGAACATTCCTTCTGCAATTATTCCGAATGCAATCGATAAGAAAAAATTCATTACAAAAACCTATACTCAGCAGGATAAACTTGCAATAAAACAGAGTTTAGGTTGTAGTGCTTCTGACAAAATCGTAATTTATGTTGGTCGCGTAGTTGAAGAAAAAAGGCTGGACGAACTTTACGAAATTGCAACATCTGTTGTAAACAAAAGGGAAGACGTTAAGTTTTTAATTGTTGGAGACGGAGCGCGCTATGAGCCTCTTTTAGTAAAGGCAGAAACAGACGGCTTAAAAGACAGAATCCTTTTTACAGGTTTTGTTGATTGGGAAAAACTTTCGTCTTATTACGCCGTTGGCGACATTTTTGTTACTGTTTCGCTTTCTGAAATGCATTCAATGACAATCCTCGAAGCCCTTTCTTTGGGGATTCCTGTTGTGTGCCGTTTTGATACAAGTTTTAGCGACACAGTTTTTGACGGAGTTGACGGCTATTTTGGAAAAACAGACTCAGAAGTTGCCGAAAAAATCCTTGCACTTTTAGCGGATGATGAAAAAAGAGCTTTAATGTCAGAAAATGCTTTAAAAATCAGCGATCGTTTTACGCTTTTAAATCACGGAAAGAGAACAATAGCTTTTTACAAAGAAGTAATAAAACACTATCCTGACCCTCTTACTTCTCAGGATTTGCAGTCGGCTGTGGATTCAGCCCTTAATGACGGCAGTGTTTAAAAACTTCTTAAAAAGGTTAAAAAATTGAAAAAAATATTTACAGTCGGGCTTCTTTTTAGTTTTGTTTATTTTGCTGTTTTTGCGCGCGGAGCACAGGAACTTGTAAATGCCGGCCACTGGGTTTATGACAGCGTTGAACATCTTAGCATGGAAAGTGGAATCGTAAACTTTGCCGACAGCGAACCTATGACAATCGAAGAATTAAAACTTTATTTGTCAGAAATTGACGTTTCTAAGTTGAGTTCAGCTTCAAAAAGTGAATACGAAAAAATTCAAACTTACTTTGATTATGAGCCTGCAATAAAACTTGAGTCGGACATTTTTAAGTTTGGAATTGAGCCTTCGCTAAATTTCAGTGCTTTTACAAAGACAAACAATGATATTGACTGGGTTTATGACAGATATGAACGTTCCCAGGTAATTGAAGCTCCCGTAAGTTTTACTCTTGCAGACTTTATTACAATGCGCATGGATTTGTGCCTTGGAATGAACAATAATACTGCAATTCAAAATGACATTTATTCAAACGTGCCTGTAACAGAAGATGCCCTTGATATAAATTTTCCGGACACAGGTTATTTTTCTATCGGTAAAAAAATTACAAAAAAAACAGGCGTTTCTTTTCAGCTTGGAAGGGGAATGCGCAATATTGGACGCAGCTTAAATGGTTCTATGATCTGGTCTGATCATTTGACTGGAGTTTCTTACGGGCAGTTGAATATTTATTCACCGGATATAAGGTATTCGGGTTTTGTAAGCCAGTTTAATGTTGACCGTTATATGTATGTTCATCAGTTTGACTTCCGCTTATTCAAAAAATTCACTTTTACAGCTCTTGAAGGAATTTTTGTAAATGCTCCAATGGAACTTCGCTTTTTAAATCCGCTTACGATTTTTCATGGAATGGCTCCGTGGCGCGATTACGAAAATACTGAATATGATTCAGAAAGTCATACCTGTGCTTATCTTGGATTAAAGTTTCAGTTTGTTCCGATTGAAAACTTAAAATTCTACGGAATGTTTGCAATGACTCAGTATCAGACACCGTTTGAAAATTCAAATTATCCTGACAATGTAACTCCAAACGGAATGGGCGGACAGCTTGGCGGAAAATATAATCATTCTCTTGGAAAAGGTCGTTTAACTTTTGCTCTTGAAGGAAGTTATGCTCAGCCGTATCTTTACATAAAGGAAAGCCCAAACTGGTCACTTGTCCGCACCTATGTTGAAAATATGGGAGACAAAAAATATCCGTTCTATGAGTGGATTGGCTCTCCTTCTGGACCTGACACAGCCAGCGGTGAATTAGACGTGGGCTACGAAATTCCTCAAAAATGGGCACTTAATTTAATCTATCTTTTTATGGCTCGTGGCGAAATGTCAGAAAATAATGTATTTACTTCTATGACTTCCAGCGGAAGCTATGACTGGGGTGGACTTAATACAGGAACTGATTATCCTGAAGGCTGGTGTTACCCTGAAAGAGATAGCGGAAGATATAATTCTGTTTTTCCGAATAAAACTGCAAAACAGCTTCAGCGTCTTATTGCTCCAACAGGAATTCCAGAATTTGTAAATAGAATTTCTTTGAGGGGAACTTATTGTTTTTCTCCAAAAATTGAATGTGTCGTTCAGCCTTCTGTTGTTTTTATTTTTAATAATAATCACGAAGAGGGGAATTTTGATGCCGGTGTAGAAATTGCGGCGGCTTGTTCTGTTAAACTTTAGTTTTGAGGATGTGTATGAAAAAAGTTTTACTTTCTTTTATTTTTTTGATTTGTTCATTTGCCCTTTTTGCCCAGGTGAGTGTAGATCCAACTGACCGTTTTTATACTCAGGCTCAGGGCTGGGAACTAAAAGGTTATATCGAAAATCTTCCTCAGATAAGACCATATCCTTCAAACTTAATAAAATCGATTCTTGAAACTGTAATGGAAAAAGGTGATTCAAACGATCGCGAAGTGGCAGAATACGAGTACAAACGCATTTTTGGCAAAAGCATAAATCTTTACGTTACTGGCGCTGGTGAATATAAAAGATCAGAAAAACTTGAAGAAAAAACTACCAGCGGAACAAAAAACGTAAAAGGTGAAGGCGGAATTAGTGGCGAAGTTCTTTTTAGTCCTATGATTTCGCTTGGTTATGACCTTGGAATGTATGCAGAAACTGCCGACTACGAAGACATTGCCCCTTATTACAAAAACAAGGCAGAAGACGCTGTCTTTGATCCTGCTTCTGTCGGTCCGATCGAAACTTACCTTGACTGGAATACAAACGTTGCCTTTGGAACAAACAACTATTATGTAATGGCCGGATTGAATAAAACTGGTTACGGTTCTTTTTTGAATGACGGACTTGCCCTCAATGACACTTCGTTCCATTCTGCAAACCTGATTTTAAATGTTACAAGACAAAAATGGAGTTATGCCTCTGTTTTTGAAGTAATCGGTTCAACTGCAAATAATCCGACTGAATATTCTGACCATAGCGACGGAAAATACCTTTCGTTCCATGCGATAAAATATCATTTTAATAAGTATATTGACATTTCTTATTACGAAAATATTATCTTTGGACCAAGCTTAAATCCTGCTTATTTTTTACCGGTTCCTTATATGCCTGTTCAAAATATTGGTGGGGCAAACGACAATTTGCAAATGGGACTTTTATTCAGCATAAAACCTGTTAAAGGTCTTGAATGGGCTACAGATATTTTTGTTGATGATTTTGATGTTAACGAAGTTGTAAAACTCAATTTTGATTCAAAAATCCGCCTTGCAGGACAGACTGGTCTTAATTTTACTCCAACAGGAACAGCCTGCACAAAACTTGCCCTCAATTATCAGATGGTTCTTCCTTATGTTTATGCGCACTGGGAATATGGCAGCGATGACTCTGGTTACATAAGCGGCGCAACTGCAAACCGCCAGAATTATACAAATGCCGGAGTAAATATCGGCTCTGTCTTAGATCCTAACTCAGACAAGGTTAGTTTTTCTGCTAATTTTGCACCAAAACCTTATCTTCGTTTTGGAATTAATACAAACTTTATCCGCCATGCAAACACAGCAGAAAGTTTTAGCGAAGACGATGCTGCGATCTATGTTCTTGCAGACAAAGGACAGTACGCAACAGACGGAACAGCTTACATGCACCAGATGTTCTCTGATGCAGAAGATACTTCTGGAGATCACGTAGACCAGGCGTGGGAGCATTTAGGATTTATGACGGCAGACCACAAAATGGGAATTTTACAGGCAAGCCTTTCTGCAGAACTCGATCTTCCGCGCACAAAAAAAGGTCTGTTTACACTCTTTGCCGGCTACACATTTGAATTTGTAAAGAATGCCGGCGTAAACGAAGATATTTACACAGGTGGAACAATCGACTGGTCGTATACATACGACAGCACAACTGGAACTTATACGTATTATAGTGATTCAACAAAAACGACTGAAATTTCAAAAGAAGATCTTTACGCCCTTGCAAAAGCAAAAGCTGCTGAACAAAAAAATGACTGGATTGAAGGTCTTACCGACAAAGTAAACCATTACTTTACAGTAGGATTCCGCTGGACATATTAGGCTTGTCGGAGCGTGCTAGTCGTGTAACAGTCGGGCTGGCTACTCCTGTCATTGTCGTACGTCCACCCTGTCATTGTTGGGCTTGACCCGACAATCTGTTGTATGCGATGTCATTGTCGGGCTTGACCCGACAATCTGTTGCGAAAATGGGATTCCCCGGTCAAGCCGGGGAATGACATAAAAAACAATCCGGGGAATGACAATCAGCCATGTCATTGTCGTACGTCCACCGTGTCATTGTCTCATCTTGACCCGACAATCTATTGTAAGAAGAGATTCCCCGGTCAAGCCGGGGAATGACATAAAAAACAATCCGTGGGATGGCACTTAAGTCGAGCCGTGTAACAGTCACTCCTGTCATTGTCGGGCTTGACCCGACAATCTGTTGCGGAAATGAGATTCCCCGGTCAAGCCGGGGAATGACAATCAGCCAGATCATTGTCTTATCTTGACCCGGCAATCTGTTGCAGGAACAGTCAATAAACTTTTCTACAATTCAGCTTCTTCATTCTTTGGAATCGTAACGCCGTTATTTTTGCTCAGGCGTTCGGAGTTTTCTCTTGTTCCCCATTTTGAAGCCACAAAACCTGCTGCTTCGTAGCGCTTTAGTTCACGGTTTTCGTACGCTTCTTTTATAAGTTCTTCAATTTCAAGAGATTCATAAATCTGCTTTGCTTCTTCGAGAGGAGCACGCAAAACCGGATGCTTCGGGCTAAAAAGGACACAGCAGTCTTCGTACGGCAAAATTGAAGTTTCGTAAGTGTCAATTTCGCGGGCTGTCTGTATTATTTCTTCTTTGTCGAGCCCAACAAGCGGGCGCAAAAGAGTAATTCCTGCAGCTTCTTCAGTTACTGCCATATTTTCGAGAGTCTGGCTTGCAACCTGGCCAAGGCTTTCGCCCGTAATAAGACAGGTAGCGCCGATTCTGTTTGCAAGCATTGTTGCAACCTTCATCATGCACATGCGGAGCATTAAAGTAGTGTAGTTTTCCGGAGATTTTTTCTTAATCTGCATCTGCACCTTAGTAAAAGGAATTATGTTAATGTGAGTGCGTAATCCGTAATAAGAGAGAGTCTGTGCAAGTTTTTCAACTTTTTCCTGCGCTTCTTTTGAAGTATAAGGATACGAGTGAAAGTAAACACATTCAACCGTCATTCCGCGTCTGGCCATTCTGTAACCGGCAACCGGACTGTCTAATCCACCGCTTAAAAGTAAAAGTCCTTTGCCAGAACAACCGACCGGCAATCCTCTGCAACCTTTTGCAGAATCTGAATAAACATAAGCTTTGTCGCGTATTTCTACAGTAAAAGTAACGTCCGGGTTATGAACATCAACACTCATTAAGTTTTTGTCATAAACAAGAGTTCCGGCTTCTCTCATTATTCCGTAGGAGTCGAGTGCAAAACTTTTGTCGCTGCGTTTTGCTTCGATCTTAAAGGTTTTTGCTCCCTTTTCTTTTTCCTTAAGGGCAAGTTCGTAAACCTTTTCCTGAATTGACTTTATGTCTTTTGCTACAACTTCTGCTTTTGCCCAGCCTGTAATTCCAATCAGGTGGTTCAATGTAAATTCAACAGCCTCGCAGGCATTTTCTTCGCATTCAATATAAAGGCGTCCAAAGTTTAAGTGGACTTTTGCTTCAACAGAAAGAAGGTAGGTCTTTGCATTTTGAACTAAAAGACGTTCAAAGCTTTTTATGTTTGAGCCCTTTAACGTAAGCTCACCGAGTTTTCCCAAATATGTAATCATGATTGAATAATATACCAAAACAAAAAGGTTATTTCCATTGATTTTATATTTTTGAAGGCGCTTCTCTTGGGGCGACGGTCTTTTGCTTTGCGCTCTGGTCAGCCTGTTTTTTTGTCGGGGCGTTCTGTTTTTTGTTTTTGCCGGAGACCTTTTGATTTTTTGACGGCAGACCGCTGATTTTCTGTCTCTCTTTTAAATACTCAAAAGCACACAAAAATAATTCAATTTATATTTACAAAATGACAAATATTGTGATAATGTCATTTCATTATGATAGAAAAAATATTTAATGAAAACGTTTTTGATAAAACCCTCGGAAAAAATCTTCCGGTTCTCCTTCGCGAAAAAGTAAAGAAAATCCCAAACCTTACGCTCCAGGCCGTAAAAAACAAGAGTGGAGTTTTTGTCCGCTACAGTTATTCACAGGTTTACCAGCACGTAATCGAAATGGCTCACAGTCTAAAAAAATTGGGAATTAAAAAAGGCGACCACGTCGGACTTATGAGCGACAACCGCCGCGAGTGGCTCATAAGCGATTACGCACTTTTAACACTCGGCGCAATTGACGTTCCACGTGGCTGCGACTCCATGGGCATAGAAATCCGCTTTATCTTGAGCTTTACAGAATGCAAGGTCAGTTTTTTTGAAAATGGACGGCAGCTCGAAAAAGTCCTCGAAAAAATCGAAGAAGTTCCTCTCTTAAAAAAAGCAATTCTCTTTGACTATCCGGAAGAAAGCGTAGTAGAAAAAGCTCGTTCACTTGGAATCGAAGTAATAAACTATCACTTTCTCGAAAGCACGGGCGTAGAAGTTACAAAAGAAGAATGGCTTGAATTAGAATCTTCCATGGACGAAATTTCTCCAGACGACACGGCAACCATTATTTTTACATCCGGCACGACAGGAGTTCCAAAGGGAGTTCAACTTACCCACGACAATTTTATAGCACAGTGCGAAGTAGCACATCATTGTCTTGGGCTCATGCAGCAGGGCGACATGTGGCTTACAGTTCTTCCAATCTGGCACAGTTTTGAACGTGCATTCTGCTACATGGTTGTTGCAATGGAAGGCGGATTTGCATATTCAAAACCTGTAGTTTCTGTAATGTTAAGCGACATGGCATTAATTCAGCCACAATGGATGAACGCAGTTCCGCGCCTTTGGGAATCAGTTGCCCAGGGACTTTTCCGCGAAATAAAAAAGCAGAACGGAATCAGACAGTGGGAATTTAATACAGCAGTCTGCATCGGAAAGCAGTTTTACAAAGCAAAGGAACTCGTATTAGGCTTAAAATGCCGCTATCACTGGTATCCGCGCTTTTTAGACACTTTACTTGGAATAATTCCTTTTATTCTTTTGTGGCTTCCAAACTTTGCAGCTGAAAAATTAGTTTTTAAAAAGCTTCGCGCAAAGTTTGGCGGAAAAATGCGTGCTGCAATTTCCGGTGGCGGAGCATTACAGCCTTCAACCGAAAGTTTTTTCCATGCGATCGGATTTCGCCTTATGGAAGGCTACGGCATGACAGAAACAGCACCGGTTTTGTCAGTCTGCAATTCAAAAAAGCCACGCTCAAACAATGTAGGACAGATATTCCCGAGTAACGAAGTAAAAATCGTAAAAGAAAAAAACGGACAGCCTGTTGATTCAAAAGCCTTAAAGCCAGGCAGGCGTGGTCTTGTAATGGTAAAGGGCCGGCAGGTAATGAAAGGCTATTACAACCGCCCGGATTTAACACAAAAAATCATTGATAAAGACGGCTGGCTCAACACAGGCGACCTTGGAATGATCAGCTGTGACAAAGAATTAAAAATTGTAGGACGCGCAAAAGACACAATCGTTCTTTTAGGCGGCGAAAACATAGAACCAGGCGTAATCGAAAATGCAGTAAACGCTTCACCATTTGTAGAACGCACAGTTGTCGTAGGCCAGGACCAGAAGTATATCGGTTCACTTATCTGCCCGAACCAGGCAAACGTAATAGCTTATGCAGAAGAAAATTCAATTGTTTATGACAATTACGAAAATCTTCTCGAAGCAAACGAAATCCAGAATCTTTTCAGGACAGAAATCGACAGCCGCGTAAACGCAAAAACAGGCTTTAGAACCTGCGAGCGAATCTTTAAGTTTGTTCTGTTAAAGCAGAGCTTCCAGGTCGGAAAAGAAATCAACATGAAAATGGAACTTATGCGCCACGCCATTACCGACATCTACAAAAAAGAAATCAAAAAGATTTTTTCAGAAAAGTAAACGGAGCATAATTTACACTTCATTAAAACAAAAAACACACAGCGCCTTGAGGCAAAGACAAAACCCGCTTTCCACGATTCCGGCTTTTGCCTCCAGTGCTACGCACCGCGCCTGAGCGCGTCGTTCCAATCGGGGCTAGGCTTTGTCGTAACGCAAAAAACAGTGTTTGCCCGGCAAAGCTTAGGCTGTTAAGAAGAGAGAAAAATGTTCTCAGTCTCTGCGACTTTCAGATTCCCGAAATCAGACTGGAGCGAATAGCCTTGCTGCATTGCCTTAAATCCTGAAAATTTCGCATATTGCCAGAGGCGCGGAATCAGGTTTTCGTCATAATTTTTAAACTGTTCTTTTATAAAAGTTGACTCTGAAAGCAGAATGTTTTTTTCGATGCAGCTTTTAATTATCCTGTTTCTCTCCTGCACTTTAAGAATTGCATTTTGTGGCGGAAGAATATTGCTTTTTTTTGTGTTGCATTGCGGACAGCTTAAGACAAAATTCCAAAGTTTGTCTTCTTTTACAAAACTCCAGGGAATAAAATGGTCTACATGGATTTTTTCCGAAAGTTTTTTTCCGCAGTAAAAACAGTTGCATTCTTCAAATTCTGAAAAAAGAATATTGCGATATATTTCAAGAGGAGAACGTTCCGGGAGCGAAAGTTCAAGTTTTGCAAGAAGATGAAAAAGAACATTTTCTTCGTTTATTTTTTCAAGAAATTTAGCCCAGGCGTAATAATTGAGCTTTTCAATTTCGATTTTATATTTTAAAAGAAAGCTGTATGCATTGTGCGAAAGAGTTATAAAATCTTCGTTTTGGTCAAATCCATAGAGTTTTTTGTTAAAGTCTTCGTGCAGTGCTCCAAGAACATATTTTTTGCATTCGCTCTGCACTTTTTGAATCAGTTTTGTTCTCGTTTTTTCTTCGATTGAGGCAAATTCCAGATTTTCAAGAATTGGATTTGTTTTTACAGCCTGACCGAAAATCTGCTCGATTTTTGAAGTTTTTCCGTCGTTCGTAGGTTTTTGCTGATGAAGATGATATTTTACGACAAGATTCCAGAAACTTTCAGCGAATTTTGAAAAAAGGTCGGAATAAAAAATCAACTGGCCGTTTTCGGCTGGCGTGTTGTTCAAAAGGTTGTCCAGAATTGATTTTAAAAGCGCGAACTTGTAAGTTGTTGTTTTGTGGCAGCTTTCCGAAAAAACAAAATTGAATAAACTCCAGTATTCGTCATCAGAAATTATTGAAGAACTTAAACTGCCAGATTTTGAATCCCAAGCCATTTTTGTCCTTAATAACGGTCGTTTTTTGGGACA
>CAVJSA010000004.1:0-65722 GCA_963651875.1 Lachnospiraceae bacterium | reverse complement strand
TGGTTTATGATATACTCACGCTTACTATGAAAAATCCGTCAGAACAAAAATGCTTTAACCCGACACAAATAATCTTTGCCTGCACAACCTTGTGCAATTTGCACTGCGCCCACTGCTTTGTAAACCGCCTTACAGTAAAACTAAACTCAGACGACGCAAAAAAATTAATTCTCTCATGTAAAAACAGCCCTGAGTCGCAAATCGACAAAATCGGCTTTTCTGGCGGAGAGCCGTTCCTTGCGCTGGACTTTATGACAGACGTAATAAAATGCGCCCGCGAAAACGACTTTATGTTTGACCAGATTATGACAAACGGCGTCTGGTGGAACTCAAAAGAAGAGCTTTACAAGTCTCTTACAAAAATAAAGGAAGCCGGCTACGACGGAAAAATCGGAATAAGCTACGACAATTTTCATGGACAGAACTACGAAAAAATCCGCACATTCTGTTCCGCTGTAAACGAAACATTTGGCGAAGAAAACATAAACATTCAGGCGGTGGCAGATCCGCTTTTAGGCGACAGCGATTCAGAAAAACTCGAAGCCGAATTAAACTCTCTCGGAGAAGACTTTGCGGCAAACATTTATATTCTGCCACAGACTTTTCTGGGAACAGACGAGCGCGGCTGGCAAAGCAAAAAATGGTTTAAGGAAGACTATTGCCAGGGCCCGGGGCAGATTTTATTTGTTCACCCGAGCGGAGACATTGCGCCGTGCTGCGGCTTTGCCAACGAAAACAAAGAGCTTTTTATAGGCAAAATCACCGACAGTTTTGAAGCAATCATGAAAAAAGCCACAAAAAATAAAATGATTCAACTCTGCTTTACAAAAGGCTTATTGCAAGAGGCAAAGACAGAGGAAAAGAACGCCAAAAAAATGCCAGGCAAGGGACGCACAGACGACATCTGCACGTTCTGCGACTTTTTATGCAAACAAAGGCTTTTTTAAACTGTCTTTTCCTGTAGTTTAGACGACTTAAAAAAGACAGCTAAAAAGACCAGGCATATAATGCAAGATAAGAGAGAGCCTGCCGGGGCTGCAACTCCCATCTGATAAAGCGAGTTCGGAAACCACAAAGTTGCCAGATAGGCAAAAGGAATGCGAACCAGCAGAACCGAAAGCAGGTTGTGCACAAACGACAGAAGCGATTTTTGGTAAGCAATAAAATAGCCTGAACAGCTAAAGTGGATTCCTGCAAAAATACAGTCAAAAACATAGGCGCGTAAATATTGTGCTCCATAAACGATAACATTTTCGTCCGAAGTAAAAAAAGAAGTAAGCCAATGCGCGCAAAACTGCGTAACAACCGAAATTAAAAGTCCGACAGCACTTACAAAAATTACTGCATAAACAAGGGTCTTTTTTGCGCGCTCGTGGAGATGCGCCCCGACATTCTGGGCGGCAATAACAGAAACTGCCGAAAGCATGGAAGATGGAAAAAGAAACATAATGGAAATAATTTTTTCGACAATTCCGACAGCGGCCGCAATTTCGATTCCGCGGGTATTTGCAATTGCCGTAATTACAAGGAACGAAACCTGAATAAATCCGTCCTGGACTGCAACCGGCACGCCAACCGTAAAAATCTTTTTGCAAACTGCAGGAACAGGCTTAAAATCTTTTTTTTCTATTTTTATTCCAATTCCACGCTTTAAAATTACAACAAGAGAAACAACAACGCTGAACGCCTGGGAAATAACAGTCCCGAGAGCGGCTCCCATTGCCTTAAAGTCAAAAACTCCAATAAGGACGATGTCTGCAATAATGTTTACAACGCAGGCAACGGCAATAAAATACATTGGGCTTTTTGAGTCGCCAAGGCCTCTAAAAACAGAACTGATTACGTTGTAAGCCGTAATAAAAGGAATTCCGATAAAGCAGACGAGCAGATAATCTTTTGTCTGTGCAATTGATTCAGCAGGAACGGCAAGAATGTTTATAATAAAATCCAGCAGGGCAATTAAAGCCACGCTTGCAACAACAGAAAGGGCAATTAAAACAGTTGCCGAGTTTGCAATGCCCAAAGCCGCATTTTTTTGATTTTTTGCCCCGACCGCCTGGGCAATTAAAACAGTTGCGCCGTTTGCAAGCCCGACAATCATTACGGTAAACATGTGCATGAGCTGGCTTCCGACAGAAACCGCCGTAATTGAATCCGCACCATTAAACTGACCGATTATAAAAAGGTCAGCAAGTCCGTACAAAGTCTGTAAAAAATAAGAAAGTAAAAACGGCAGCGAAAACCATATAAGATTTTTTCCAACGCTGCCCTGATTTAAATCGTGTGTCATAGGGCGCTATTTTAATGAATTTGTTTTTTTGTTCAAAGGGTTAAAGTAAGGAAATGACACTGTAAGGCAAAGAGCTAGCAGGTCTTGTGTTTTAAACAGAGATATTTATTTTTCCTGACCATCTACCGCCGACAATGTAACTTTTTTGTACGCATCCTTCTTTACCTCGTTTACTGTTGACACTCACAACGAAAAGGAATATTTTATCTTAAATTGACAGAATGACACTTTTTATCATAATGTCATTTTAGGAGTTTTTAAGAATGAAAAAGACAATATCGACAGCTCTTATCGCAGCACTCACAGCAGGAGCAATGTTTGCTAGCGGAGTAGAAAACAAGACAAATTTAAGTACAGGCTATTTAAGAAACCCAAGCCGCAACACAGAAAATGAACGACCGGAAGCAGCTTTTTACAACATTGCAGGAACGGCTTTCTTAAAAGAAGGTCTTTGGATTGGCGGCGGAAACCAATTTGTATTTAAGGAATATTCAAACAAGCTCGACACAAATAACGCATATTCAACATACGAAATTTCAGACTATAAATCGACAGACGATACAACAGTGTGGCTTTACCCGGATTTAAACGCTGTCTACAAAAAAGGCAGATGGTCGATTTTTTCTAACTTTGGAGTTTACGCAGGCGGCGGTTCTCTTTCTTACGACGAGGGAACAAGCGCTACAACATTGATGTTCTTGCAGGGTGCAAGCACACAGAAGGCTACAGCAACAAAAGCAGCACTCGCAGCAGCAGCAGCAAAATCAACAGCAGAACAATATGCAAAAGCAGGAGATTCTACAAACGCAGCTACATATTCAGCATTAGCAACAAAATACAATACTGAATATTCAGATTACGCAAAAGCAGCAACAGCTTCCCTCGCAATGGCTCAGGGACACTCGCTCGATGTAACTTCTATCACTTATGGAATCCAGCTTGGTGCCGCTTACCTTGTTACAGACTGGCTTTCTCTTTCTGCAGCTTACCGCTACACAATTGGAACTCAGGACATGACACTCAAGTGCAACGATGCCACTTTTAAGGCAATCAACGGCAGCAACAAGATTTCTTACGACGCTACAGGTTACGGTCAGAGCATGGTTTTTGGAATCCACGTTAAACCGCCAGTTGTTTCAAAACTCGACCTTTCTTTGCAGTACCAGACATTAAGCCGCATTGAATACAACGTAGAAAACGTTAAAGGTGAAATTGCCCAGTACTACGACATTACAAACGACAAAAACTTCCGCACAGACCTGCCGGCAGTTCTTAACCTTGGTGCTGGCTACCATGTTTTAGACAATCTTTATGTAAGCACAAGCTTTAACTACTACTTTAACGACTTTGCTCATCAGGATTCTATCTTGAGCGAAACAGACTACGACAACTCCTGGGAAGTTGCCCTCGGTGTTGACTACAGATTCTGCAAGTACGTTGGAGCTTCGATCGGAGCAAGCTACGGCAACCAGGGAACAACAGACACTTCAAACTCAACATTTAACCCTGTTTTAGACAACGTTGTTGTAGGCGGCGGATTTGAAATCTACCCGACAGACCAGCTTACAGTAAGTCTTTCTTGTCTTTACGCAAACTACTTTGACACAGACTACTATCTTGGCTCAAAATCTGACAGCACAAAAACTGTTCTGAACAAGGACGTAATCAACGCAGGAATCGGCGTTACATACCACTTTAACTAATCCAGTCCGCACATAAAAAAAACGCTCCGTGTCGTACGATTTTACGAGCCGGAGCGTTTTTTTTGTCAAAACTGGCACACAATTATCTTTTATGGCTTTTGCAGGTTAACTGTGTTACTTCTACCTTAAAGACTGCAACCCTTGTAAGCATTATTGACGGAAAATTCCAGTCGGCTTTGCCGGTGGCTTTTTTCATTATTAAGTTAAGGGCGGCCTTTTTGTCTTCGTTGTCTTCTACAAGGCTTGCCCTGCCTTCGCCAATTACACTTGAATAAAATGCCGAATACTCGCAGGCTTTTTCGCCGGGCTTAATGGCATAGTCTGTTTCGCATTCAAAGCCGACGTCTGCTCCGTCTTTTAAAAGTGAATACTTGCGGCCGTCCTTTGCACCATGAAAATAAAATGTATATTTTCCGTCCTGGTAAGAATACCCAAAATTAACAGGAACAACATAAACATGTCCATCGTCGTTAATTCCAAGATGAAGTGCAAAACTTTTGTCGAGCACGTCTTTTATTTCTTCTATCGAAGTAATTTCACGTTCTTTTCTGCGCATAATTTTATCCTGATTAAGAGATAGCGTAAGGGATTGGAGAGGCGCGCAACGCGCGATGTTTTTTGCACTTTGCGTCTGGCGCAAAGCGCAAAAAACATTGGAGCGCCCCGACGCGAAACCTCGCAAAGCCCGGCCCTTTGTGCCTGCACAAAGGGATACGCCCAAACTATAAAACTAATCGCCAAACCTCAATTTTGCAGCATCAACAATCAGTTTTACGGCACCTTCGACACCAAACATTTCTACGTCAATCATAAGGTTGCGTCCATGCCGGTCTCCGCGGTTTTTGCCTGTTACGTATTTATAATAACGATGCCGTCTTTTGTCGATTTTGGCAATCATTTTTTTTGCTTCGCCAGGAGTTAAATCGTAAGCCTGCGAAATATGTGTAACCCTGTACGGAAGTGGAGCATAAACAAAGGTGTTTAAGGTTGTGTCAAATTCCTGCAAAAAATAGTCTGCACAGCGGCCAAGCATTACACAGCTTTCGGTGTTTGCAATTTTTCGGATTACATAAGCCTGAGCGTCTACAGCACGGCCAGAATAAAAACTGTTTGTAATTCCGTATCCAAACTCTGTCTGAAAGTTGTCCGTAACTCCAGGGTGTTCGTCGGAAGTGCCAAAAGTTACTTTATCTACGCCAGCCTTTGCAGCAGCCAGGTCTACAAGCTCTTTATCATAAAATTTTACGCCAAGTTCTGCGGCAACCTGACGGCCGATTTCGCGTGCATTACAGCCAAACTCACGGCCAATTGTAATTACAAAATGTCTCATCTGCGTTTCCTCCAGTCTGTTAGCGTTTTCCGACGCTTGTTTTCTGTTCAATGTATTTTGCAAGGATTCCAAGCGGAATACAGATTACAAGATACACCACTGCAAGAATCGTGTACGATTCAATTGTAAGGAAGGTGCGCGAAGTATAGGCTTTTGCTGTCTGTAAAAATTCGGCAGCGGTAATGTAAGACATAAGCGAAGTGTCTTTTACCATCATTACAAGGTAGTTTCCAAAAACCGGGATTGAGTTTTTTAATGCCTGTGGAACAACAATCCGCATAAGTGCCTGACGTGGAGTAAGACCTAAAGCCAGGGCAGCTTCGCGCTGTCCGCCGTCAATCGAAATAATTGCCGAACGGATAACTTCTGCCATGTAAGTTGCGTAGTTAATTCCAAGACCGATTGTACCGGCAACCAGTGGCGAAATATTGCATTTAAACGTTGTAAAGCCGATAAGCTGGGCAACAATCGTAATCAAAAGCGGAACAACGTAGTAAATGTAAACCAGCTGAACCAGAAGCGGAGTTCCGCGGATCAATTCCTGAAAGAGAATTACAACCCTGTTTAAAACGCGGTTTTTAGAAATTCTTGCGAGGGCAAGCACAAAACCAAAAACGATTCCGATTATAAAACCAATTACGGTTGCTGTAATTACAAGGACAAGAGCCTTTCCCAAAAGCTGAGGGAGAAGATCGTGAATAGCCTTTGCAAAGTCAAGATTTTTTAAGATGTTCATACTTTTCCCCTTATTTGTTCAAAATTCGCGAAAGGAATGTTTTTGTGCGTTCGTTCTTTGGATTAGAAAACATTTCTTCCGGGCTTTCGTCTTCTACAACGTAACCTGCATCCATAAAAATTACGCGGTCAGAAACTTCGCGCGCAAAACCCATTTCGTGAGTTACCGTTGCCATTGTCATTCCCGATTTTGCCAGGTCTTTCATTACAGAAAGAACTTCGCCAACAAGTTCCGGGTCAAGGGCAGAAGTTGGTTCATCAAAAAGCATCATTTCCGGTTCCATTGCCAGACTGCGGGCAATTGCAACACGTTGCTGCTGTCCACCAGAAAGCGTTGTCGGATAAACGTCCGCCTTTGCCTTTAAGCCAACCTTGTCCAGGAGCTCTAAAGCCTGTTCGCGGGCTTCGTCCTTATCTTTTTTTAAGACAAGTTTTGGGGCAAAAGTCACGTTGTCTAAAACTGTCATAAAAGGAAAAAGATTAAATCTCTGAAAGCACATTCCAACGTGGCGTCTGTATTCAACTACATTGAATTTTGGCTTTAAAATATCTGTACCGTTATAATAAATGCTTCCACCGGAAGGCTGCTCCAAAAGGTTAAGGCAGCGCAAAAAGGTTGATTTTCCAGAACCAGAAGGTCCAATAATAACAAGAACCTCTCCTTTTTCGATGGAAATATTTATGTCTTTAAGAACCTGAAGTTCTCCAAAATTCTTTTTGAGATTTTTTATTTCAAGCAAAGGCATAAGTCAATTCTCCCATATAAGAAAAAACAATCTGTAACTTTATTCGCTCAATTTTTAGATTTGGCAGAGTCTACAAAGTTTTTTCTTACGTCTCCTGTTTGTGTTTGTAATTTTATCCTGGGTGGCTTTTTGCTTACGCAAAAACCGGGCTTTTCAAGGTTCCGCGACTTGCGCGCTCCATTCGTCGGGGCGGCAAAAACCTGTAAATTAAATGCAGGCAGACAATCTGAAATTTCTGTCTGTCTGTTTTTCTTTTTTATAATTACACTGCCCCGCCGAACGCCTTACGGCGCCTTTACAATCCCTGCCACTCAACCATCGTTGTGTCTACAGTTTTATTACTGAACTGTATTTACCTGACATTTAATTTCTTTTTCAAAATCAGCATCTGGGCCATAGCAGTGGAGTTTTGGATCAAAACCGTATTTTTCAAATACTTTTTCGATAAATCCATCTTTTCTCATTTCTGCAAAAACAGCGTTGAGTTCGTGTCCAAATTCAACATCTTCGAGGTTTACAGCAACCGAAATGTGTCCTGGTGGAATTTCGTCATCAACATAATTTTTAGCAAGACGAAGTCCTTTAAGCTGATCCGGAGCATTTACAAGTAAGTCTTCTACAACTGTAGAATCTGTTAAAAATCCGTCAACTTTTCCGTACTGCAGGGCAACAATCGAATCTGTCTGATGTCCTGTTGCAACAGCTTCGCCGATTACACCTTTTTTAGCCCAGGCTTCAACACCCATCTGCCACATTGTTCCAGGAGTATAGCCAACTTTTTTACCAGCCATGTCATACTGGCTTTCGAAAGGACTATCTTTTGCAACTAAGAGTGCTCCACCCTGCCAGTAGATTGAATCACAGAAATAAACTTTTTTAGCACGGTCAGGATTTGAGTTATACATTCCGTCTGCAACCATGTCGATTGCGCCGTTGTTACAGTTCAAAATCAATTCAGAAAATGGAATTAAAGACATTTCTACTTCTGGAATTCCAAGACGGCGAGCTGCTTCGATTACAATGTCAGATTCAACGCCTTCCGGTTTGCCTGTTGCCTGATTTATGTAAGCGTAAACATCACCAGATGAACCAAAAACGAGTTTTCCCTTTTTGCGGAGCTGTGCAAGCTTTTTGCTTACTTTTTCGCCAGAGTCTGCAGACGAAGCCGAAGCTGTCTTTTTTTCGCAACCGGTAAATCCTGCAACAGCAACAATGGCAAGCGCAAGAACTGCAAGTTTACATAATTTTTTCATGATATGCCTCCATTCCTAAAAAAAAAGATTTAAAAAAACAAAAGGCGCCAGAACTCTAAAAAGTCCAGCGCCTTCGCAAGATGATTACACGTCTTTAGTTATCGTGCACGATGTAAATATAAAAGGAATCTGCATAATAGTCAATGCTTTTTTTTGTGCATTTTTACAAATTTTTAATTTTTTTCAGGCAAATCTTGTGCTGCATTCCCACAGCCGCACCACGAGAGTGCACGGCTAGCCGGTCTTTAATCAGTTTCCGCTTTTAAATAAAAGTTTAGTTCCTGCTTTGATTTTTATATTATCGCCGTCAAAAATAAGCTTTCCGTGGCGTTTTTCAAGTTCTGCCACGCCAAAACTTCTATTTAAAAAGTTTTCGCTTTTTGCAGTAACGTAAAAGTTTACGTTACAACTGAATTTCGTTTTTTCTTTTATTAAAAAGTCCAGAGCCTTTTCTTCAAAATCTGCAAGTTCTAAGATTGCGTATTCAACACTGTCTTTATTTTCGTTTTCCTGCACAAGCAAAAATCCCGGATACAAAGGAACTTCTTTTATCTGATACAGCCTTGCTTTTTTATTGGATTGAACTGCAATTCCCTCGTATTCACCTTTCAGGCCAAGCGCATTTAAATATTCGCTGCAGTCTTTTTTGTAAAATTCAAGGTTAGACGCCGTTTTATTTTTTTCTAATTCTTCTGCAATTTCTTCATACTTCTGGGCGCGCAGCTTTGCAAGAGAAATTACATGCGGATAAACGATACTCATATATTCGTAGCTTATGCCGTAACTGTCTGCGTTCTGGTTAAAAAGTTCGCCTGAATGCATTGTAACTGTCTTTATTTTTGGAAAATCAATCTTATTCAAAAAAGTAACCGAAAGGGCAAGGTCTGCAATATTCCACTGCCAGCGGGATTTATTTGTGTTGTGCTTGTAACCGTTGTAAACCTGCATCTGGCCGTTCAAGAACTTTGCATAATCTTTATTGATTTGGGCAGCTTCTTTTAACTGCTGCGCGTCTTCTGCCGTATAAACTTCTTTTTCAAAGACCAGCTTTTGAGAATTAAATGCCTTTAACGCAGGCTCTTCGTACATATACGCAGCTTTTAATGCTACAGGATCTCCTGCAATTCCTTCTTTGTCCATAAAAATTAAAAAATTATTTCCGCCAAGAAGTGTTTTTTCGTTCGTCCAGCTTAATTCAAGATAATTTATGCTTGCGCTGCTTTTTATGCAGAATGTTTTTCGAGAAAGTCCGTCAAAAAGTTTTTTTAACAGGGCAGAAAATTCTTCGTGTGCGCAGTTTAAGTCTTCTTTAGTAAAATCCGGAGTTACAAAAAACTTTTTCGGCATTCCGTCTTTGCCAGGATCGACACGCACCATGTAAGTCCACATTTCTACATCGTAAAAGAGAATTGTTTTAGATTCGCTCCAGCCGTCTTTTTGCATCGTAATCTTAAGATTAAAAGAGCCTTCGTTTGCAAGTGTAAAATCCAGAACTTCTACCTTTACGCCTTCAACCGCTTTTGAATTTTCAAAAAGACTGCCTTTAAAAGAACATTCAGCAGAACTTCCCCATTCTTCTTTTCCAGTTAAAAAATCTTCTTCTTTTAAGGCAAGAGGGCATTTTTTAAATGTCCATTCGCTGTCAAAAATCTGCTTATAGTAAAATCCTGTGTTTCCGTCTTTATCAAGGCCTGCAACCCTAAGCTCGCGGGCAGAGTTTCCCTGTCCGTTTTGGTGAATCGAAATAAATTTTGTAAGTCTGGCCTTGCCTTCAAGTTTTATGTCTGGCTGTTTTTTCCAGTCTTCTGCAGGAAGCGCCCAGCTTTCAAAGTTTGAACGGTATTCACTTCCCTTGTATTTTGATTTATAAGGCTCGTAAGTGTATTTAAAGAACATTGGATCGCAGCCCATTGTGTCAAAATCAATTAAGCGCGTGTACATGCTTCCTTTGTCACCGATTATAAAATTAGTTGAGGCGGAATTGCTCAAATTAACGGCAATAAAACGCCCGTTTTGCGGAGTTAAAAAAGTTTTTGAAAGATCTGCCGGAAGTCCTGAATCCGTAAAACGGATTTCCTGCCCGTTTTTTGTTAAAAAATAAATTGTTTCGAGCCCCATTGTGCCGTAATGGTGCTCGTTTCCAAAAATATCTTCGTGCCACAACAAATCTTTTCGTCTCGCGCCCATTGCCCAGGCGCGCTTATCTTTTACGGTAAGCCCCTGCTTAAAAACAACGCTTTGCGGCCAGCCGTAAAGATAAATCCAGGTAAAAGGCTTTACATAAAAAGGACTTGCAGCGTTGTTGCGCACTTCTTTTTCTGTATAAGTGCGGTAGAGACGGCCAAGATCGTCAAAAACAAAAACGCAGTTAGAGTCTCCCGAAATCTCTGTTACACAGGCAGCTCCGTCCGGCAAACCTGTTTTTGCATAAAGATTCCATAAAGCTTCGGTCTTTGCCTTGTAATAGAGTTTTCCGGCACGAATCATAAATTCGTAGTCTTTTGTAAAAGTCTGGGTCGGAGTTTTTATGTAAATGTGATCCGGATAAGTTCCGTTTATATTGTTTTCTAAAGAAGTGTCCTGCAGATAAATTGTCGAAGGTGAATTAATATGATTTTCGATAGTTTTGTAGAACTGTCCGTCAGAACTGACAGAAGCATAAGCTGCCTGAGGAGTTGCGCAGGAAGAAAAAAGAGTTCCCAGCACACAGAATGACATTGCTGCAAATAAAGCAGTTTTATTTATTTTTTTACACATAGGTAAATTATAAACATTCTGTGCACCAGGTTCAAAAACTTTTTATTGATTCAACGCAGAAACAACGGCTGCAATACCGGCTCTTCCTACATTGCTTGATTTTCCAACGCCCCAGACCTGTTTGCCGTCGTCTTCCGTAATCTGAACATAGGCAATGGCAGAAGTATCAGAGCCTTCGCCAACCGAGTGTTCGTGGAAGGCAGAAATATTAAATGCATTTACCTTTGTTTCTCTCAAGGCAGCAACAAAGGCATCGAGAGGACCGTTTCCTTTTGCACCGATAGAAATCTGCTCTCCGTTGTATTTTATAATTCCGCGGACAGAAACAACTTCTTCTGCCCCGGAAGAACCAACCATTGTTGTTGCAAGGTCAATTATTTCGAGGTTTGCCTTATTTTCAAGCCACTGTCTTTCAAAAATCTGACAGATTTCTTCTGGATGTAATTCTCTTTGAGCCCTGTCGCTTTCTGCCTTAATAAGGTTGCCAACAGCAGGCTGCATTGCCTTTGGAATTGCATAACCAAAATTGTGTTCAAGAATAAAGCTTGCTCCACCTTTGCCCGACTGCGAATTGATTCTGATAATTCCTTCGTATTTTCTGCCAATGTCTTTCGGGTCAATAAGAAGATAAGGAACGTCCCAGACAGCGTCGCAAGGCATTTTTTCGCGCGCAGAAAGACCTTTGGCAATTGCGTCCTGGTGTCCGCCAGAAAGAGCCGTGTATGCAAGACCGCCGGCATAAGGAGTTCGCGGAGGAATATCCATTTTTGTGTATTCCTGGTAAGCGTCTGCAATTTCCGGTAAATCAGAAAAATCGAGCTGAGGGTCAACGCCTTCTGCAAACATATTCAAGGCAACCGTAACAATATCGAGGTTTCCGGTACGTTCACCGTTTCCAAACAGACAGCCTTCAACTCTGTCAGCGCCAGCCATAAGGGCAAGTTCACACTCTGCAACTCCAGTTCCGCGGTCGTTATGACAGTGCGTAGAAATTACAACGTTTTCGCGGTCACTGATATGTTCTGCAAAATATTCAATTGAATCTGCATAAACATTTGCTGTGTAACATTCAACCGTTGTTGGCAGATTAAAAATGATTTTTTTGTCAGCTCTTGTTCCCCATTCCTTTTTTACAGCTTCGCAAATTTCAATTGCATAATCGAGTTCTGTCATCGAAAAACTTTCTGGAGAATATTCAAGGCGGATTTTATTGCGTTCTTCTTCCGGTAAATCTTTCATACATTCTTTTATGCATTTTACGCCGTCAACCGCAATCCTGATTATTTCTTCTTTTGACTTATTGAATGTGTATTTTCTTTGAGCAGGAGAAGTTGAATTATAAATATGAAAAATTACATTTGGAGCACCTTTTATTGCTTCCATTGTTCTGCGGATTAAATGTTCGCGAGCCTGGCACAAAACCTGGATCGAAACATCAGATGGAATGTGTCCTTCGTCAATAAGGCGGCGGCAGAATTCAAATTCAGTATCGCTGGCAGAAGGAAAACAAATTTCAATTTCCTTAAAACCAATTTTTACCAGAAGATCAAAGTACGCTAGTTTTGTTTCAACACCCATAGGATCGATTAAAGCCTGGTTTCC
This sequence comes from Lachnospiraceae bacterium, assembly GCA_963651875.1. Taxonomy (GTDB): domain Bacteria; phylum Spirochaetota; class Spirochaetia; order Treponematales; family Treponemataceae; genus Treponema_D. The sequence continues at coordinate 53,306 of CAVJSA010000004.1, read as the reverse complement.
GTCTCTTAAATCAACAGAACACCACACAGGAGCCTTTGTAATGCGGTTATCCGGCCATTTTCTTGCCTTTGGCGCCGGCTGAATAACTGGTTTGTACTTTGATGCGTTCATTTTTCTTCCTCCAACAATGCAACAAAAAAAAAGACCCGATGCCTTTTGCACCAGGTCTATTTTTATACAAAAAATGTATCACACTACCCGATTTGCTTAGGCCTCAACGAGAAAACTAGTCAAAAGTAGAAGTAGTGATAAAGAATTCATATTCAAATTATGCAACTTTACAGATAATTATGCAAGCATCATTCTTTAACAATATTGAATATATTAAGCAGCATTGAATTAAATCTCTGCGTCTTTTCTTTCATTTCAACCAAAAATTCATTGTCATCAATATTGCCCAAAACAGCTTCCATTTCTTCGTCGTTACGGAAAGTTATTTTTCTAAACGAATCCACATAATCTTTTTCGCGCGAAGAACGGGCTTCGTTAAGCATCTGGTTACTCATCGAAAGAACATCGCTGATAATGTCTTCAAAAATTTCAGGCGTAAAATTGCGGATTTTTTGTTCGTATAAACGCTCAAGCAGATAAATTGCATACGTTGTTTTATTTATAAGATATTCTTTGTCGCACTTGTCGTAAAAATTATGAACTTCCTGCCAGGTGTTAATTTTATGCGCCTTTATCTGTTCAAAAAGTTCCTGCAAATTGTCGCTGGAAATTATCTGACCGCCGACATTAACCCACTTTGTATAAAGCGGAAAATTCTGCATTAAGATTTTTAATTCTTCCCGGTCAATTTGAGTATTGTACAGGTGGCAGTATTCAACTAAGACAGAGCAGGCAAAATATTTTACGATTTTTCTGTAAATTTTATAGGCACGCACCGGCTTGTGGATTTCCGCCCCGTACTTTTTCTGAGCTTCTAAGTCGCACAAAGTAAATTCATCTCCAGGATTTTGATGCAGATAATCTTTTGCAACGTGATAAAGTTCTTCTTTTGTCTGAGCTTTTACGGCTTTTTCAAAACCTTTTTTAATAAGATATTCACCTGTAAGTTCAATTATCCGGCTAAGAGCAGAAACAACTTCTTCAATTGAATCCGGAGCAAGAGGGTCAGTTTCGATATGCTGAACCTTTACAACGCGTTTGTCGCGCTTTTGAAATTTTGAATTATTACGCGCAATCGCATACATATTGTACAAAAACCAGTAGCCAGGAATTATCGTAATACATTTTTGATCGCCGTTACTTGCAACAAGCGAAAAAGGATATTTTATGTTAAGTTCGTGCTGATAGCTTCCTTTAGAAACAAGGGTAAAACTTGCAAAGCGGGAATTATGCTTAAAGTCAGAACACAGACCAGGCCAAAAACCGCGTCCAGCAAACATTTCGCCGTCCGGAGAGCGGGAATTATGGTTTGAACCAATAGTTGCCCCTGAAGCAATGTTCGACTGACCGCATACAGTCGAGGCAATCAGGAACGAAGAATTATGATGCTGCTCGTGGAACGGAAAAATCAAATTGTTTAAGATTTCGCAACAACTGACAGTAGAATTATCTCCCAGCACAGAATTCAAAAGTCTTGCCCCGTACTTTAACTGGCAGTTTCTTCCAATAACAAAGCGCACCGCAACTGCCTGGTAAAAAACCTTTGAACCATAACCCAAAATTCCGTTTACAAGTTCAACGCCTTCTCCAATCTGGCTAGGCTCGTCCTGGCTCGAAAGCACGCTTATATTTTTTAGTTTGAACGCACCTTTTATGTAACTGTGAGCGCCAATCTTTGCATCTTTTAAAAGCGTCGTATTTTTTATTACAGCATCGTGTTCGACGATTCCGTAAGTGTCCAAAGCTTTTGAATTTCCTTCTTCCGTAAGTTCAACAAAACGTTTCTGCAGTTCCCTGTCTTCGCGGTAACGGCTCCAGATAAAAGCATCGGCCGTAATCATATTTTCAAAAGGAAGAACGGCTCTCTGGTCATTTTCGTTACCAACGCCAACCCTGACACGAGTCTTTTCAGATTCACCTTCTTTTAAAATTCCATTGCCAAATTTTGAGTGATTTGTGCACGACATTTCCTGAATATTAAAAAGAATCGAGCGCGCACCAATTTTATAATTAGAAAGATAAGCAACGTTACGGACAGCTACATCGTCTTCAAAAACAACATTTTCAACATAAGAATTATAAATCCCGGTTTCTAAAACCAGATCGTGGAACTTTAAAGTTGCCCCAACCAGACGCGAAAAAACAACAAAACCTTTAATTTCGGATTCGCGGATTAACGAAGGATCAAAATTTTCTTCTTCGAGCGGAACAAAAACATTCTGCCAGCTTTCGTCACAATTTGTATTATGATTCTGTTTTAAAACTTCAATTTCGTGTTCATTAAGATGACGTTTTGTTTCTATTATTTTTTTTACATAATCTGGAATAAACGTTTCAACACTTTTTTCGTTTAATTTTAACTGAGGCACAGCACTCTCCAACTTTATTTTTTTGCTTTATTCTAACTTAAAACGACATCTTATTAAAGTTTTAAACTCTCATTAATAAAAATCCAGAAATTCTTTATAATATGGGCGCACGTGGCTGTCTAAAAACTAATGTCATTCCAACACATAAAATTGTCATTGTTTCAGTTTGAGCCGACACTGACAGAAAAATACTTTTTAGACAGCCCCGCCGGGTCTTCCAGGGTTCCGCGTCTTACGCGCTCCATTGGGCTGACAAAATGTCAGCCCAACGCCTGTGGCGCCCTTCCACCCCCTTGCGCATTTATAAGGACAGACAATGAAACACATTCACTTTTCGTTAAAAAAACAGTCGATAAAAAAAGCCTTTTTAAGTTTTTTATTTATTTTTATTGCAGACTTCTGCTTTGCATTCACCCAGGAAGACATAAAAATTTTTACCCTCGAAAGCGGCCTTACCCTTTATTTTTTACAGGACACGACAACCGCAACAGTCCGACTGGAACTAAACATAAATGCTTCCTCGCTATGCCAGAGTCCGCAAACGGCAGGATTTTTTTCTCTTTATGCAAAACTTTCAGGCCTGGAAATGACAGCTGACTGCGTAAAAACAGAAAAAACAGTTGCCCCGTCCCAGACAGAACAAACCCTTATAGAGTTTTCAAATTACTACAAACTATTAAATATTTCTGACAAAGCCCTTGAACAACAGTTAAAAAAAGAACAGTCCGCCTTAACAGAATTTTCTTCTTCAACCGCGGGTTTTATAAACCAGACAATCGACACATGTATTTTTGACAAAGAACCGTGGAAGCAGGAAAGCGCCGTTTATCCAAAGCTTTTTAATTCAACCTCACCGGCGCAGGCAAGAGCTATTTTAAACCAGATAAAAAACAATTATTACACGCCTTCAAATTCAACACTCTACATAAGCGGAAACATTACCTCAGAAACTGCCCTTTTACTTGCAGAAAAATACTTTGGAAAATTCTCTCCAGACAAAAATCTTTCTGACCAGAACGCAAATTCAACTATTTTGTTTTCACCTGCAACTGCCCAAATTTCAAAGGCAAAAAAATATGTACTCACCGACGATTCAATTTCCGGCGACCTTACCCAGATTGTTTTACAGTACACCCAATTAGACCAGGACAAATCAGACTTACTTTCGGCCGTATTCAACAAAAATAATTCAACTTTTAAGACACTTCTTTTAAAACAGCGTAACCTTGCAATCCGCGCCCCGGACTACATCGACTGTTCAAGCGCACAGCAAAGCAATTCAAGCCGCCTTATAATCCAGGCAATCTGCGAAAAAACAAAGGTCAGCCCGGCTGTACAGGCAGAACTTTTTTTAGAAATGTCAAAAGAAAAAGAACGCCTTACCCAAATTGAACTTGCAGCCGCCCTAAAAGAAATGCAGTCTAACTTTACTCTCGTTACAAATAATTCAACTCTTTTAATGAAAAACCTTGCAATTTTTAACCAGACCAACAAAGATTTTTCAGAAAACCTTTTTAACAAAAACGAACGCCTAAAAAACTTTACAGCCGAACAGTTAAACTCACAATACGAAGAAGCCCAGCCATTTGTCTTTGTTCTTTGCAGCACCGCCGATTACTTAAAATATCAAAAAGAATTTAAAAAATACGGCTACACCCGTCTTACTTCAAAAAACGGCGCATGGTATCTTCAGCCAAAATACAGAGATTTTATTCAGGGACAAAATTCAACTGCTTCAATTATAAAAGAAAAAAACGACGACACTTCTTTTTCTGCCAGTCGCTTTATCCGGGAAAACGAAAGTCAGATTTCTTCGTTCACTCTAAAAAACGAAATTCCTGTAACTGTAAAATACACGCCAAAAGCCCAGAGGGCTTCTTTAATGCTTGCAATTAACGGCGGAGAACTTTTATTTGCACAGCAAAACCCAGGCTTAATGTCGCTGCTTGCAAATTCCCTTGCTTCAATAATTCAATATTCACTTGATTCGCTCTATCAAAACCAGGTTTTACAGTCTCCGGCAAAAGTTACTTCACAGACCGACGCCCAATATTCACTTTTAACCGTAAACTGTCAGAGCCAGGATATTTTAACCTGTCTTAACACAATGTCCAGCTGCGTTATTTTTGGAGACATTACCCCTTCTCTTGCAGACGCAATCACTTACGACCTTAGAACTCAATGGAAAATAAAATCTGGAAGCGCGGATTTTCAGCTTTTGTGCGAAGCTGCAAGAACAATCTACAAAAATAAAGAAGAGTCGCTTCTCTTTAACGACACAAAAGACAGACCTTCTGCCCTCGACTTTACGCAGATTCAGGCAGCCTACCCAAAGATTTTAGATTCGACCAGATTCTCCCTTATTTTAACCGGCGGAATCCCCCAGGAAAGTGAATTAAAAAAACTGCTCGACTCAAACTTTGGCGAATTAAACACATTTAAGGCAACTCAAAACATCAACAAAAAAATGAGCCAGCCTGCTTTGCCTAAAAAAACAAAAAAACTCCAGTTGCGCCATCAGTTTTTTACGGACATAAGTGCAGACAAGGCAGGCCCTAGACCTGCAATTTTAATTCCTACGACAGATTTTTCTGACCCGCTTTTATATGTGCTCAACGCCCCGGACAATTCAACAACGGACAGCGCACTTTTTAACGCACTTTTGTATCTTTTGCAAAACCGCCTGCAAAAAGCGTTAGACGCACAAACTTCTGAACAAAACAACCAGCTTGCAAAAGTTACGCCGGCAGATTCAGATTTTCCTTACGCGCAGGTTGTAATAACAAAAATAAAGCACACGAGCCGCACGGACAGTCTTTACGCAAAAACAGTCCGTTCAATCAGCACAGAACTAAAAGAGCTTATAAACCAGGACAAAAGCGAAGCTTTGGACACCCAAAAGGCAGACCTTTTAGTTGAACTTGAAAACCTCTGGCTTTTGCGCGAACTTGAAAAAACTTCAACCACCGAAGGAACCGCATTTTTGCTCCACAAAGGACAAATGTACGGCAGGCCAAAACTCTATCTTGAACAATACAAAGCCGTAAGCACGGCAAATGCAGAAGATTTTTATCTTGTCTTTAATTCATATTTCCAGGAAAGTCCAGCCTTAAAAGTTTATTCGGCAGATTCAAAACAATAAGGCAGAGCAAAACCGGTAAAGTGCCCACTGCGGAATAAAAACAATCGCAAAAAAGGCAAGGCTTATAAGCGTAAACGTTTTTATAAAAGAGCCCGCCTTTCCAGGAAATTCACGCAGATAAATGCGCAGGTTTATTACAGAAGCAAGGCTTCCGATAATCGAGCACAAACCTGCGCTATCCAGGCCGTACAAAAGCGGCTGCAGGCCTTCAATTCCAGAAAAAGGCCACAAAACAATCGAAGCCGGTACATTCGAAATAACCTGGCTCAAAACAATCGAACACAAATATTCGTTTCCGCGCACAATTCTCTGCAAAAAAGCGGCAATAACCGGATTTTTACACACAGACGACGAAAAAACAAAAAAACAGAAAAAAGTTAAAAGCAGAACATAATCCGTCTTAAAAAGAATTTTGCGGTCAAAAATAAAAAGAACAAGAGCCACCAAAACCGTTACAAAAGGCCACAAACGGCTGCGGCTTACTATCATAGCTATAATAAAAACAAAAAGACCAAAATACAAGGCTCTTTTAAAACGACGGTTTTCGTCCCACGGCTTTTCAAAACTTTTTCCGTCAAATTCAATTTTTTCAAAACGGTCTTTCTTAAATAAAAAAGAAATAAACCCATAAAGCAAAAAAATGCTAAAAATCCACAAAGGCGCCATCATTTTTATAAAACTAAAGGCAGAAATTCCGCTTTGACTAAACAAAAATAAGTTCTGAGGACTTCCAAATGGCATTAAAAGCGAACCGCGGATTGCAGCAATATTTTCAAACGTCAATACCGGAAGAATATATTTTTCTTTTTTTCCGGCTTTAAAACTCATTATTGTCAGCGGAACAAAAATTATCAGCGAAACGTCGTTCGTAACAAACATCGAAGAAAAGAAAACCCCGTAAACAAAAAAAACGGTCAGCCCCTTAATCGTCGAAATTTTAGAACTCAAATGCAAAAGCGGATTAAAAATTTCTTCCTGCTTAAAACCTTCAAGAACAGACAAAAGCATAAAAAGGGTTGCAAGCGTTTTCCAGTCAACTTCAAAAAAAAGCTCAGCCGACGGCGGAGTAATAAAAAGAGAAGCAATGGCAGCAAAAAGGGCAACAGAAAGCATCATTTCTTTCTTAAAAAAATCAATTATCCGGTTCAAAAAATCCTTCTTTTTTTTGTTTTTCAGGACGCAGAACAAGCTGCGCACTGATCATAAAACACGCCGAACCGGCCACTACAGCTTCACTAGCGCTCAGTGGCTTTCAGCCACCTAAAGGCTTTCGTGTCCGGTGTAAGGTCTAAATGTACAATTTTAAAATAAAAAAAAGCCTGACACAAAACTGCATCAGGCTTTACGGCTCCTGCTGGGCTTGAACCAGCGACACACGGATTAACAGTCCGTTGCTCTACCGACTGAGCTAAGGAACCATACCACGTTCGTTGAACGTGAATATATACTACAAAAATTACATACTTGTGTCAATAAACAAACATGGAATTCTTAAAAAAAATCAAATTTTTTTTCACTTTATCAATTGCCACACAAATATCCATATAAAACAAATTACACAGATCATTTTCAGGCCGGTTCCAAGCAAAAATCCTGCAAACGAACCAAAAGCAGCCTTCAGGGATTTTTTCCAGTCTCCCGGATTTGCAATTATTTCTCCAACAAAGGCTCCGATAAGTGGTCCCAAAAGAATAAAAACCGGGCCTAAAAACATTGCAACTACCAAACCAATGGTAGCTCCCCAGACCGCACTTTTACTTCCACCAGCCTTTTTAGTAAACCACGGCTGCAAAACTGTATCCAGCACCGTAACAATTATTGCAACAATTCCTGTAACAATAATCACAGAACGCGGAGTTAACGTAAGTGAACAAAAATAAGTCGTAAAAAGTCCGGCCCAGGCAAGAGGCACACCCGGCAAGGCAGGAACAATACAGCCAGCCAGACCAGCAATAAAAAGAAAACCTGCAAGAACAGCAAATAAAATACCATAATCCATGCCAGCAATTTTATGCTATAATTTTCGCCATGACAATTTTTGAAGAAAAAAAACTTTTGCGCACAAAAATGCGCCATCTCTTAAAAGAAAAATATTCTGACCAGACAACAAAAATGCAGGAAAGCCTAAGAGCCTGCAAAAAAATACAAATGTGTCCGGCTTTTATATCGTCTCAAATAGTTTTTTTCTACATTCCCTACGGTTTTGAACTCGACGTTTTTCCGCTTTTAGAACAGACAATAAAAACAAAAACTGTCTGTGTTCCAAGAGTAATAAGCGGAACTTCAAATATGGATTTTTATTATCTGGACAAAACAAAAGAACTTAACGAACAATTAGAAAGCGGTTCCTTTGGAATTTTCGAACCAAAACCCACTTTGCCCAGGGTTGATTTAAATGATTCACTAAAAGACAAAAAACTTTTTATGATTGTTCCAGCCCTCGCCTTTACAAAGGACGGACAGCGACTCGGCAAGGGCATGGGATTTTACGACCGCTATCTTCCACGCTTAAAAGCAACAGGCGCACAACTTTTTACAGCAGGGCTAGGCTACAAAGAACAGTTAATAAAAGAGCTTCCAGCCGAACCGACAGACTTTGTCTTAGACGCCGTAATTACGCCTTAACAAAAAACTTGCCTCGGCCGTGTAGCTTAAAAAAAAGTTTTATTCTCTGATTAAAACTGCCTTTGTTGTGTCAAAGGCATATTTTAAGCCAATACTGAACAAAACCGGAAACAACGTCAGAAACATCCGCAGATTGTATTTTCCACCGCGGGCAAACCACGCACGCTTTAACTGATTCCAGATTTTAAAAACTGCCGGAATAAAATTTATAAACATTGAAACAACAATTGCAAAACGGGGCTTTTTACTGCATGGCAAAACTTTGCGGATTTTTAATTCAATTGTTTCAATTCCTTCCCGCAATTCAAGCGAAGTAGAAGTTTTAAACATTAAAGCAGCACTTTGATTACAGACAAAAAATTTTACAATTGTCGAAAAAGTTTTTTCGTCATAAAGACATTTTTTTAAGGCGGACAAAAAAGAATCAGCTAATCCAAGTTCTGCAAAACCAATGTAAGTACCGGAAATTAAATCAATCAAATACATAAAAATTCCGTACCATAAAACAGGAGTTAAATCTGTAAGCTGTTCTTTTAACGTAAAACGCAGGCAAAAAAAAGTTATAAATTGAATTCCAACAAAGACAGCAGCAAATTTCCAGTTAAGAGAAAAAACTGCAATATTAAACACAGGAATTAAAAGAATCTTGCACCACGCACTCATTCTATGAAAAACAGAATGCCCGGCTTTATAACTAAACGCTGAATAATTATTCATTTTGAACAAACCTTACCAGACAAGGTCTTTTAAACTTGAATAAGCTGTAAGCGGATTTCGGACATTCCACTGTTCAAGATTTTCGTGCAAGGCAACTTCAGGCGAACCGTCAAAAACCTTGTCGCCCCGGAACAAAACAATAAAACGGTCGGCAAGTCCAAGACATTTTTCAAGTTCGTGGCTCAAAATAATTACAGTCTTTTTATCTTCCTTTAACTTTTTTATCAGCGCATTTACCTGTTTAACGCCACCGTAATCTAAGTTTGCGTACGGTTCATCAAAAATAATTATCGGAAGTTCCATTGCAAGCATGCAGGCAACCGCAAGCCGGCGTTTTTCGCCACCAGACAAAAAGCGTGCTGGATAATCTGCCTTTTTTGTAAGGGCAACCTGCTCAAGTGCAAAAGAAGTTGCTTTTAAAATCTGCTCTTTGTTTTTTTTCTGATTTTTTGGACCAAAGGCAATGTCTTCGCGTGGAGTTTCCCCGAGAATCTGTGTGTCAGCTTCCTGAAAAACAAGTCCAGCCTTTGCAAAAGAAGTAACACTGCCACTGTCGGCTTTTTCAAGACCGGCAATTATGTTCATTAAAACACTCTTGCCAGAACCGTTTTCGCCACCAATAACAGTAACCGAGCCTTCTTCTATTTCCATAGAAACATTATTTAAGGCTTTTTTTTTACCTTCGCTGGTAGCATAAATTTTTGTTACGTTTTTTATTAAAATTTTATTCATTTTAATTTATAGACAAAACTGGAAGGCTTCAACAAAAGTCCCACCACAATCCGCGGCCTGCCATTCCCGCACGAGATAGCCTGTCATTTCCTCACAACAGTCTGCCATTCCAGCAAATCAAACAGTCATTCACTCTCAACAGACTGCCCTTTCCGCACGGCGCACTGTCATTCCCCGCAAGCAAAACTGCCATTTGCTACAATCCGCGGTCTGTCATTCCCGCACGAGATAGCCTGTCATTCCCGCACTTGATGCGGGAATCTCTAAACGCCACATCTCTCCGCCAGATTCAGACTAATCCTGTACGTCGTTTTCTTCCGGTTCATACAAGTACAGTGCAACAACCGGACGCAACTTTAAGGAAATCAAGACTACCACAACAGCTTTTATTGAATCAACAAGAAGAAAAGGGGCAAAGAAAGCTGTTACAAAAAGTTTAACAGCTCCGCCTACACCAAGTTCAGCGTGTTTAAAACCAATTACATAAAATACTTCAGGAAAATAAAGCAGAAGCATTCCTGCAAAAACCGCAACAGCAAGGCGAATTACATTTTTTACATTTACTTTCTTTTCTGTTACAGATGGACGACCTGCAATTAAACCGGCAACAAGAGCACCAACAACCCAGCCGATTCTAAAACCGCCGTTAATATTCATTAAAACCTGGAATCCGCCCTGACCACCAGAAAAAACAGGAAGGCCTAAAACTCCGACAACAAAGAAAAGTGCAGTCGGGGCAGCTCCCCAAAATGAACCAAGCAAAACTGCAGTCATAACGCACAATGCATTTTGAATAACGATTCCACTTACAATTCCAGGAATTGGAATTCTAAAAAAACTTGAAGCGCAGATAATTGCAGCAAAAAAAGCGACGATAGCAGAACGAAGGGCTGTTTTATTCATCTTATTGTAAACCTCTAAAATAAAAATATGGTTTACATTCTACAATTATCGTTATTATTGTCAACCGCCTAAAATCGGATATATTATCATTGCCATGGAAAACGAAGAATTAAAGATTTTTGGAAAACTCACAGATCAGTACGGAAGATGCATTCACTACAATTCTGTTTTAGACGTAATTGCAAATAAATGCGGAAAATGCCAGAAATTCTATGCCTGCTTTAAATGCCACGACGAAACACAAGATCACAGATTTTCACCGCTTGGGCACGACGAAAAGGCAACTGTAATGTGCGGAGTCTGCAAACGACTGTTTTCTTATGACGAATACAGTTCAACTTGCGAATGTCCTTCCTGCAAAAGCCAGTTTAATCCGCGCTGTTCACTTCATAAAAAAATATATGTCTGCTAAAAATTTATCTTCTGCGACGTCTTTGAGTTAAAAGTAAAAGACGGACAAAGTTTCCGATTGCACCAAGAGCACTTGCAACATAAGTCATTGCCGCTGCCCACAAAACTTCGCGCGCACCGTCAATTTCTGTTTTGTCGGTAAAAACTCCGGCGCCTTTTAAGATTTTTAAGGCACGGTAAGAAGCGTTAAATTCAACAGGAAGCGTAACCACATAAAAAAGGGTTGCACAGGCAAAAAGCAAGAGACCTAGATTCGTTAAAAACTGGAAAAACGGCATTGTTTCTTCCATTCCACTTGAATAACCAAAGCCAATGCCGGCAAGTGCAAGCAGAGGACCAATTCCAGAGCCAATATTTGCAACAGGAACAAGCAGGCGTCTAAAGGTGAGCGGAAAATACCCTGTATGATGCTGGATTGCGTGTCCGGTTTCGTGGGCTGCAACCCCAACGGCAGCAATCGAAGCGCTCGCATATGTAGATTCACTTAAACTCAAAATTTTTGTAACCGGATTGTAATTATCTGTCAATGAACCTGAAATTCTTGCAATTTTTACGTCTGTAATTCCATTCGCCTTTAATAAAATGGCAGCCGCCTGAGCTCCGGTAACTCTTCTGTTTGTAAGAATTCTGTCGTATTTTGAAAACCTAGTCTTTACGGCAGACTGAGCCCACAGTCCAAGCAAAAGAGCTGGAACAGCAAAAATTAAATAAGTTAAATCAAATCCGCCATAATAAAACATAATTCATCCTTGATTTTAAAATAAAAAAAGCTGCCCGTGCAAAAGCATTGACAGCCTTTATTTTACTTTGCCAAAGTTTTAAGAAGTTCGTGGTTTGTACGAATTCTTTTTGCATTTTTCTTGCTATTTGCTCTGATAGTTTTATTCCAGCGGAGCGGTCTGATTCTTCTTGCAAGTCTCATAAATATACCTCGTTGAATTGATTTTAACGTTGTTTGCCTAATATATCAAAAAATCTAAAAAGCGACAAGTAACGCCTAGAGTTTTTTTCTGCACCAGAAGTACGTAGGAATAAGGAACATGTCGGCAAAAAGCCAGGCAAGAGGGCTTGCAAAACAGGCAGCGGCAAAACCAACAATCGGAATAAAAACAAGTCCGATTACGGCTCTTCCTACAAGTTCAAAAGCGCCGGCAAAAATTGCAATTTTTGAAAATCCCATTCCCTGAATCATAAACCTGACAATATTTACAAGTGCCAAAAGAACATAACATGAACTGTTAGACACAAGGAACATTCTTACATTTGAAGCAACAAGGGTCACAGTTGCTTCATCTTCGTTTTTATTCATAAAAAGCTTGGTTAAACTTTCGCTTCCAAAAAATAAAATTAAAAATCCGATTCCTGCATAGACAAAACCTATTACACACGCCCAAAAAACTCCACTGTTCAAACGGTCGTGTTTTGCAGCCCCGACATTCTGCCCGCCGTAGGTTGCCATTGTTGTTCCAAGTGCGTCATAAGGAGTCGTAAAAAACATGCTGATTTTTGCTCCAGTAGAAATAGAAGCCACGTAAACAGAGCCAAGGACATTTACAGCAGCCTGCAAAATTACAGAGCCGATTGCAGTAATTGAATACTGCAGCCCCATTGGAATTCCAATTCCAATTAAATCAAAGCATTTTTTTGCATTAACGATTTTATCTTCTTTTTGCAGACGTAGAATTTCAAATTTTTTATGCATAAAAAACAGACAGATAACGCCGGCAACTCCCTGACTTATTACAGTTGCATACGCCGCTCCAGGAATTCCCCAGTTGAATACAGCAATAAAAAGAAGGTCGAGAACAATATTCATTCCGGCAGAAAAAATCAAGAAATAAAGAGGAGTTTTGCTGTCCCCAACAGAGCGGATAATTCCCGACAAAATATTGTAAAGAATCGTAACAGGAATTCCTGCAAGAATAATTACAAAATAAGCATAAGCACCGTCAAGAACATCAACTGGCGTACGCAGGAGAACTAAAAGTGGCTTACAAAAAATTACTGTAACGACAGTTAAGACAACAGAAAAAATTACGCACAAAATAGAGCAGTTAAAAACATACTGCCGCATTCCGCCAAAATCTTTTGCCCCGAATCTCTGTGCAACAGGAATTGCAAAACCAGAACAAAGCCCCATGCAAAATCCGAGAATCATAAAATTCAAAGAACCAGTTGAACCAACTGCAGCAAGGGCAGAAACTCCCAAAAAACGCCCTACAATAATTGTGTCTACAAGGTTATAAAACTGCTGAAAAAGGCAGCCGAAAAAAACAGGAACTGCAAAATCAAAAATTATTTTAAATGGATGACCTGAGGTCAAATCTTTTGTCATAATAGCGCAATATTATGAATAAAATTCACGTTTTACAATCTCAAAAAGCTCTTTATCGTGGCTCAAAAACGAAAAATTAGCAGCAGGACAAAAGGACAATTCAAATGATTTTTCGTGTTCAATAAAAAATGGAAAATATTCCTGACAACCTTTTTCAAAATAAAGCCAGCACAAAAGATAGATAAACTGGCCGCCACTTGTATACGAAGCTTTAGTGCAAAGCGGGCACGACAATTCAACTTTAGAAATATAAGAATGTGCGCAATTTTCCGCCTGGGGTAAACTTTGAATTGAATTTTTATTCAGCTCCATTGCTTCTTTATAAAGATTATAGGCCTGTAACAAAAGCTGTTCATCGTTATCTATAGAAGCCGCCCTTTCTGACATTTTTCCGAGGGCTTCGTACGGAGATTTATAAATTTTATAAGTTGAAATTACGTTGAATTTCAGGCGTTCACCATGTTCAATAATTTTTTTCTGTAAAATCTGGTCTTCTGTCGGTTGAATTTTCAACTCTTTTTGCTGGGAGGCAGAAAACCTTTTTAATTTTTCAGAAAAAGAACTTATGGCGTCCTGAAAATCATTGAACATTTTGTATTCCGTTCTGAATTTGCGTCTGTTTATTGACTGTCCAAAATCATTCTGTCGTTTAATTCTCCGGCAGCGCCAAATTTTGCAAGCAAATCTTCTGTCTTTAAATTCTTTTTTTCTTCACCACGAACATCGTAAATTATTTTTCCGTTCATCATCATAATCAAACGGTTTCCGTATTCGATTGCGTGCTTCATATTATGAGTAACCATAAACGCTGTAAGATGATCTTTTTCAACAAACTGTTTTGTAAGTTCAAGAACGCGCGAAGCAGTTTTTGGATCAAGGGCAGCTGTGTGTTCATCAAGAAGAAGAATATCCGGCTTTTGCAAGGTTGCCATAAGAAGTGTCAAAGCCTGTCTCTGGCCGCCAGACAAAAGTCCAACCTTGCTTTTCATGCGGTTTTCAAGACCAAGACCTAAAAGTTCAAGTTTTTCGCGATAAAGTTCACGCTCAGAATTTTTAATTCCCCAGGCAAGCGAACGGATTTTTCCGCGGCGGTAAGCCATTGCAAGATTTTCTTCAATTTCCATATTTGCCGCAGTTCCGAGCATTGGATCCTGAAAAACGCGGCCAAGATATTTTGCCCGGCGATATTCTGACATATTGGTTAAATCGATTCCATTTAATTCAATTTTTCCACTATCGCAGGAATAAACTCCGGCAATCATATTTAAAAGTGTTGATTTGCCGGCACCGTTTCCACCGATTACGGTAACAAAATCTCCGTCTTCGAGAGTTAAATCGATTCCAAGAAGTGCTTTTTTTTCTGTAATTGTTCCTGGATTAAAAGTTTTTGTAAGATTTGAAATTTTCAGCATTTTTTTCTCCAGTTTAGTTATTGCGCTTCTTTTCAATAAATTTTGCACTCTGCTGTTTTATGATTGGAATAGCGAGGGCAACTGTAATAATAATCGAAGTTAAAAGTTTTAAATCGCTCGACTTTAATCCAAGCTGAAGGACAACTGCAATTACAATTCTATAAACGATTGAACCCAAAACTACAGAAATAAGCGTAAACCAGAACGGCATTTTTTTTGCAAACCAGCCAAAAATAGATTCACCAAGAACGATAGAAGCAAGCCCAATTACAAGAGTTCCGGTTCCCATTCCAACGTCGCCATAGCCCTGCGACTGAGCAACAAGTCCGCCACTCAAGGCAATCAAACCGTTGGAAAGCATAAGTCCGAGAATTTTCATTTTGTCTGTATCAACGCCCATTGCCCGAACCATATTTCCGTTGTTTCCGGTTGCACGCAAAGATGAGCCGATTTCTGTTCCGCAGAACCAATACAAAAGAACAATCAGCACAACGCAGAAAATAAAGCCTGAAAGTAAAGAAGCCATATTTGGAGACATTCCGTTAAAAAAAGACTGAAGACGAGTCATTACAGTCTGTGCACCGAGCAGCGGAGTGTTAGATCTTCCCATAATTCTGATATTTACAGAATAAAGGGCTGTCATAGAAAGAATTCCGGCAAGCAATTCCTGAATTTTTAATTTTGTATGCAAAAATCCGGTTACACCGCCGGCTAAAAGTCCTGTTAAAAAAGCAAACAAAAGGGCAACGTAAGGATTGTAATTTTTCATTACAAGTACAGCGCAGATTGAACCGCCAAGGGCAAAAGTTCCATCACAGGTCATATCTGCAATATTTAAAATTCTAAAAGTAAGGTAAACACCCAAAGTCATAACGCCCCATAAAACACCCTGGGCAACGGCGCCGTGCATGGCCATAAAAATACTAACAACATTCATAATAAATAATTATGAACTCTTAAAAAAAACCTTGCAAGGTAAAAAATGCACAATCTTTTTATAAAAAACATAGAAAAAAGGATTTTTTAAAGTTACAATTACAGTTATGTTTTTGGCTAAGGACAAAAAACTGTCATATTCCGTAAAACTAACATTTCTCGCTTCCCTGCTTTGTGCATCTTCAGTTTTATTTTTTTCTCAGAAACAGGATTTAAAACATGCATGGCGTCAATGTGAATTAATTAGTCAGACAGCTACAAGATTATTTAAAACCGGCCTCGAACAGAATCTTCCGATAAACGATAATGTCGAAGGCATGATTATGGCTAGCGATGGCAAAATCATGAATTTTGAAAATCTGGTTGCTTCGCTTATAAATCAATTTCCGGCGGTTCTTTGTGTTCAGCTTGCCCCAGACGGAATAAATTCAACTGCCTACCCTAAAATTCCTGATGAAGATCTTATACAGAATTTTTTTACTTTTCCAAAAACAAAAAATACTTCAAGATCGGCAGTAATAAACAGAAAATCATATCTTACAGGACCATACACGCTTTCTAATGGAGAAGAAGTTCTCGTTATCCAGGATTCTGTTTTTTTAAGGAATAAAAAAATCCAGGGCGAATTCTGGGGATTTTGCGTAATTTATTTAAAAATAAGCAACCTTTTTGACAAGGATATTCTAAATTATCTTAATTATTCTGATCCAGCATACAATTTCAGGCTTTGTAAGTTGAATTTTGCAGATGAAAGGGAATTTCTTCTCGCAGAAAACACTCAAAAGGAATTCAATAATCCATGCGTAACAACTTTTACAATAAAAGAATCCTCAATGGTTTTATATACGGAACCAAAAAACGGCTGGGTTGATAATTCAAAAATATATTTAAAACTTCTCTTTGCATTTTTATTTTGTTTTATAACAACATTAGTTGTTGGAATAGTTTCTCACTTAAAGGCAAGAGACAAAAACCTTGAAATTCTTTCTTACAAGGATTCATTAACAGACCTTTACAATGCACGAAAATTCAAAAGTGTTCTAAAAAACCTGCAAAAAACCGCCCAGGAATACACAATCGTTTATTTAGATTTAAATGAATTTAAAAAAATAAACGACACTTTGGGTCATGCAGCTGGAGACAAAATTTTAATTATTGCCGCCAGAAAACTTTCAAACTGCATTCGCGAAAATGACCTTGCCTTTAGAATCGGCGGAGACGAATTTGCAATAATCCTGCACGGAAACCACGACGAAATGTTTATTCAGGCATTTATAAAGCGCATAAAAGATTCGATTAAGCGCGAAACAATTTTGCAGGAAGGAAGAATGAACGTTACAACTAGTGCCGGTTATGCACGCTGTCCTCAAAACGGAACAGACGCAGAACTTTTAGTAAAAATGGCCGACAAAAAAATGTACGAAGACAAACGCAGGTCCCAGGCGTAACTAAAACACTTTTTAACGGTTTTACTTGAATTGAATAGTTTTTATCCGGGAAAATAATTTTATGGAAACAATTTTAATTGTAGAAGATGACGCAGGAATTTCAGACTTTGTAAACGCAGAACTCCAGCACGAAGGATACACAACCTGCACAGCCTTTGACGGAAGACAGGCTCTCGAACTTTTTGAAAAAAAATCTCCGGATTTGATTCTTCTCGACGTAATGATTCCTGAATTAAGCGGACTTGAAGTTTTGCGCAGAATCAGAAAAACATCTGATGTACCTGTAATAATGGTTACGGCCCGTGGCGAAACTTACGACAAAGTAAACGGTTTAAATGCCGGTGCAGACGACTACATTGCAAAACCATTCGAAATTGAAGAACTTCTTGCAAGAATGAGCGCAGTTCTCAGAAGAACGGGTTCTCAAAATTCAAAATCAATTCAACTCAAAAACGGACAATTAAAACTTATCCCAGACAGCATGAAGGTAACGTTAAACGACAATGTACTAAATCTTTCAAAAACAGAATATCTTATGCTCAAACTCTTTATGGAAAACCAGGAAAAAGTTTTAAGCCGAGCACAAATTCTCGATTCAATCTGGGGAACAGGACATTTTATTGACGAAAACACTGTTGATGTTTACATCGGATACCTTCGTTCAAAAGTAGATCAGATTGCCGGCACAGAATATATAAAAACAATCCGTGGCGCCGGTTATATGATGAAAACCATTCAAGAATAAAATGAAAAATTCAATTGTTTTTAAGCTTTCTGTAAAATTTGCAGCAATTTTAACGATTGCATTTCTCGTAATTCTCTTTATTTTTTTTGCAACTCTCAGACATTCGGCAATTGAACAGGAATACAAAAGATTTTCAAAAAGCAGCGAAATTATTGTCAGGGCGCTTATAAGCGAAAACCCTGCACTTTTAGACAAAAAATTAAGAGAACTTCCATTTTTTACTTCGTATTTAATATACAACGCAAAAACTGGAGAAATTTTACGACAAAAAAATGATTTTGTAGGAAAACTGCCAGAAACAAAAGGCAAACCTGTTCATTTTTTTGTAAAAAAAACGGCGGAAGGAGAAAACATAAACATTCTCTACATAACAACAAACTGCCGTTTAAAAGACGGACGCACTTTTACAATTCAAATTGCACAAAAAGCAAACAACGATCCGGGAAACCGATTTATTTACGAAATTCTTTTTTTTATAGGAATTGCAGCAATTCCAGTTCTTGTAATTTCGTTTTTTTTATGCCAGCTTTTTGTAAAACAGACAATCCGCCCGGTTGTTCAAATAACGAACAAGGCAGCAACAATCAGTTCCACAAACCTGGATCAACGACTGCCAGAAACTGGTCAAAAAGACGAACTCGATAATCTTGCCCAGACATTCAACAGCCTTTTTTCCCGTCTAAAATCTGATTTTGACAGAGAACGCAGTTTTACAAGCAATGTCAGCCACGAATTAAAAACTCCAGTTGCCGTAATCTTAGGACAGGCAAACCTTTTAAGGCGCTGGGGAAAAAACGACAGTGTTCAGCTCGAAAAAAGCCTTAACACAATTTTGCAGGAAACTCATTCGATGGATTCAATAATTTCAAATTTGCTTCAATTAAGCAAACTTGAAAGCGGAAAAATTGTCCCGAACTGCCAGGAATTTGACCTTACAAAACTTTTTGCACGCCTTACAGAAGAATTCTATTCAATCAACAAAAATCTTAAAATTATTTACGACGAAAACGCCAGCCATACAATTTTTAGCGATGCTGAACTTTTGCATCAGGTTTTTGTTGCACTTATTTCTAACAGTAATAAATTTATCCAGGAAAATCCGGTAATTGAACTAAAGTGCGAGCAGACACAGGATTTTACAAAAATTGAAGTTTCTGACAACGGACCAGGCTTTGAAGAAAAAATTCTTCCACACGTATTTGAACGTTTTTACCGCGGAGACTTTAGCCACAACCGGGCAGCAGGAGGAAGCGGTTTAGGATTGAGCATTGCAAAAGCAATAATCCACAGTCTCAATGGCGAAATTACAGCCTCAAATAATAAAAATGGTGGTGCCTTAATTTCCATTACGCTGACGAGCGAGCCAGTCAAAAAGGTTTAATTCACCATCAAAAATTTCGTCATTAAAAAGATAAATCCAGGAACTGTGTCCGTCGTATTCCCACGGTTCATTTTCTTCATTCTTAAAATTCCCTGTCGTATCCTGCACTTTTACAAAATATTTTGAATGTAGATTTTTTGCTCCGGCATTCTTTAACCGTTCAACTGTCATGAGCGTGTTTTTTTCTGGTTTTATCGTCTGATCATTTAGCGAAACCGTAAACCACATTGGTTTTTCTGCAAGTTTTTTTATATCGCTTTCAGTTATTCTTTCGTCAGGAAAAGCTTCGCAAACAGGAAAGGCAGCCGCAAAAAATTCAGGATATTGAATCATCATATTTAATGTCATAAATCCACCGGCAGAACAACCGCCGACATAGATTCTTGAAGTATCAATCTGCGGATTTTCCTTAATAAAATCGTCAATCAAACTCTTTACGGCAAGCGTATAATACGAAACAGGAGTTTTTTCGGGAAAATCTTCTGTCTTTAAATCGAGCTTTTTGGACAAAAAATCATTTATTGCTTTCGAAGCCCTGCGCAACGGCTTTTTTATATCTGCAACGACCCAAAGCCTGTTACCAAAAGGGTCTAAATCTGTAATTTCCAGCCAGCCAGTTGGACACTGAGGCAGTAAAACAGCAGCGCCACTACTTCCAAAATGCGATTGAATCTGGTTTTTTGTTAAGGCTGTAGTTTTTATTGAATACAAAGGCTTTAAAATATCTGTTCCAGATTCACTTATTCCATGAAAAAAAACTATCAGTGGAATTTTCTCTTTTTTTTGAACCTGTGGAACAAACTGCGCATATTCCATTTCAATTTTTTCCTGGCCGTCTTCAAAATTATAAGTACTGCAGGTAAAAACACTTGCATCCGGACAGACAAGCTCAGCGCGTTCTGTAATTGAAAGATTCAATTTTGAATTTTCAATTTTTAACTTATTGAATTTTTCATCATCAATAAGCGGAATCTGGTCAAAAGGACTTAAATGGTCATCTGGAGTACAAAAAAGTTTTAACGTAATGCAGGAACTTGTTTTTGCAACAGAAGGCAAGCCCAAAGAATCAGAAATATAGGCTTCTTTTACTTTTTTATGCGAGCGGACAATGAAAAGAGCCTGACTGTCATCTTTTGAAGACGAAAAACAAAGCTTAATGTCGAAATCGTCTGCACAAACGTCATTTTCTAAGATTTCGCGACCTGCATTAATGACAATTTTTTCTATGCACCCGCCAAAATCGTAAGGCGCAACATAGGCAACATAGGAAGATTCTAAAGGAGAAGCCGTTTTTTTAAATTCACGGCAAAAAACAGAAGTTGAAAAAATAATAAAAAAAAGGGCAATGAGTATTCGTTTCATTGCCCTTATTTTAGTTTTTCTACAGATTTTCTGGAAGTGTAATTCCTAATGCTTTTTCTGTATCCGGGTTTTTAGAGAAGTCGCATTTTTCAAGATACTGAATTGGCATATCTGCTGGATTTGCACCATTTTTAAGAATATCAACAGCCATAGCACCAGTCTGTTTTCCAAGTTCGTAGTAGTTTACGCCGTATGTGCACAAACCGCCGGAAATAACCATTCCGTTTTCGCCTACAACTGTAGGAATCTTTGCCTGGTTTGCAACCATTGCAACATTTGCCATACCAGCGGCAAGCATATTGTCAGTAGGAATGTAAATTGCATCAACTTTTCCAACAAGGCTCTGTGTTACCTGCTGAATTTCATTTGAATTAGAAACTGAACCTTCTACAAAGTTAAGGCCAGCAGCCTTGCAAGCTTCTTTTGCAAGATTAATCTGGAAGATTGAATTCTGTTCGCTTGAACAATACATAAGGCCAACAGTTTTTGCATTTGGCAGGATTTTCTTTAAAAGTCCAATCTGCTGTGCAACTGGAGTAAGATCCGAAGTTCCTGTTACGTTTGTTCCAGGGTTTGCATTAGACTGAACAAGTTTTGCTGATTCAGGATCTGTAACTGCAGAAATCAAAATCGGAATATCTTTTGTAAGGTTTGCAACAGCCTGAGCTGCTGGAGTTGCAATTGCAAAAATCAAATCATCTTTGTCGTTTACAAGTTTGTTCGAAATTGTAACGCAGTTTCCCTGATCGCCCTGAGCATTGTGCATGTCAATTTTAATATTCTGTCCATCAACATAACCTGCTTCTGCAAGAGCATCGATAAAACCACGACATGCATTGTCGAGTGCAGGATGTTCAATCAACTGGATAATACCAATCTTAATTTTTGAATCAGAATTTTCTGCCTTTTTTGAACAGCCAGAAAGCGCAAGGGCAGCCATTAACGAAGCAGCCACAACACCAGCAATTTTTTTCATTTTAAACTCCTGGATTCAAGTCCCCCAAAGAAACATATGAGCAACTCAAACCTCATAATAAAAAAATATAACAAGCATTATAAAATTGAATCGTTTTAGCGTCAAACAGTATTAAAAAAAACAGACAAAATACCGCAGCTTTCTGCATGTAAACAAAGTATTTTGGCACTATTCCACAACAACCTGAACTTTGCCGTTAGTTGAATCAAAAATTGAATTCTTAAACTGCGAAGCACAATTCTGTGCAATTTTTCCGTTCACCCTTATGCCTTCACCAAATTCTTCATTTATATCGTAAACACTAAATTCCTGAATAACCTTTTTTACAACCTGGTACATCTGATAATCTGCAATAAAATAAAATGAACTTTTTTCAATAAATTCTTCAAAAACAGTTTTTTCAACTACAGATTTTGTACAGTCTTTATATGCATGCACCAGTCCGCCAGTTCCAAGAAGAGTTCCGCCAAACCATCTTGTTACTGTAACAAGCAGATTTGTTGCCCCGCTTCCTTTTAAAACATCAAGCATTGGTCTGCCAGCAGTTCCTCCAGGCTCGCCGTCATCGCTCATGCCCATAATTTCTGCATTTTTGCCAGATATAAAAGCGTGACACACATGAGTTGAATCTGCATATTTTTGTTTTTGCTCTTTTAAAATTGAACGAACCTGCCCCTGGTCTTCTAAAATAAAAGATTCTCCTAAAAACTTAGAACCTTTTATTACAATCTCAAAAGAAGCCGTTTTTACAGGAATTTTCAATTACTGACCTTCTGTCGAATCTTCGTAAAAAACAGGGAGCGAAAGCGCCATTAAGGAAACTGCCTTGTAAATATTTATAAAATATAAAAAGTCGAATAAAAACAACAATGCCTGAACTAAAGTTCCCTTATCTTCTCCAGAAAGCGTAATCGTAACTGCAAAATAAAAAACTGCAAGAAAAAGATTTCTTCCGCCAGCCATAAAAATAAAGCCTAAAAGCTTAAAAAGTTTTTTTACACAGAATTTAAAACTCATAAAAGCAAGCTTAAAAACCGATTTTTCTGAATTATCGTATTTTAAGAATGCTAAAAAAATCTGCGGGAACTGAAAAATTAAGAAAAGTACAATGCTTAAAATAACCGTTGCAATAAAAACAGAAGATTCACCCCAGAGGTTTTTTAAAAAAGTTAAAACAGGCGACTGAGTATTTTTTAAAGCATAAAGAATTGCTACAGCAACTCCGGAAGAAAAAGCCGTCAGCACAGTATGAAAAAGCGCCACCGGAGCAAAAATCTTAAATCGTCTAAATCCATAAAAAAGATAGCCGAGCGTTACATATTTTTCTCTTGCCATACGCAAAAGCATTATTGCAAAACCGATCAGTACTAAAAACCACAGAAAAACGCCGGTAAACATTGCAAGATAAGTTAAAACTTTCTGCGAAGAAAAAATATAAGATGAAAAAATTACAATTGCAGAGCAAATCGTCTCTAAAATTACCATTATAAAAAGCGTAAAAAACGTTCTGCCAAGATTTTTCTTTGCAACTGGCTTTAATTTTTCGATTAATTCTTTATTTTTCAATTTTTTGTTCCTTTAATTAAATTTATTTAAAAAGTTCCATTTGTAAGCCGTCAACTTTTACGGATTCAACTTCTTTTGTACTTAAGCGGATTCCCAAAGTTTTCAGGCCTTTCTCTTCATAATTCTGGGCTTTGAATTCTTCCTGCAAAACTTTTACTCTCGGCTTTTTTTCGTAATTCAGAGTAAAAGTGAATTTTTCGCGGGTATCAACGTGCAAAACTTCCATTCCGTCTGGAGCAATAAAATAGTCGCGGTTCATAATCCAGCTTAAAATTCTTGTACGTTTTATAAAGCAATATTTTGTCTTTGGATCCCTGAAAATTACAGTAAACAAAACTGCATTTATTTTTTCTTTTTCTGCCAGTTCGCAGAACCACATTCCTTTATCAACAAACATTTTTTGAGGAACATCGCAAACACTGAACATTCCGTTCCTGCGCATTACGAGAATTCTGTCATAAGGAGAAACTTTTTTTATTTCCTGACCGCCAGAAACATTTGTTCCAAGATAGCCTTTTTCGTCATAGCGTAAGCTTAAATCAGATTTTGCAACAGCCTTTACATCAACTGCAGAAAAACTTGTGACGGTTGTTTTTCTTTTGAGCATTTCCGGAGAAAGTTTTTTGAATTTTTCGAGCATTCCGCCAAGATAGTCAATTGCGCAGCCTGTAAGATTTTTTAACAATTTTGCAATTTCTTTTAAGCGCGCATTTATTGCAGCAACTTCTTCGCGGTTTTTGTTAATGTCGTAAAGAGAAATTCTACGGATTGGAATCTGCAGCAAATGTTCTACATCGTCGCCTGAAATTTCTCGTACAAGTTCTGCCTTAAATGGTTCAAATCCAGTAAGTACGGCGTTTACAACATCTTCCTGAGTTTTTTTTGTTTCGATTGATTTATAAATACGTTCTTCAATAAAGATTCGCTCGAGTGTGCGGACATGGAGTTTGTCCATTAAAGTTCCACGTTCGTATTCAAGTTCATCCTTGATTATTCCGGTGAGTTTTTTTGCATAAAATTCGATTATTTGAGTTGCCGTCATTGCAACCGGCATATTGTCTTTAATTACAAGCATCTGACAGGCAATTGTTTTTTCACAATCCGTATAAGCATAAAGACTGTCAATTACGTCCTTTGTATAAACTCCACGCGGAAGTTTTATTTCTATACAACAATGGTCTGTCGTAAAATTGTCTACCGAACTGATTTTTATTTTTCCGGCACGGTAAGCATTGTCGATTGACTGCAAAAGGTCTTTTGCGTTTGTATCAACCGGGAGCTCCGTAATAACGATTTTTTTCTCGTCGCTTACATCGAATTTTGCGCGGGTAATGATTTTTCCGTTGCCGTCGTTGTAATTAGAAACATCGATTAAACCGCCAGTTAAAGCATCCGGATAGATTTTGAATTTTTCACCTTTTAAGCATTTTATTTCTGCATCAATTACTTCTTTTAAATTATAAGGAAGAATTTTTGTGCTCATTCCTACAGCAATTCCTTCTGCGCCCATAATCAAAGTAAGAGGAATTTTTGCACGGTAAACTTCCGGCTCTTTATCACGGCCATCGTAATTTGGAACATAATGAGTAATATTTGGATTTGTAACTAAAAAATCTTTTGCTAAAGGATGAATTCTACATTCAATATAACGTCCAGCCGAAGGACCGTCGCCTGTAAATTTGTTTCCAAAGTTTCCCTGTTTTTCTATAAAGATTTCTTTATTTGCAAGATTTACAAGCGCTCCATAAATTGAAGCATCTCCGTGCGGATGATATTTCATCGTGCGTCCGACAACAAAACTAACTTTCTGAAAATATCCGTCATCAACTTCAAAAAGTGTGTGCATGATTCTGCGCTGAACAGGTTTCAGTCCGTCTTCAAGGTCAGGAATCGCGCGGTCGCGGATAACATACGAGGCGTACTCGATAAAATTTTTATCAAAAATATTTTTTACAAAAGCCATAAATCCACTTTATACTACAATAAATCGAAGAAAAATTCAAAATTAAGAAAAATTCGGGCGGTCCGCTCAACTTTCAGTTTCGCGTCGCTATGTCCGGGGCTTGCTGCGCGCGGTCTTCCGCTCCGCTCCAGACTGCCTGCGGCACCCCTTCCAGCGCTACCGCATTTGCATTTTTATCACTGAAAAATTTTTTAAAAAAGAAAAAGCATTGCGTTTTTTTTGCAATGCTTTTTTTCAGAAATTAGAAATATGCGTTAAACGAGACTGAAAATTCGTGCCATTTTTCGCCCCAGTCCGCGTTGAACGAGTATCCGGCTTTCAGCGAGAAATTCTGCGCAAAATTCAAGCCTTCATCAACGCTTGCCTGAATTCTTAAATGGTCTTTGTCAAATGGTGACTGAAACGCGCTCGCGGCAACTTTGTTCTTCCAGATTCCTGCCGTCGTGATAAATCCGATTTCCGCGCCAAGAAGCGGGTCTGCATAAAAATGCTCGCGCTCGTATTTCGAAGAAAAATAAGCGTCGAATCCTGCAAGAAAATACGGCTGAATCCAAGAAGCTGGTTTTATGCTCGTTCCGAACATCGATTTCAGCCTGAACGCCAAATCTTCTTCCTTTTCCTCGTTCGGATTTGAGTCAAATCCCATCACAATGTTCATCGCGCTGTTGAAAAAGTACATGTCAGAAACTGGAAGCGACACGACAGACGCAAGCAAGGCTTTTTTCAGATAGAATTCCTTTTCCGCTGGACGAAAACGCACGTCAATTTTTCCGAAAGCAAGCTCCGAATTTGAAGCGTAGCCCGCCGGGCTTTCAAGAAGCTCGTGCGCCGTAAGCCTGAATTCCGCGCCCGCGAAAGCTCCGCCAATGTCTTTTCCTCCTGAAAGAGCGACTTTCTTTGAGCCGTGAGCTTTTTCCGGGTGAGGCGGCTCTTTTATCACGCTTGTGTTTTCAACTTTTCCGAGCTTTCTTCGCTCCGAAAGAACCGAGACAAAACGCGGCCGGTACTCGTCCGAAGTGATTTTTTTGCTGTTCAAAAGCGAGACAAGATAATCCGAAGCCTGACTCCAGATTTCAGCCTGCTTTTCTTTTGGCAAGTCTCCGAACGGAAAATCCGCAGTGGTCGCTTTTCCGTAGCAAAGTTTTTTAATGTATTTATTTTGCGCCCTTGTAAGCTGAGTTTTTTCGCTTTCCAGCCTTGAATAAACCGAAGGCCGGTATTCCGCCTTGTCTGTAAGCCCCATCTCGTAGATTGTTTTTACAGTCTCAATCGGCTCAACGACTCCGCTCAGAACGTTTGTAATATTCGTATCAGGTTTTGCCGCCTCAACAAGAAACAGCAAATTGTAGGAACAGTTCTCGCTTATGAAAAAATATTTTGAATAAATTCCCGAAAGGTCAAAAACGTGGCGCAGCATCCTGTCTTTTTCCTCGTCTGAAAAATTCAGCCGGTATTCCCAGATGTCGCGCATATCCATGTCAGCGTACTGCTTGATTTTTTCGTAGTAAGGAACGAATCCGAAATATCCTCTAAATCCGCCGCAAAGTCCTAAAAGCGCGTAAAGAACTCCGTTCGTGATGTTTGTTACCGCTCCGTAATTTATTGAATTTGCGATGATTCGGCTCTGGCCTTTTGTCTCAATCAGCAAAAATGTGTGTCCGAAGACCGAAGCCGGGTTTTTAAGAAATCCTGCCGGAAAAACGAGATAAACGTCTCCAGGATTTACTTTTTTTACGATTGACTGATAAAAAGCGTCGCCGTCGTAAGGAAAATCTTCTTTTGAAAGATTCAGCTCGTCGCAAATCCATTTGAATCTGCCGGGAAAACGTTCAATCGCGTGCCGCTCGTCTTTGCCCGGAGCAGGCGAGAAAAACGCTTTTATTGTGGCTTCAAGCTCTGCCTTTGGATTTGTCTTGCCTTTTTTCGCGCAAAAAAACATCGGGTCGTCAACGAGACTTTTATTTTTGTGAAACAGAGAAGGTTTGTAATGAAGAAGAGTTTTCCAGTATGGTGATTTGTAAAGATCAAACGAAAAAGCCTTGTCCACGGCATTCTGAGCTTTTTCTTCGTAGCCGGGTGCTGGCTCTGTCGGAGCAAGTTTTGAAATCGCTTCGAGTTTTCCTGAAAAATTAACGGCGTCCGCAGTTCCTTTAGCGGGGCTGTCTTCATCTGCAAAAATCGGCAGGAAAAATGAAGCTAGAATTAAAAACAAACAGGGTACGACTTTATTGCCGTACCCTGTTCTTTTAGACAAAATGTCCAACTTAGCCTACGAGAGAGTAGATTTTTCCGCTTACTTCAGTTGCAGATACGTCTGAAGAAGAGAAAATGTTGTCAAAGTTTGCCTGAAGAGCAGCCTTGAAAGCTACGCTGTCAGAAACGTTGAGCATTGTTGAAAGTGTGTCAACGTATTCGCCTTCGCCCATTGCGATGTCTGTTGCAAGAGCATCCATGTTCTCAGCGATGAATCTGTCTGTTTCTTCCATTCCGAGAAGTCCGCCGTTGTATCCAGATGTTCCGAATGTGATAGCAAATCCCTGTGAGAAGAATGTGCCGTTTGTTGTTGCAGCAAGCAAGTCAAATACAGGACCGTCCTGATCTCCCAAGAGAACATAACCAAGACCAGGCCCTACTTTTGTAGCAAATGCGCTTGAAGCCAAAGCCAATGATACAACAGCTACCGCAGCAACCAACTTTCCCTTAAACATAAGAACCTCCAAATTGTTTTTTTCTGAAAAGTAAAAGCATGAAAACTTTAATTTCTCTTACTTAACTATAAATAGAAAATAACACAATATTTTCTAAAAATCAAGAAATTTGTTTGCGGATTCAGTATTTAGTTTACATAGTTTTTACATGAGGCGATGGACAGCGTCTGCAATCACGATTTCTCTTTTCGGCGGTTTCTGCATTCTGCGGATAATTTCCTCACGCGTCGATTTCCGCATTGCTCAAAAGATGCTGTTCTATAAAAGAACGACGCTCTGGAGTGTTTTTTCCCATATAAAAAGCAAGAAGCTGAGGAATAATCTTTAGCTGACTTACTTCAACTGGGGTTAAATGCATTGTTTTTGGATCAATAAACTGCTTAAATTCTCCAGGGTTAATTTCTCCAAGTCCTTTAAAACGGCTTGTTTCGCAGTTTTTGCCAAGTTTTTTCTGAGCCTTGTCCCTTTCTTCTTCGCTGTAACAGTAAACGTTTTCTTTTTTTGTGCGCACACGAAAAAGCGGAGTTTCGAGAATCCACACACGTCCACTCGTTACAAGTTCTTCAAAATAACCAAGAAAGAACGTAAGAACAAGATTTCTGATATGGAATCCGTCGTTATCGGCATCGGTTGCAATTACGATTTTTGAATAACGCAAATCTTCTACAGAATTTTCAATTCCAAGAGCACGCATAAGCTGAAAAAGCTCGTCGTTTTTATAAATGTCGGTCTGTTTTTTGCCATACATATTTTCAGGCTTACCACGCAAAGAAAAAATTGCCTGAAAATTTGCATCGCGGCTGTGCGTCATTACACCGGAAGCGGAATTTCCTTCCGTAATAAAAATCATTGAATTTTCGCCTTTTTGTCCGTCCTGAATATGGAAACGGCAGTCGTCAAGCTTTGGAATACGAATACTTACCTTTTTTGCAGCTTCCTTTGCTTCTTTTTTTACGGCACTTAATTCCGTTCTGAGTTTTTCGTTTGCTTCAATCTTTTTTTGAAGCATTTCTGCAGCTTTAGGATTTTTATGCAGCCAGTCATCTAAGCCCGACTGAACTTCGCTAACAACCCACTGACGAATATCTGTATTGCCAAGTTTATTTTTTGTCTGGCTTTCAAAAACAGGATCTTTTACCCTTACAAGGACTGCAGCGGTTATTCCTTCGCGAATGTCTTCTGATTTGTAGTTTTCCTGGAAGAATTCGTTTACGCCTTTTATAAAACCTTCTTTAAAGGCTGTTAAATGCGTTCCGCCATCGCTTGTATATTGTCCGTTTACAAACGAAAAATAGTTTTCGCCATAACCATTTGTATGCGTAAAAGCAAACTGAAGATGAGCACCTGTATAAGAACCGATTGAATAAATTGCTTCGCTTTCAATTTCCTTTTGAAGGAGATCTAAAAGTCCGTTTTCGCTTTTAAAAGGCTGACCGTTAAGATAAAGTGTAAGTCCGGTGTTAAGATAGGCATAGTTCCAAAGTCGTTTTTCGACAAATTCCATGTTAAAACTGTATTTGCCAAAAATCGCTTCGTCTGGAACAAATTCAAAATAAGTTCCGTTTTTTGCAGGCTTTGAAAGTTTTATAGTATTTTTTTCGGAAATGAGTTTGCCCTGTTCAAAAACCGCTTCTGTAGCGTAACCGTCACGGATTGCAATTACCTTAAAATATGAAGAAAGTGCATTAACTGCCTTTGTACCAACACCGTTCATGCCGACAGAAAACTGAAAAACATCGTCGTTGTATTTTGCACCAGTATTTATCTGGCTAACACATTCAACAACCTTTCCAAGCGGAATTCCGCGCCCGTAGTCTCTGACCTTTACACGGTTGTCTGCAATTTGAATATCGATTCTGTTACCAAAACCGACGATAAATTCGTCAATTGAATTGTCGATAACTTCTTTTAAAAGAACATAGATTCCGTCGTTCTGATTTGAACCGTCGCCGAGCCGTCCAATGTACATTCCTGAGCGCAGGCGAATATGTTCGAGTGCATCGAGATGTTTAATCTGAGAATCGTCATAAGAAGCAAGTTTTTTGCCCGCAACTTTTAGCGAAGGATCGGCAGCTTTTGCAGCAGCTAAAGCCTTTGCGGTCTGTTCTACAGAAATTCCGCGCTTTACGCTCACTTTTTCTTCTGTTTTTTTAGGAGCAGCCTTTGTTTTTGCATTGTCCCAGGCACGAAAAGTTCCGTTTTCGTCAATTCCAGCTACAGGCTTTTTAGTTTTGGCAGCAGCTGTTTTAGCTGTTGTTGTCCTGGCTGCTGCAGTTTTTGTTGCAGTTGCTTTTGCAGCTGTTGATTTTGCTGTTGTTGATTTTGCTGTTGTCGTTGTTTTTTTTGCAGGAGTTTTTTTTATAGATTCTGTTTTTTTAGTTTCTTTAGATTCTTTAGTTTTTTTTTCTGTTTTTGCAGCACTCTGCGCTTTTGAAGTCTCAGTTTTTCCACCCATGTTTAAAATTGTAACTGAAAAACAAGTCATTCTCAAGAGATGCATTTTTTAAGCATGCCTAAGCAATTTTTACAAACTCGAAGAACGCGAAAAATACAATGAACCTCCGCTGTTTGCCAAATAGCCCTGATTGTAACGGCGCCGAAAGGCATTGTGCTGACAAACTGTCAGCACAATGGAGCGAAAGCGGAACCGTGGAAAGCAGGACGCGAAAAACTATTGCGCTCCAAAATTAAATAAGCTTTACCGCTCCAAATAAAGAATCCTTATAAGACAAAAAACTTTCGATCCATTTTTGTGCACGGGGACTCAGGTTATAAACGCGCTCAGCGCTCTTTGTCGTTTTTACAAGAGGATTTATGTAACGCTTTTTTACTTCCAGGCAGACAGAATAATAATTCTGCGAAGGCTCGCTTTTAAAACGCTCAATCTGCGTCATTGTCCGCCATTTTTTTATAAGGGTGGCAAGATAGGTGTCGTTTTGAGTCGCAAAGGTGTCAAAAATTTTTATAATCTGCGACTCGCTTAAAGTCATGCAGTCTTTTTCTGTAATAAGATTTTGTTTTATTGCAAGGTTTACGATTGAACCCAGCATATTAAGGGCAATTTTATTTTCGTTTTTCTGAAGAACCAGAGAACAGTCGCAAAAACCTTCGGTATAAAGTTCGGCAAGTTCAAGAGTGGTAAACCCAAGTTCGTCGGTGCCCGCTTCATTTTGCAAAACACAGATATTTTCGTAGATTGATTTTACTTCGAGCAATGTCCAGACATGACCTGTAATTAAATTACAAAGTGCCATATTGCTCGGAAACATATATTCAAGTCGGTCTGCACTCAAATGCGGAATTTCGTTGTCGCAAAGCGGGTAAACGTGATAGTCGGCGATTTGTTCAAGTTCGATTTTTTCTTTTTTTAGCAATGCAGAAAGTTCTTTGTCTTTTGCAAGAACATTAAAGGTTTCTTTTTCGCTTTCTTCCTGCTTTAAGGCATCTCCCTTTCTAAAATCGTTTACATGACTAAAAGCCCCTGTCGAAAT
Source organism: Lachnospiraceae bacterium (assembly GCA_963651875.1). Classification (GTDB taxonomy): domain Bacteria; phylum Spirochaetota; class Spirochaetia; order Treponematales; family Treponemataceae; genus Treponema_D. The sequence goes on along the minus strand of CAVJSA010000004.1, from coordinate 21,973 downwards.
GTCATGAAAAAGGGCCGCAAGGGTTTGTTTTTTGTCGTGAGTAAAATTCCAGGCGATAAGGGCAGTTCCCTTGCTGTGGTCAAACCGGCTGTAATAAAAGGAGTTTGAATACAAAGGCGTCCAGTCCGTTCCGCACAAAAGACCTACCCCTTTAAGCCTTGTTAAAAGAGGCAGTTCAAGAAACGGATTGAGCCACGACGGAAAGTCCTTACACAAAATTTTATGATATTCGTCAGCAAACATCAGTTTTCCTGCAAGCTTACGGGTTTGCCTGTAAGTAAAATTCTTAAATTTAATTTAATGTAACAGCAGATTTCGCGCATGTAAGAGTTTAAAACAAAAATCAAAGGAGTTTTCGAAGCAACTCCATAAACATTTTTTAAACCCATTCTCTTTGCAAGCCGTTCTGCTCTGGCAAGATGAAAATCGCTCGTAACGACAGCCACATTTGCATTTAAAACGTCGCTTACGCTTATGTTTTCCTTTTCCGAAATCAACTTAACACTGAATAAAAAATTTTCGATTGTGTCTTTTGCCTTGTTTTCTGCTAAAACTCTGTCTTTTTCGATTCCGTAAGACTCAAGGGCAGGCTTTAAAACGTCGGATTCAGGGCAGGGAGAAAATTTTCCTTTTCCGCCAGTTACAACAGCAAGGGCATTTTCGTGTTTTTTTAAGTAGTCGGCTGCGGTTTTTACACGTTTTTGTACGGAGGTGGTTAATTGAGCGTCTTTTGTAATTCCCCCGCCCAGAACGATTACGTATTTTACATCTTCGCTTCCGTCTGCAAGGCGCGGATTACAGATAAAAAATAAATTTATGCCGAAAATTAAAAATAAAATGCCAGCACAAAAGCAAAAAGCAAGCTTTACAGAAAGCCTGATTTTTTTTATAAACGGAACTAAAAGTTTTTTCTTCTGCAAAACTGCCAAAACTAAAAAGAAAATTCCCGTATAGAGCCATAAGGCAGAAAAACCAAAGATTGTCGCCAGAAAAGTTCCGGGAGAAGTCACCTGCATTAACACAAAATAAAAAAAGCAAAACGCAGACAATAAAATAAAAACAAAAAAAGCCATAAATCTCCAGTTTTTTCTGGACGGCATCCACAGTCCGCGTCCGGCCACTTTGGCTTCGCTAACGCTCATCGTCCTCGCTCACTGTTCGTTCGCTGCGGTCGACTAAAGGCCGTCGTGTCCGGCGTAGGATTAACCGTCTGTATTTTTGTTATCCGTTCGCGCAAAAACTATCTGCCAAATCCCGGGAATCCACCAGGAAAGTTTCCGCCCATACCAGCCATTCCCTGCATGAGTTTTGCCTGCATTCCACGGTTTTTAGTAAGTTTCTTCATTGTCAGTTTTGTTTTTTCAAACTGTTTAATGAGTTTATTTACTTCGGCAACGCTTGTTCCGCTTCCTTTTGCAATTCTTTTTCTGCGGCTTGGTCCAATAATCAAATGATTATTGCGTTCCTTTTGTGTCATTGCCTGAATAATTGCCTTTTGTTTTTTCATTCCCGAAAGATCAATTTTACTTTCGTCAATCTGTCCAGCAAGCCCTGGAATCATATCAAGCAGAGAACTTACGCTGCCCATTTTGCCAACGTTTTCGAACTGATCCAGCATGTCGTTGAGCGTAAATTCATTGCGGGCCATTTTTTCCTGCAATTTTTTAGCCTGTTCTTCATCAACTGTCTGCTGAGCTTTTTCTACAAGACTTACAATGTCGCCCATACCAAGAATGCGGCTTGCAATTCTGTCCGGATGGAAAGGTTCAAAATCTTCAGTTTTTTCGCCAGTACAAATAAATAAGATTGGTTTTCCGGTAATTGTTTTTAAGGAAAGAGCTGCACCACCACGGGCATCTGAGTCAAACTTTGTAAGGATTACGCCGGTAAGTCCAAGCTGTTCATCAAAAGACTTTGCAACATCAACAGCATTCTGACCTGTCATTGCATCTGCAACAAGAATAACTTCCTGAGGGGCAACTGCTTTTTTTACATTAACAAGTTCTGCCATCATATCTTCATCAATCTGAAGACGACCGGCAGTATCGACAATTACAGTATCAAAACCATTTTTCTTTGCAAACGAAAGTGCATTTTCCGCAACTTTTACGGCATTTTTTGCACCTTCTTCAAAATAAACGTTTACACCGATTTTTTCGCCAAGAGTTCTTAACTGCTCAACTGCAGCAGGACGCACAAGGTCGCAGGCAACTAGCAAAGGTTTACGTCCGTCTTTTACGAGTCTGGCAGCAAGTTTATGTGCAGCAGTTGTTTTACCAGCACCCTGCAAACCAAGCAAAAGAATTACAGACTGTGTGTCCGGGCCTTTTAACTGTAAATCAACTTTTTCGTCGCCAAGCATTTTTACAATGCGGTCATAGATGATTTTTACAAACTGCTGTCCAGGGTCAACAGCGCGCAGAACTTTTTCGCCCTTTGCTTCTTCGATTGTTGCATTAACAAAGCGACGAACAACACGAAGATTTACATCGGCTTCGAGCAAAGCCATTTTTATCTGTTCAACAGTTTCTTCGATATTTTTTTCTGTGATTGTAGATTTTCCGCTTACTGTGCGGACAATGTTACTGAATGTGTTTGTAATTTTTTCAAGCATTTTTTATTTTCCCATTAAAAACCCCGGCAGTTACCGGGGATTTTTTTAGTCGATTTTTCCAGTTGTTAAAAGATTGTTGATTAACTCTGCAGGCTTAATTTCCTTATTCAAGATTCTGTAAAGTCCTTCGCAAATCAAAAGTTTTATACCAAGTTTAGTAGCAATTTCGTGAACATATTTGCACGCAACTGCACCTTCTGACAAATAACCGATTTCGCCGATTCTTGCAATTAAATCGTCAAGATCTTTAAATTTATCGAGCATATCAGTTTTTATCATATCCTGACCAAAACGACGGTTGCGACCGTATTTTGAACGGCAGGTTACATCAAGGTCGCCAACGCCTGCAATAGAAGTAAATGTTTCTGGATGAGTTGCACCCATTGCCATTCCAAGTGTCTGGATTTCATTAAGTCCGGCAGCCAAAAGCAAAGATTCTGTATTGTCGCCAAACTGATCTGAATGTTCTGCAATTGCATCAAGTGCACCGTAAACAATTGCAATTACGTTTTTTGCAGCTGCACAAATCTGAACACCAATTACATCCAAAGAAGAATAAACCATAAGGCCTGGAACATGCATAAGTTCGCGAAAACGGATTGAATTTTTTGCATTTTCCGAAGCAGCGATCAAGCCTGTTAATTTTCCCATTGCAACTTCTTCTGCATGAGAAGGGCCGGCAATATAAACAAGCTGTCCCTTATAGCAGGGAGGAAGAATGTTTTCGAGGGTTTCGAGAACAAGTTTAGGACCTTCGTCAGAAGTAATAAAACCTTTTGTAATTACACCGATAGTTACTTTGCCTTCTTTTATGTCATCAATTTCAAGCAACTGTTTTGCTGTCGAAGCAAGATACAAAGAAGGTGAAGCAAGAATTAAAAATTCCTTGCCACTTACAACTTCCTTAATGTCACAGGAAGCTGTCATATTCTCCGAAAGAGGATAGCCAGGAAGGTATCGTTTGTTTTCATGATTATTATTGATGCCATCAACTACATCCTGCTCGCGTGCCCACATCTGAACTTTGTGTCCACCACGCGCAATTGCCTGTGCAAGACCTGACCCCCAGGCACCAGCACCAATAACACCAACATTTTTCGATTCCATTTTAAACCTCTTGATTTTTATCTGATAAATAAAACGCCGGATTCCAAAACTTCAAAAAAGAAGCTGTTAAGGGAACCTCTAAAAATTGCAATCTTCAGAGGCAACTTAAAAATCATAAAGTCCGGCAGGATAAGTTTTTACAGTATAATACTTTGTTTTATAATGAGCAATTGCACTACTAAATTATAATAAATGAGCAAATATCCGTCTAAACCTAAATCGAAGGCAAGATTCTTCCGCAACCGTAAAATGTTTTTTTCCAATAATTTTCGTTTAATCCGCTGATAATTACACCGGTTCTAGGTCCACCGCTTGCAGCATTCAAAAACAGATTCTGTTTTCCAAAATCATTTTTTCCAGGATTTTTACCTAAATAAATGCCAACATGTGTAATTCTTGAATCTGTTTCAGCCTTAAAAAATATAAGATCCCCCGGCAAAGCTTCGTTTAACGAAACTGGAGAAGTCTGATTGTAAATATCCTGGGCGTTTCCTTTTAGCTCAAGCCCAAGGCTCACTTTTGCAGTATAAGTAATCAAACCCGAGCAATCAAAGCCCGGTTTTGGAGTTTTTCCGCCCCAAACATAACCTGTTCCTTTATATTCCATTCCAAGATTAATAAATTTCTTGCGCAGATCAATCGTAGAATCCATTTCTTTTTCGGTTTCTTCTACTGTTTTATTTTCTGTTTTTACTTTCTGCTGTTCCTGAACTTTTTTCTGGACAGTTGCTGGTGTAGTATTTTTTTTAGTTTGAACTTCAGGAACAGATTCCTTATTTGTTGAAGTTGTCTGTTTTGTAGAATTATTTTTTAAATTCGCCTTCTTCTTTTCTAATTCTGCCTTTGCTTTTTCTTTTGCAGACAAAAGTTGGTTTTTTGAAGAATTTAATTTCTGCTTTTCGTTTTCGATTTTCTTTAGAATTTCAAGTTTTTTCTGTTTTACGCTTTCAAAAAAAGCAGAATTTTCATTTTCGATTTCTTTTTTAGAAGGCTCAACAACAATTTTATAAAAATCTCCATCTTCAATTTTTTGATTTTTAAAAATATCATCATCTGTATCCGCTGCAAAAATTGAACAAACTGAAGAAAATAAAATAAAAATTAAAACAAAAGCTTTTTTTCTAAAAAAAATCATAAATCCTGCCTGAATAAATGGACTGTCTAATAAGTATTTTTCTGCCATTTTAGCGCCTTGCTCCGAAAAATCTAAAAACACTCATTTACAGATTCCCGCATCAAGTTTTGGAATGACATTTTGAACTTATTAGACATTCAATAGTTTATAAAAAATCGGGCTGCCTGAAAAATATGCAATGCACACTTTTCAAGACAGCCCGAATTCAAAATTAAAACTTATTTAGCGTCTAAAACTTCTTCAGCTTCTGTATTGATTTCTTCATTATTAGAAGTAATCATCATGTTCTGCAATTTAAGAGACAAAGCTTCTTTTAAAGCCTTTCCTTCGGCTGTGTTGTCTTCAACACTGTTCATTGCATTCTGAATCTGAATATCATAAAGTTTCTGAGACATTCCCCAAACTGCATAATATTCGTAGTAAGTTTTTGACTCTTTTGCATTTTTAGAAGCCTTAACTTCTTTCTGAATCCAATAAGAAGCAATCTTTTCAAGGCCATTCAACTCAACAGCAGAAACTGCCTGTTTGTACATATTTAATTCCTGCTCTAAAGTTGTTGCTTCTTTTACATCGCCAGACTGTTTTGAGCGACCTTTCTGAGCTGCAGAAACTGCTTTTCCAACAATTCTCTGCATTTCATCTCCAACCTGAACTTCTACATCAACAAGGTCAGCCCACTGTTTTGTAAATTCAAGATTATCGCCACGAGCAACTACAACAAAAGGCTTTTTACCAGCAATTCCTGGCATAATTGGCGAAAGATATTCTGCAGAATAGTTTCCGTTTCCAACTTCTACAACCCACTGAGGAATTTCTGAACCAAATGATGCGCCCTGATAGTCCAGAATTGTTACATAATTTTTCTGAACTTTTGCAGCATTGCCTTTAATTCCAGAACCAGCTACTTTTGTTGTTCCACAACTGCACAATAAAGCTGCTGCTACAACAGAAAGAACAAAAATAGATTTTTTCATTTTTTTTCTCCCATAAAAACTAAATAAAAAACATTGATTTTCTATTTAAGTTAACTTCTTAAATCATTTTGCAAAAAGCAAAAACAATATTTATAAAAAGTCTGCAACGCAAACCCGTAAATCTAAAAATCGCCAGTTTACTGCCAGTTTTTAGAATTCAACCTTAATTAAATGAAAGACCATTCATATAAGAATCAAAATTCTTACTGAACTCTGTTCCTATATTTTTTTCAAGAACTCTGTAAGTTCTGTTTTTTGCATCAGACTCGGAAGTTGCGCCTTCTCTGCCTTTTAAATTTATTGCAAACAACGATTCTGAATTCAAAAGGTCAGAAAAATCTAAGTCCAAGGTATAAACGCAATAAGTTATTTTTTCTTTTGCAGAAATTTCTGACGAATATCCACCGGCAAGCATATATTTTTCTTTTTTGGACGAAGAAGTTTTAAATCCGTACTTTGAAAAAATATCCTGGAATGCAGATTTTATTTTATTATCCATGTCGCCTTTTACATCAACATAAATCGTAATTCCTTCTGCAAACTGTTTTTTAGCAATCTGCATATCTTTAGATGCAATAATTTCTTTAGAAAGCGTTTCACCGGATTCAAAATCAATTACCATAAGATTTTTGAGCAGTTTATCATTTTCCAGGGCAACATCAAGCGCAAAACTTATTTCGCTATAACCATAAAACGAGTCAGAATTCATTTTTGATTCTGCTACAGAACGTCTGACAGCAGTATCATTTTTTTTAATCAAATCCTGGTAAAGAACAGATGTTTTACTTCTGTCAAGAATTGCAACTGCATACCATTTTTTTTCAGACTTTTGATAAAAATATTCTGCAACTTCAATTCCAATAAGATTTTCTGCATTAACCTGGCTGGTTATAGTCTGATTCAGATTTTCTGTTGAAGAAAATGCAACATTCCCTTGTTCGAGAGCCTGTTCCATTTTTTTTGATGCAACAGTATTTGTCTTAACAGTCTGACCAAAAACAGCAGAAAGATTTTTTACGGCTTCAAGTTCTGCAGCTTCTCGGGTCTGCCCAGAACCAACTCCGTTCATATAAGTTTCAGACGGATAAACACTTACAGGAAGAGTTATCCAGTCTGGTTCTTTCCTTTTTGCAGCAAAAAGCAGACATACAGAGAAAATAAAGAAAAATACAAAAATATTTTTTTTCATAAAAATCCTTAAAACTGCCTACAAAACTTTATTTCTAAAAAATCAGAACTAAAATTTAACTGCTGATTTTTTTATATATTTTTTAATGTCATTATTCTGATCTGACCAGATAATTTTGTTTGTTTCCAGATCAATTAACTGCATATCAACCTGGTAAGTTCTTACCTGCTGTCTGCCATCAGTATCTACAATTGTTGTTACACTGCCCTGGAGCATAAAGTCTGCTGCAGTTTCATTTCCGATCGACTTTGCAGTTTCGTAAGCATTTTCTGCCTGATCATATTTTTCTGCACGGAGTTCTTCTCTTTGATTTGCATCTGCAACAAATTCCAAAGTTCCGTCATTGATAATTACATTCTGGAATCTTTTTGAAAGAATCGAAGTGTCAATTCTTTCAACGCTTTTATTTTTTATGGTTCCAATAATTACAACAGGAGTTCTACCAGTTGTGTTTTTAAAATCAGCAACACGTTTTGACTTTATACAAGAATCAATCAAAGTCGTACAAACCTGATTTACATCATTATCGTTCCAATATCCGCTCAAATCTTTTACGCTTTCATTAGCCTCGTATCTTTTTACAGAAGTAGAACCGCAAGAAAAGAAAAACAACGAAGAAACAATTAGCAAATTTGCGAATAAAATTTTTGATTTCATAAATCACCTCTAATAAATCTATTTCATACAAGAAGAAACAACCAGCGAAGGCTTTCCTTCTTTTACTTCCGTTTCAAAAGTTTTTTCTACAACACTTCCATCAACAAAATGATAAATTACTTTTCCACTGTACAAACCTGCAGGAACAGTAAAGCCCGCTGCATTTACACATTCCGGGAAAAATTCTCCCTGGCGAATATCAGCTGTTTCCGTAAAATCAATGGCAGAAAGTCCGGCAGCAGTTGAAGCACAAAGTCCGTCAAAAGCAACTGAAGCTAAAGTATAAGCAATTCCCCTGCCAGGAATCAGCTTTAATCCTTCGTAGCTTGCATTTATACTTGCAATTCCTGCAACAATTCCACTAACCTTTTTTGTAATACTTCGGCTCATGCTTGCCTGATATTCTTTTCTGGCTCTAAGTTTAACAGATTTTTCCAGGTTAGTATTAAAATTTTCTATTATTATTGTTTCTTTAGTTCCTACATTATTTAAAACTACATCAACACCTTTTACCGTAGATTTTTTTTCGTAATAAGGATGAACAAATTTAAACTGAACAGGAAGAAGATTATAAGAAGAATTTCCTGTCGGAATATAAAAATAAGTAGATTTTGAAGGAAAATACAAATCCTTTTCAATCTGCTTTCCAATCAACCCTGAAAGCGCAAGAACGTTTATTCTTCCTTTTCCAGAAGGAATTGTCGCATCAACTGAATCAAAATTATTTATAAGCGATTTTAAAACCATTGAATCTGAATCAATCTGGCTTTTATCGCCGTCTGCCTGGCGCAAAATTAAACTTAAATATCGTGCAAGAGAAGATTCTTTATAAACATCTTTTTCTGTCGGTTTTTGAGGCGCAGCCGATGTAAAAACAGAAGAATCTATGCCATAAGTTCCAAGCGATTTTGTATCAGAGTCAAGTTCATTTTGAACAGAAGGATCAAGTCCGCTTTTTACTAAAACTTCGCCATAAAGACGTCTGTATTCAGGGAGTTTTACGTCAGAAAGTTTTGTAAGCTGGTTTACGGCACTATTTAAATCACCCTGCAAATAATAGCACAGACAGTTCATTGTGTTGACTAAAAGATATTCGTAAACATTGCCTGTGTATTCTTTTAAATTTTCATTGGCAATAGCTTTTCCAATTGATTTTGTAATGCTTTTTGTAAGAGTGTCAAACATTAAGGCATCTGTTTTTTCAAAAACAATTGATGCCTGCTCATAATCGCCATTAATAAAATAAAGCATTGCAATGTCGAGATTATCTCTTATATTTGTTTTCTTTTTAGTTTTATATAAAAGCATTCCAAGACAGGTTGAATAATCTCGCTGCTCATAAGCTTTTAAATATTTTTCTTCATTATATTTTATTGGCTTAACTTTTTTAGAATGATGTTTTTTTTCAACAACAGTTTCGTTAACTTCCTGCTCTAATGCGTCAGTTTCTGCAACTTCTTCTTCAACCTTTACGGAAGAACAGGCACCAAGCACACAGGCAAGCAATAATATAAAAAGTCGTGGGATTTTTTTCATTTTAGTATCCAGTAAAAATTTTAAGTTACAACGGAAATTGACTACAAAAGGTATTATATATTATGCTATGAACAAAATCTAAAACAAAAAATTATGACGCCAGAAAAAATAAAAACAAACATTTATTTTCCAATTAGTTTTTGTTCAACTTCATCAATTACATCATCAGGAGTACTTGCCCCTGCAGTAAGACCAATCTTCTCCAAATTATAAAATTCTTCCGGAATTTCTGATGCATTTTCTATTAAGGCTGAATGTGCACATAAAGTTTTTGCCTTATCGTAAAGACGATTAGTGTTTGCGCTATTTTTTCCACCAATAACCAAAATGCCGTCAACTTTTTTACAAAGATCTGCAAGACTATCCTGTCTGTCGTATGTTGCAGGACATATTGTTCTAAAAATTTTAATTTCGGGGATTTTTTCTTTTAAAAGAGAAGCAATTTCATCAAAAAGCTTAACACTAAACGTTGTCTGACTGAGCAAAACAAAATCGTTTTTTAAGATTTCTTCCGAAAAATTTTGAATTTGTGCTAAAGCTTCCTGAACAGATTTTATTAAAATGAAATTTGATTTTTTACCTGCAAGCTCTGCAGAACGTCTGGCAGAACCTTCAATTCCAATAACTTCGCCGTGGTTAGCGTCGCCCGTAAAAAAAATTACACAGCCATTTTTTGCAAACGAAGCACATTTTTTTTGATTTGTCTTTACAATCGGACAGGTTCCGTCTAAAATCTGCGCTCCTGTCTGCTCAAGTTTTTCAGAAATTTCAGGAGGAATTCCGTGCGCTCTTATTACAACAGTATCTTCTTTTTTTATTGAAGAAATTTCTTCTTCACAAAGAATTTTTAATCCGCGTTCTTCAAACTTTTTTAGTGCAAGCGGATTATGAATTAACGGTCCGTAAGAATAAACCTTTGCATTTGTATTTTCTTTAAGTGCCTGCTCAGCAGTCATTACAGCATGACGAACGCCGGCACAAAAGCCCATTTTTTCAGCACGAATTATCTGCATTGCAGAATATTAGCAAAAGAGAAAAAAAAATGCCACAGATAAAAATCTGTGGCACAAAATAGACGTAAAAACTATTCTTCAGTATTAAAATTTGCAGTATTTACACCAGGTAAAACTGCAGCTGGTTTCCAGTTTTTGCGGATTGCAGCAATAAAAGCTCCAGCAATAAAGATTGAAGAATAACATCCGGAAATAAGACCAACAATCAAAGAAATTGCGAAGTTTTTAATATCTCCTGTTGTAAATACAACGAGAGCAAGAACTGCAAACAAGGTTGTAAGAGTTGTAATTATAGAACGGCTCAAAGTTGATGTAAGTGCATTATCAAGAATGTCTTTAAAATTCTTAGCTTCGACAATCTTCATATCTGAACGAACACGATCAAGAATAACAACTGTAGCGTTAATTGAATAACCGATAATCGTAAGAACAGCCGCAATTGAAGTCGTAGTAAATTCAAGCTGAGACCAGGAAAGGAAAGAAATCATGATCAAAGCATCGTGAATAACTGCAATTACAGATGCAAGAGCAGCGTCCCACTTAAAGCGGATCAACGTATAAGCAAAAATCAAAACGAGAGTTGCCAGAACAAGCACGATTGAGTCACGGATCAGTGATTTTGAGAACTGTGCACTGATTGACTGACTCTGCTCGATTACAACGTTATCATCTCCGTAAGCTACACCAAGTGCACCTTTAACTAAAGTTTCAACATTGTCGCCAGCTGCTGTACGAATCTGGAATGTATTATCATCTCCAGCCTGTTTTACAGAAGCATTAATCTGTTTTGCAGAAAGAATTTCTGTAATTTTATCTGCCGTTGCTTCTTCATTTGCAACAGAAACCTGAATATTCTGACCAGGTTTAAATTCAAGCCCCCAGTTCATTCCACGAACACAGACACTTACAATTCCTGCGATAATAAGTACAGAACTTAAAACAACTGCAGCAGGGAAAAATTTACTAAAATGAATTAATTTTTTCATTACTGTTTTACTCCCCAGCCGATACTGATTTTCTTTAAGCCACGAACTTCTGTGTTAAAGTCGAACATAAGACGAGAAATTACAAGGGCTGTAAATACTGAAGAACAAACACCGATTGCAAGCGATACGGCAAATCCCTGGATCGAACCTGTACCAAGCTGACTCAAGAACAGAGCAGCAATGAATGTTGTAATGTTAGAGTCCATAATTGCCCAGAATGCATTATCAAATCCGGAAATAATTGCTGCGGCACGAGATTTACCAACTGCAAGTTCTTCCTTAATGCGTTCAAAAATAATTACATTTGCATCAACTGACATACCGACAGTAAGAATCATACCGGCAACAGAAGAAAGTGTAAGTGTAAGGTTGAATGCAGAAAGAATGGCAAACATGATGTACATATTAAGAATCTGGGCAACAACTGCATAAAAACCTGCACCAAGATAGAATACAATCATGAATACAAATACCATGGCCAAGCCTAATGCAAGAGCCATCATTCCCTGATGAATTGCCTGCTGTCCAAGAGAAGCACCAACAACCTGCTGGCTCTCAATCTTTAATGGAACTTCGAGGTAAGAAGTCTGCAATACTTTCTGAATATTCTGAGCTTCGTCAACAGAAAAACCACCAGAAAGACTTACATTTCCACCAGTAATAGCCTGACGGATTGAAGCTGCCGACTTGATTTTTCCATCGTTTACAATTGCAAGACGTTCGTTAACGTGTGCGCCTGTAAAATCAGCAAAAATAACTGCACCTTCTGAATCAAGAGAGAAGTTTACTTCTGTCTGACCAGTTGTCTGATCACGACTTACCTGAGCAGATTTTACATGATTTCCATCAAGTGCAATTTCTTTCTTTACTGCAAGATAACCGATTCTCTGATCGAGACCGTAAGCATCCTTTGTATAATAGCCAAAAACTTCTGTATCTTCAGGAATAACAGAAGGATCTGCAAGGGAACCGTCCGTATTAAATGCATCAGGACCAACAGAAGCATAATATACTGCAAAAGCATTTGTTGCTTTTTCGTCAACAAGACGGAAATTTAAACTTCCTTTACCCTGAATAATAGAACTTACGCTTTCGCTGTCTGCCTGGCCAGGAATTTCAATATAAATTCTATCAGCGCCCTGCTGACGGATAACAGGAGATGTAAGACCAAATTTATCGATTGAAGCTGTAAGAGTTTCAACAGCCTGAGTCATTGCCTTTTCCTTAAATTCGTCCGGATTAGCAACTTCAGAAGATTCACGCTGTTTTTCGAGGGCTGCATCAAGATCTGCCTTTACGATAATGTTCATACCGCCGGAAAGGTCAAGACCAAGTTTTACTGAATTATTGTAATTATTCTTTGCTTTTAAATATGCTGAACGATAGTGATCTTCAAAAACAGACTGCAATTCTGTAGCGCTTGAAAAAGCCGAAAGAACTGCAACAACGTTCATATCTGCTGGAACAGCTTTGTCTGCTGCTTTGTAAGCTTTTTTAGCAGCTTTTACAACATAAGCATAAGATTTATCAAGGGAAGTTTCTGGATTTTTATTTGCCATGTCTTTAAGAGCGGCAACTTCTTCCCTTGCATTCTTCTCAGATTCGTCCTTGATTTTTTCGAGGGAACTGAGAGCCACTTTCTGAATCTCATCTGGTGTACAGAAATACCAGGAAACTGAAGGCTTTAAGAACAAAGCACAAACAGCAAGTACAACCAGGATAAGAATAAAACGACTTCGTTTATTCATTTATAAAATTCCATCCTAAAATTATTTATTTTCTTCTGTAGCTTCTTCTTTTGGTTCAGAAGCGTTTTCTGCTTCTTTTACTTCTGCTGCAGCTTCTTCTTTTTTAGGTTCATCTTTTTTTGCCTTTTTAGCAGCAGCTTTTACAGCAGGCTTGTCAGTAACAACACCAGAAATTGCAGAACGAGAAAATTCAATTGAAGTATCAGAATCAACTTTTACGATAACTGTTTTTTCTTTTGTTGAACTTACAATACCGTGAATTCCACCGATTGTAACTACTTTGTCACCTTTTTTGAGGGCGCTGATCATTTTTTCTGTTTCTTTCTGTTTTTTATTCTGAGGACGAATAATGAAGAAATAGAAAATTGCAATGATGAGAACAAATGGCACAACAGACATAAGCATATTACCCTGTCCCTGTGCATTCTGAAGCAAAGGTATAAAAGACATTTTTTCCTTCCTTTTTCTTTAAAATATAGCCTTAAAAGAATAACATTTTGATAATATCGTGGCAAGGTAAGATAAAAGATGTCTATTTGGACAGAAGCGTTTCAAGTTCGGAGTTTAATTTTAGTAAATCTTCGTCTGCCGGAGAAATTGCAACAACCTGTTTTAAATAATACTGAGCTTTTCTGTATTCCTTTTTGTTAAAATAAATCTGATAAAGTCTGAAAAGTGCATCTTTATTGCGCGGATTTGAAGTAAGACTTGAACGCAAATCAACAAGAACAGAATCTTCGTTATTTTCCAGAAAACTGCGCTCATAATAAAGAAAACTTTTCATTTTTGAAGAAGCATTTGAAAAATTCTGTTCAATGATACGAGAAGCTTCCTGTTTTCTGCCAGTTTGAACCAGAACTTTTATGTAAGACTGAACTGCAGTTTCGTTTTTTTGATTTTGTGAATATAGTTCAGAGGCTAAATTCCAGGCTTCGTCTTTTTTTCCGGCAGCAAGACAAATTTCAATATGAGAATAAAGGCTGTCTTTTGGAGAATTTTTCATTTTGCAGAGAGCTGAACTAACTTCGTAAGCACGAGTCCACATTTTTTTGCTTACAAAATCTTCAATTTGAATTTTCATTGCTTCGACACTATTTTTATCTTTTTCAAGAATTATCGAAGCCAATTCTCCGGCGGATTTTCCATTGATTTTTGTTCCGCTTTCGCCGGCAAGGCTTGCTGCACTTAAGATAATTTCTACATCGTCAGGATAAAGCGTAAGGGCTTTTTCTATTGTTGCGGTTGCTGCTGTTGTATTTTTATTCCAGTCTTTTTGAACTTTTGCACGCAAAATAAGATATTCGCGAGAATCAGAATTTGAACGGGCATAAACATCTAAAAGCGACGCTGCACGAATATAATCTCCGCGCTGAACAAGAATTTTTGCCCGAAACAAAACGTAATAAGAGTTTTCCGGCTCCTGCTGAAGAACTCGGCCGACATAAAGTTCACTTTCTTCGAGCTGGCCAAGTGCAAAAGTATTTTCTGCACAAAGTTTAAGCGCAGAAGAATCATAAGGATTTTTTTGAACCAGAGATTTTGCCAGTTCAAGAGATTTTGAATAATTTTTTACCCTGAAGTTTATATCTGCAAAAGCATAGGCGGTTTCTGTACAGTCGGGAGAATTTTCGTATGCTTTTTTAAAATACGGCAAAGCTTCGTCTGCTTTATCCTGTCTGCGCAAAAGAAAACCCATAAGATAATTTGCAACAACACTTTCAGAATTTATCTGTAAAGCAGAAGTGAGGGCTGTTTTCGAAAGTGAATAATAATCATCGCGGCTTTCTGAAGTAACGAGAACTAAAGACGGAAGAACAAGAGTTAAAAAATCATTTTCGCCGGTACTTTCGTCGTAAATTCCATGACGGCTCGACTCGATTGCCCCAAGATAGGAATTTGTCGTAGGAATTTCAAATGGCGAAAAAGAAGCTTTTTCCTGAGGCCACAAAATCGTCATTAAAGAATAAGCAACATTTAACAGAATTTTTTCGTTTTCTGTGTAAAGAGAAGGTTCCTTGCGCAAAATTGAATAGGCCTGATTTATTGAATCCGGAGAGCCGTTTTCTACAGCTTTTAAAGCTTCCCGGGGAATTCCGGTAAAAAAATTGCGCTCCTTTTTTGCAGGAATTGCAATTGAAACTGCCTGTGAATTTCCATCAGTTTTTGTATCCCGCACAGAAGTATTTTCTGACTTTGGAGTAGAGCCGCACGAAAAAAGCACAAGGCAAAGACTTGTAAAAAAGGCTGTACAAAAAAAAGGTTTCATTCCCTTTCATCCCCTTCAAGTTCACCTTCGCTTCTGTCGTAAGGAAAATTGGAAGAAGGATTTTGTTGAATTAAAAAGAGAATGATGAGACAGACACCAAGAAAAATCGGAAATAATGGCCAGCAGATTGAAATCCATTTTCTAAAACCAATGGAAATAAGATTGAGAGAAAACAAAAGAAAATAACAGCCCATTCCGACTAAAAAAACTGAAGGAAAAAGATATGTTGTTCTGACTCTTCTGTCTTTTGTAACTCCAGTTAAAAAAACACTTAAACCGGCAAGAATAATCGAAACTGGCCACAAACGTTCAAGACCAGAAACTACAAGCCCGGAACAGACAATCATGAAAAAAAATCCTGCAAAAACTGCATAAAGCCCAAGAAAAAAAACAAAGGCAGAATTCATTTTTACGATGGAAAGATAAAAAAGAACGGATCCGACAATTGTAAGAATTACGGTCCACGGTTCAACATGGGCATTAAAATGACTTGCAAGGCGTGGAAAACAGCACACTCCTGCAAGAATGCACACAACGCCGAGAACTAAAACCATGTTCAAAGTTAATGCCGAAAGTTTTTTCAATTTAATTATCCGTTAAAAATTCGTACAAAAATCATTTATTTTGCGTAAGGGGCTGTAAGGGCGCCGGAGGCGTTCAAAAACGAAGTTTTTGAATGGAGCGCGCAAGACGCGAAACCCTGCAAGACCCGGTATGCTGCAAGGCAGCATATACGCCCAAATTTAACACCAAAATTCTTAAACCTTTTTTATACTAAACAACAGAATACAACAAGATTCGCCCCCTTGCCAATAAGAAAGCACTTTGCTAATGTTTAAAATATGAAGTTAAAAATAAAATTATCTTTGGTTTTATGTCTTTTTTTAGCACTGTTTTCTTCGTGTAAAGTTCAAAAAGACGGAACAGATTTAGTTCAACTTCAGACACTTTTACAGGACAAAAATCTTACAGGTCAGACCCGTTACGCGGTAATAAACAGAATTGCAAACACTCTCCATTCTGCAAAAAAACAGGACGAAATGATTCTTTTTTTGACCGACTGGGTAGAAAAAAATCCAGACGACATTTACAACTCTTACTGGCTTTTAATGGTCGCTTCGAGTTACCTTGAAAGCGGAGCTGACACTGTTGCCGAATATTATTTTGACCGCATATTAAAAGATTATCCGGACCTGCTTGTTCAGGGAAAGTCGATTCATTTTATGTGCCTGCAGCATTTAATACAGATCAGCACAAACTCGACAAACAGAATTTCTTATTTTAACCAGCTTGTAAGCCGTTTTCCGTCTCTTGTAAGCATTACGGAAATGTATGTTCGCCTTGCCCTGGAGTACGAAAAAGAAGGTGAATATAACCAGGCGCTCAAATCATATTCACTTTTTTTAAAACAGCCTGATGCGTCCACAATCCAGATTCCAGGCGTTCCTGATGCTTATTCAAATGCCCGAAAAATGGTCGATTTTTCAAACTCGACAAAAGACTGGACATTTGATTCTTTAGCTTCTCTGGAAACTGCTGTAAAAAAAGCAATCAGACAATACGACTGGCGTTCTCTCGACAAATACCGTTCAAAGGTTAATTTTTTTGCAATGTCGTGGAAATCTAGCGAAACAGATGCCAACGCTCTCGAAAATTTTTCTATGCGTGGTTTTATGGTTGGTCAGAGAATCCGCTACAACGAAAAGCTTGATGAATCTTCAAACCCGAACGAAGCCTATTTACGTTCAACTGGCTGGAGTCCGTACATGCCGGTTTGGTATCTTTACTTTAGAAAGGTGAATTTTCCTGTAGACCCTGAAATTCACGGAAGATGGGAGTGGGCTGGAATCTATTATGGCGAAAAAATGTAAGTTCGCCTTTTTGGCCGGACATTTTTTTAAAGCCTTGTGCATTTTTTGCCTTTGCTTCGCATTTTTTTTAAGTTCGCCAGATGCTCAAGGTTTACAGGGCGACTCTTTAACAGAAAAAGTTGATATTGACGAACTTTCTGAACTTTTAAATTTTATCGAAAAAGAAAGTACGGGACAGTCGGCGCGGCCGGCACAGCAAGCGCAACCACTCAAAAGCCAACAGGCACAGTCGGTGCAAAGTCCACAAAATCCGCAGTTTTCTTTAATCGGCGGAATAAAAATCGCAGATTCTCCGTATGCGCAAAAACAGATTCAAAAATACATTAAGCAATACACAACTGCGTTTGGAAAGCAGCAGCTTTATGACATTCTCGACAACGGGGAACTTTACCGTCTTTATGTGCGGCAGGAACTAAAAAAAAGAGGAATGCCTGCAGCCTTAGAATATCTGCCTGTTGTAGAAAGTGAAT
Organism: Lachnospiraceae bacterium; assembly: GCA_963651875.1. Taxonomy (GTDB): domain Bacteria; phylum Spirochaetota; class Spirochaetia; order Treponematales; family Treponemataceae; genus Treponema_D. Next base: position 4,407 of record CAVJSA010000004.1, on the reverse strand, counting down.
ACAAACCTATGGCAGTAAGCAAAAGCGGTGCAAAAGGTTTGTGGCAGTTTATGGATAATTCAATCGAAGGACTTTTAAAAAAAAATGACTTTATTGACGAACGCTACGATCCGTGGAAAAGCACAGACGCCGCACTAAAAAAACTCCAGGACAATTACAGACAGTTTAAGGACTGGCCGCTTGCAATCGCTGCCTATAACTGCGGGGCCGGGGCAATGAAAAAGATCCTTTCCGGCGCAAAAGAAAAAACGTTTTGGTTTATTGCAGAAAACGGACTTTTAAGAGACCAGAGCGTTCAATATGTGCCAAAACTCTTGGCCATTGCTGAACTTTCTGACAACTCAAGCACTTACGAAATTGAATTGCCCAAAATTACGAGCTCCAACCGCTGTGCAGACTTTGACTACATTACAACTGACACTCAAATTGCGCTGGACAGACTTTCTTCCGAGTTAAAAATGGAGCCTTCAATCCTAAAAAAACTGAATAGCGCACTTTTAACTTTTGCAACTCCGCCAAAAGAAAAATACGAACTGCGCCTGCCGTCCGGAATGAAAAAAAGCGCCGAAATTGCAATTGCGGAAATTACAAAACCAACAAAAACAGACAAGCCGGCACAAAAAACACCGACTGAACCCAGAATCGTGCACATCGTGCAAAAGGGCGAAACTTTGTGGTCAATTTCTAAAAAATACGGAGTTACGGTAAAAGAAATTCAACAGAAAAACAATTTAACAGAAGGTTCTCCTTTGCAAACTGGCAAAAAACTTTATATAAACTAGCAAAATGCCGAAAATAAACGAAAAGGATTCGGTTGTAGCATCGGACAAAATGAGTGCCATAAACAAAGACAATCCCGGTTTTATCGGGACACAAGGACAATATCTTAGACCGCTACAACCAGTTAGATCCAAGGGAGAACAAAATTGAAAAAATCAATTCTGACTTTTATTTCGTTTTTTTTCTTAAATGCAGCTTTTATTTTTGCACAAAACGGCGACATGCAATCAAAGAGCAGCATAGACTGGACAAAAAACACATTTTATTCTTCCGTAACGCTGGACCTCGAAAAAGCAGGAATTCAACTTCCGGCAGGAAAAATGACTGCCGAAAACCGCATAAAAACGGAACTGCCCGACCTTGTAAAAGAGCCTCTTTTATCGCTTTTAGTAGACAGCAGTACACAACTTGCAGACCTTGTCTTAAATTATGATCTTACACTCGAACAGCTCGCACAAATCGTAAACGATTCAAAAAAAATGCCAGGCATTTTCGTTGACCTGAGTTCAACCCTAAAAATTGACACTTTTCTTAATACATTAAATATTTCTTCACTCTTAATCCGCCACAAAACGCCTTATAAATCTCCGCGTCCGCTCGACACAGTTCCAAGCCGTGCCTACACGGGAATAATCATTGACGCCCGCGGACAGTTAGACGTTCAGGGAGAATTTTCTACAGACGAAGTAAAACCATGCTTTTTTCCTAAAATCTGGGACGAAAACATGAACTTAATTTACGAACGCAACATGGCAGAGCCACAGACACAAAGCAAGCAGGGCTTTGTTCACTACGACTGGACGGAAGACGAATCAAACTACACCGACCGTGTCGGAATTGACCCGCTTTACATCAGTGCCCGAAAAGTTTTTGGCCGTTTTAGAACAGACCCTGTAATTTCGGTGCGCGATGCCTTAAAAATTCTTTGTATTCCAGAAAATGTTGAACTTTTAAAACAAGGCAAAGTCGTAATTCTTCTCGACAAAAAAAATCTTGTACAGGAAATTTCTGTTCCAGAAAAAAACGACAAATACTATGCCGACATAAAAGATCTAAAACAGTTTTTATTTAAAGAAGAAGACGCCCCGATTATTCAGGACACAGCACGCGGAATCCAGATTCTCTACGATTTAAAATTTGTTGCCGACAGTCCAGAGCTGCTACCAAGTGAACTTCCAAAAGTAAAAAATCTTGCCGAAAGTCTCAAAAAGATTAATTCAGACAACGCATATACGATTTTAATCGAAGGACACACCGCCGATGTAAACAAACCAGACGGTCAGATGAAGCTCAGTATCGAGCGCACCCAGACAATCCTGAACGAACTTGTAAAAAATGGTCTCGACCGTTCAATTTTTTCTTATCGAGGTTACGGTGGAACTCAGCCGGTAGCAACAAACGAAACAGCCGAGGGCCGTGCACAAAACAGACGCGTTATAATTACAGCCCGACCAAAAGCAACATATATTCAGCGCAATTAGTTTTTTATTTTTTATACGGGCGCATGGGCGCAGGCGCCCACCGGGCTTTTCGTGGTTCCGCTGTCGCTACATTGTTTTGCGCCGGTTAAAACCGCCCCAAAACAACGGCCAAGCCGCCACTACAATCCCTTGCGCATATTAACCTAGCATTTCCGCTAGACGACAGACTCCTTCTACCATGGCTTTGTGTTCTTCCGGTGCAATCCTTGCATAAAGAGTTTCCGGAGTATCACCTTTTAAAACCGGCACTTTTTTTTGCACAAGGATTTTTCCAGTATCGCAGCCACTGTCCACCAGGTGAACCGTACAACCGGATTCTGTTTCGCCTGCTGCAAGAACAGCTTCGTGTACATTGTGTCCCCACATTCCAACTCCACCAAATTTTGGAAGCAGTGCAGGATGCAAATTTACAATTCTGTTTGAATATTCTTCTATAATTTTTCCAGACAAAACTGTAAGCCATCCAGCAAGAACGATTGCATCGCAGCCAGCATCTTTTGCAGCCTTTAATGCAGCATCAGAAACTGCGATTCTTTTTTCTTCCTTAGAACATTGTTTTGCTTTTTCTTCTCCCAAAACTGCAAACGGCGAAACAATCTTTGTTTCAATTCCAGCCTTTTGAGCACGCTCAAGTGCAAATGCTTTTTTTGTATCTGCAATTACAATCTGTATTTTATACGGACAGTCCTTTGAGTTTTTTTCGTAATCAATCAAAGCCTGGAGGTTTGTTCCGCCTCCGCTTACTAAAACTGCTATTTTCATTTTATTTCCTTTATATTTTGTTTTATAAAAACTATCACAAAATCAACCTTATTTATATATAGTCTTACAATTCTTTTTCGACACTTTCGATTATTTCGCTCCCCCACCAGTCGTATAATTCGTTTTTTGCTTTTTCTTTTAATTCCGGAGCAACAACAGCATTTAATTGCATTAAATTATTTTTTGCAAAATATCGGCATTCATTTTTTACTGCCAGGATTTCTTCTTCTGTAAGAGTTTTTCTTAACTGCTCATCGCTTTGAATGTCATTTAAAATAATTGTAAAAACGCTGGCTGTTGAACAAACTTTTTTCCATTCTTCAAGGCTGTCAATTTTTTTTACAGAAGAAATTCCAGTATTAAGTGTGTAATTGTAAACTTTTTCGTTAATTCCTTCGTAAGTTTTTGCAAATAAGGCAAGATAAAAAAATGTAAGAAAATCTTCTCCAAAAGTACAGTACACAAAAGGAATTTTTTCAAACGCTTTTAGGCAAAGTTCACGTTCAAAAAGTTTTGCCCACAAAAAGCCGGCGCATGTTTTTTCAACCAAAAACGCATTAAGAATTTCGCCTCCAAACAATTTTCCGCTAAAAACGCGTTCACATTTTTTTGTCATAGCGTCTTTTCTTTTTTGCGCATAATTTTTATCTAAAACTTTTCCACTAAAACAAACTTCTGCCTTTCCATGAACAATCTCTGCCCCGTTTTTTTGTGCTGTCTGCCACAAAGTTTTTATTGCGTCCTCTTTCAAAGTATCGTCGCTGTCAACAAACATAAGATACTGTCCTTTTGCAGCAAGAACAGCCGAACGACGGGCTTCTACAAGCCCCTGATTTTTAGAATGCTTTATAAACTGAACAAAAATTCTGCACCCTTTTATCTGCTTTTTAAATTCTTTTATAATCTTTTGAACAGATTTTTCTAATACCTTTTTTTGACAATTATCGTTTTCGTCTTCAACGATTATAACTTCAAAATCTTCAAAGTCCTGGGCAGCAATACTTTTTAAGCAAAAATCAAGATATTCAGCAGTATTGCAAACCGGCACGCAGAGGCTAACTTTTATTTCGTTATTTTTTAACATAGGCTATAAGAAAGGGATTGTTTAACAGATTTGTTTTATAGAGGCATTGTCGGGAGAAAAACGGCAATCTTAACTCAGTCTGTCAGAAAGAATAACAACTCTCCGTGTCATTGCCACACTCTTTTTTTTGTCATTGCCGCACTCTTTTTTTTGTCATTGCCGCACTCTTTTTTTTGTCATTGTCGGGCTCGACCCGACAATCTATTTCCGTAAGTAGATGGGGCTGTCCAAAAAGAATGGACAACCCCCATCATTATTTTAAAGACAAACAAATTTCAATGTGCTAAAATTTAAGCATGA